>QHRD01000002.1:0-72666 GCA_003220005.1 Verrucomicrobiota bacterium | reverse complement strand
GCTAATCGTAATCGATTCGGAAATCTACTCGCGTACCCGCCCAATTTCATTCCCTCTATCGGGTTGGAGTTCCGCCTTTAGGCGGTAATCCCGGCGGACGTGTCCACAGCCGCGTGAACGCGGGACTCCGAACTGGTACGCTGCGCGCCGCTCGACTGCCGCTTTCGATCACGAGCAGGAGCAGGAGTAAGCTAAGAAGGGTGGCAAAAGCGCTTGCGAGCTGGCCTCCTCCATTTACCATTCACAAGTCACCTTCTCATGCTCGGGTGGTGGAACTGGCAGACACGTACGTTTGAGGGGCGTATGCCGAAAGGCTTGCGGGTTCAAGTCCCGCCCCGAGCACGATTTGAAGTCTCGACCCGAGACGAGTCGATCTCGTGGTCGTCGTCGTCGTCATCCTCGAAGGGAGGCTGTAGCGACGCATCGACGACTAAGACGAGAACGAGGACGAACTACCACCGCAATTAGGCCTTTTCGCTTGGTTTCTCTTCCGATAATCTTCGCTCGATATGGAATCGCTTTATCTGATTGGCGTCGCGGTGCTGGCGGTCTTCGCATTGGTACTCGCGGTCATTCTTTTTAACTTTTTCGGTCTCTGGCTCCGGGCACGAATCGCAAATGCGCCGGTGAGCCTTGGCAAGATGGTCGGAATGCGGCTGCGCAAAGTCCCGGTGGGCTTGATCGTGGACAATCGCATCACCGCTGTGAAAGCGGGGCTCGATGTGCGCAGTGATCCGCTGGAAGCGCATTACCTCGCAGGCGGCGACGTGAACCATGTGGTGCTCGCCCTCATCGCCGCCGACAAGGCAGGCATTACACTCGATTTCAATCGGGCGTGCGCAATCGACCTCGCTACCAAAGGCACCGGGAAAACTGTTCTCGAAGCGGTTCGGACGAGCATTAATCCAAAGGTAATCGACGCGCCCAATCCGACCATGGGCCGCACCACCATCGATGGCGTGGCGCAGGACGGCATCGGTGTAAAGGTCAAAGCGCGTGTGACGGTGCGTTCGCATCTTGATCGATTCGTCGGGGGCGCGACTGAAGAAACAATCATCGCGCGCGTCGGCGAAGGCATCGTCAGCGCGATCGGTTCCGCGCATTCCTACAAGGAAGTGCTGGAGAATCCCGATCGGATTTCCAAGACAGTTCTTGCTAAAGGGCTCGATAGCAATACGGCGTTTGAAATTCTCTCCATCGATATTGCCGATGTCGATGTCGGCGACAATATCGGCGCGAAATTGCAGACCGAACAAGCCGAGGCTGACAAACGCGTCGCGCAAGCAAAAGCTGAAGTCCGCCGCGCCGCGGCTGTCGCTGTCGAACAGGAGATGCGGGCCAAAACTCAGGAAATGCGCGCCAAAGTGGTCGAGGCTGAAGCGCTCGTCCCTCAGGCGATGGCAGACGCATTTCGCTCAGGCAACCTCGGCGTTATGGATTATGTCCGGATGAAAAATGTTCAGGCCGACACCTCGATGCGTGAATCCATCGCCGGCGGAGACAAACCGCGGACAGAGAGTTAAAGGGTTAAAAGGTTGCAAGGTTAAATCGTTGAAGCGCGCCCGCCTTGATGTTGTCATGTTGAGCGAAGCGAAACATCCCAGATTGTCGCCCCAGAAAGAATTAATCAGAGATTCTTCGCTCCGCTCAGAATGACAGTGCGAGTTAACATCTAACGATCTAACGAGGCGATAGCCAATGATAGCGGCCCATCTCGTGAACCTGCTTTTCCTTCTGCTTCTGGCTCTCGCCGGCTTGTTTCAGTTGCTGGGGCGATCGGCACGCAAGACGCCTCAAGACGAGGAAAAAGAGCCCACACCGAAACCTGAGCCCAGAACCCTGACGCCAATTCCGCGCGCACCGGCACAATCCGACGAGGAACGGATCCGCAAATTCCTCGAAGCGCTCGGCCAACCGCCTCAGTCGAAACCACCGCCGCCAGTTGTGCCTCGCACAGACATTCCACCAAGACCGCTGGCGCCGGTAAAGCCACCGACGGCATATCCGCTGCCTCCGTGGAAAAAATTAACGCCGGAAGAACGGCGTAAAGCGGTCGTCATCTTGAGAGAGAGACCTCCGTCGGCATCTGCGAAACGCGTCGAGAAGATATTCCCGCCTAAAATACCAACTGTCCCGGCGTTCGAAGTTCACGAGGGGCCGTTGTCGATCGAATCGCCGCCAATTCTCAAAACGCCGGTGGAAACCTACGCAGCGGCTTCGCGCACAGTTCCCAAAGGCGCAAATCTTAAGACGGACATTGCGACATTGCTTGCATCGACATCTGGTTTGCGCGGCGCGATCATTCTACGCGAAATTTTCGGCCCCCCCCGAAGTTTGCAACCTCTCGATCTGATGTAGCGTCCGCTGCCCCCGGCGGATCTCTTTGGAAAGCGGATGGACGATTCGTGCACAAATTTGCCAACGGAGGCGACCACAACCGCTTCCGAATCCGAACCGTCTCTCTGACCTGACCGTTTCTCGGTTTCTCCCGGACTGAAGAAAAACCGTGGACATCTACGTATACATGCGAGGCCATCGACGCGGGCCTTACGAAAAGGCGCACCTGGAAGAAATGTGGAAGGGCGGCCAACTTCCCAAGGACGCGTTGTATTGGCACGATGGTATGTCCAAGTGGGCGGTGATTTCCGATCTGTTCGCAAACGCCAGCATGACACCTCCTTTGTCTCAGGACACTGGCAACGCCGAATCGATGACATTTCCCGCCGCATCGTAAACGCGGATTAGAGTGGTTCAATAATGTTGTAACCACCGGCCTGCGGCCGGTCTGCGGTTTGGCGCTACTGCTCGCGATAGAAGAACGGGGCCGGCAGGGCCGTGGCCACAGCGGCTACAGTTTTATTTAAACCGCTTTGAATCAGCTCGCTGCGAGTGCAGCATCTACATCTGGGAGAATCTGAAAGATTTGATCAAGCCGCGACGTTTCGAAAATCGACCGCATGGTTTCGTGCACACCAGTGAGGAAAAACTTGCCACCATAGGCTTCGACCTTTTGCATGGCTAAAATAAGAGCTGCCAGGCCCGCGCTATCAATGTAAGTCGCGCGGGAAAGATCTATCACTATCCGTTCTGGTTTTTTATCGGCCATTGCGTTAAGCGACTCTGCGACAGCAGGCGAAACATGCAGATCGATTTCACCTTTCAGCGGCAGGACGTTCGGACGGTGTTGACGCAGGACCGGAGTAGCTGGGAAAGCGCTTTTCTTCATTTAACTCCTTCAATCGTGAGTGCGTTACCGTCCGGGCGTATCGATAACGTTTTTCACACCCGTAGGATCATCCGGTAATAAAACTTGAAGCGTTATAAATGAGAATTTGCGCGTTTACGAAACGCGACCGCGCAAAGATAAACGCGCCGTCGATCTCATTTCCGATACTTTCTCCTGCGGTACGGCGGCCCAAATGCGGCTGGCAACGCCGTCGAAAAACATAAGTATCGAGGCGATTTCAAGGAGCCAAAAAGTTTCTCGCTCGCGTCACGTCGCACTTCCCGCTAAAATGAATTTGCATGAGTCTGCTTTATCGGGCAGCGGTCACGAGAGAAGCGAAGCAGATTAGACCCCTGGCAAATCTTATGCGCCAGTTCACCATTATACTGACCGTACTACTGGTTGCCATATTCCAAACGCATGCTGGAAGTCTCGACTGCATCTTTAATGGCGCTATCAACGACGATGCCGCACGCAGAGAAGCCCAATTCTTCGTATGGGATGGTGTTCCCCATTCCTTTTCAGCGAGCTTCGAGAAGGTGGACATTGTAGACAAAGATGGGCCTTTTTATCTCTTTCACGTTGTACTCACCAGTCCAGGCGCCGGGATAGAGCGCGATCGCAGCTCATATTTGGTCTGCTTCAAGTTGACTGAAGATAGAACCGATTTCCGCATAGTTACCGCGATTCAATACGCTTCAGACCCGCCGACAGAAAACGAGATTAGGATCGATAAGCGTCTTAATCGATGGCCAGTTTCGCCGCCCTGGGACGCGGAAGATGATCTGCCACACCATATCAAGCCCCCTGGCTTGAGCATCGTGTTAGACAAGTGTCGACCGGGAGCAGACCAGTAAAGGCATCAGGCTTTCCTTGTGTCGTTGTAGTTGCTTGTCATTGAGAACGGCGACGGGCGACAAGAAATACCACGCCCGCAATGATCGTTATCCCGGCAACAAAGAACTTGATAACCGCAGTCGGATTTGCCTTCACCGCTGCCCAGCCTTTTACCTTTATCGGCTCGAGCTGGCGTTGTGCCGTGGCGGTCCTCGTAGGAGTGGGACGAAACCGTTCCTGAACGTCTCTAGGTAATTCAACGAAATAGACCTTGGAAATTCCCGTTTTGGTTTTAAGCACAATCCCATTCGATTCGACACGGAGGACCGTGGCGTCCTTGTATACCTTACCCCTAACGGTTGTGAAGTCCTCAGCCAGCGCGAGTGTCGCTGACAGAAGAGCCAAAATTGCGAGCGTTGTCGCATACTCCTTCACCCTGGGCGCATTCTACCTTTTTTGCTCTTCACACGGCAATCACAAAATGATGCACGAACGGTAAGTGATGCGGAAGATGCAAGCGGATTAGATCGAATTATTCTGCTTTTAAAACCCGGAAGACTTCGGCACAATCCTCGCGCCAATGGAAGAGTCTCCTGACGACTGGATCCTTAAACGTCGACATGAGGATTTAAGTTTGACGGTACGGGCAAGTTGGTCGCTCTACATACAATTCTATACCGTGTTTCTGACTGTCAGCGTCGTCGGGCTTGGCTGGGTGCTGACGCGACCTGCTGACGCTCCGATAGTTCCTCGCGCAAAACACGTTATTGCCATCGTTTTTATGATTCAGACGCTCTTAACTGCGATAACTAGCGTCGCAATGGCACTCTATACGATGCGTGTGGCACGCGACCAGGAGCAGATCGAAAATTGCCTGGTTCAATTACATGCTGCCACGCCGGCTGCGTGCGGGCTGGCGGTCCCTGCATCGTTGGCTCGGTTCGCCGGCTGGTTCAATTGTGCGGCGATGCTTGCCATGGCCGCTCTGTGGCTTTACGTCGGTTTCATTTCCTAGCCGCGCCGCGCTTGAAGTAACGACCACGTCACTTTTAAACAGTTGCACTTCGCCTGCAGTGCTTCGGTAGATGTAGTGTGACGAATATCAAGGCTGCGGCAATTCGCTTCACTTTATCTAGCCAGCCGCGGCGCGCTCCAGCGGTTCACGCGGTTCCTCTGACTCAGTTGATGTCTCGCGATCAACTAGCGCGATGGGTTGATCGCGGTAGCTCATCATCAAGCGCCTTTACTGATTGTCAGCGCTCAATCGTGAGCTTTGATCGGTCCTTCTATAATCTCGGGTTTCTGAGTGATAAATTTGGACAGATGCTCCTGGACGTAGTCCTTAGCCAGGTGCACTGACTCATCAGCGCCGGCCTTGTCCCTGAAAACGCCGACGGACGCGCCCTCGCCCTTGCCGGTATCAAGCCAGTAGTAGCGCACAAACCCCTTTGCCTTTTTGACAATGGGCACGAACTCCTCTCGCACCCGGCGATCGATCTCTGCACTGTCCTTCGGATTAAAGTGGTAATGACGTATGACGGCGAACATGATATTTCTCCTTATTTGGAATTTTTCGGCTTGTAACTCTGTTTCTCGGATACGCCTCCGGCGCGGCTTGTGTCAATCCCGAATTGTTGATTCGGATTCAACATCACTAGCTTAGGCGGGATGCACATTAGATTCTTAACTTGATCAGGTTGCGGCGTTTTCGGTGCGGCTCAGGCAATTAGCAATTCAAACGAAAAGAACTGTTTTTTACGTGTTGGAATCAGGTGTTGCTATGTTACCTGCCTCATCGCCTGTAATACAGTCCTCGCATCGCCGCACCAACAGAATCACACAGGTTGTCCGACGATTATCGACCAGCTCCGCCTCCTACCTCAGTTCGTCTTATCCGCTCAGCGAGCTTTACGCTCTTTTTGCTACTGTTGATGACAAAAGTATTATTTTCTCCCAAGAGTGACCACGGTCCTCGCGGCACTTCACTAAATTCCACAAAATGCCAGTCGGTGACGTCCGTTTGTTTCAATCTGAGATAGTCTCGAATGGCGGGAGAAACATCGAGCCCAGCCCCACCATTAAGACTGGGTTTTGGACGTTCATTGCCAAACACGTATTGCCAATGGTCCGTTCGGAATGGCCCTGCGTCTTCCCATTGCGCATAGGCAATTCGATTTCCTTTGCGGATCGCGACCCACCGATCTTTGCAAGTGGAAGCAGCCGGACCGTGGTACGCCTCCATAAACCATGGAACAACGCGAGGGGCTTCCGGCCGATGACCTGTATGTGCTTTGTCGTTATAGGGGAGTGCGCAGTAAAATGGATTCTGCCGCGGTCTAAATCTTACAGGAAGATAATTACTCCGATGGGCAGGGTTTGGATCATCAAAACCGCCGTAGTTCTTTGTCCATTGTTTATCCCAGGCGCTGGTGCGATTCGGAACGAGATTATGTCCACCTGGCTCTTCACCGATCCAAAAAACTGTTGTGACGATGTTCGTTTTCCATGGATACCGCGGAGAAAGCCGAGAGGCGGACGATTTTCTGATGACGAGTTTTTCTTTTTCAGTGGCTGCTTCGAATTGAGGAGCAAAGGCCTGATCAAATATGATGAAGATGGTGCAATAGACGCAGGCAAGTGAGCAGTGGTTCCCCATCATTTCTCGAATCGATTCCCGTTCAAAGTTCCGTCTAGCCGCGAAGACTGACTCCGCCCTTGGCGCTGTAGATTATCACTTTCGGCAAGATTACAAACCTACATTTTTAAAATGAACCGAGCATCGGGGCCTGCAGCTAACCGGAACGACGTTGACGATGTGATACAGGGAAGCGACACCTCGGACTAAAAACGCTGGCCGCAATGCCTAATTATCGATAGCGGCCGACAGTTCGCATGCGGCTTTCGTACGAAGCGTGAAACGAAACGTTGATCCCATTCCCTCCGCTTTTTCTACGCTCACCCGGCCGGCGTCGCGACTTTGAAACTCCCGCTACATGTAAGAGGGTTTGCCGCGGGTGTGCGTCTGCGATAATTTCCGCATGCGTCATGGCGGCGTCAGCACATAACGAGTTGCGATTGACGCAACAGAACGCCATCGTGGCGTCTATCCGATCTCTAATCATCCTTGCAATCACGTTCGCGTTATCCATTGGCATCCTGGTGATGCCTGCATACGCGCAAGATCCGGCTGTCGTTAATTCCAAGACGATACGCGTCCGGTTCGAGAACGATCGTATCCGCGTCCTCGAAGCTATCCTGCCACCCGGCGCCAGGGAACAGGTGCACTCGCATCCCGCCTACGTCATTTATGTTTTGGCGGGAGGTCGGTATCGCAACTACGCAGCAGATGGCAAGATCACCGAGGGCACGTTCCAAACCGGCGACGTTATCTATCGCGACCCTTTGACTCACGCCGCGGAGAACATTGGCGATAAGCCTCTGCACTTTATCCTCTTCGAGCTCAAAGGTCAGACTGGCGGCGGCACGTCGGCTCGCCCCTGACAACGTAAGCACTTACATCTTCAGTGCGGCGCGCAGATGCGGGACGAGACGTTTACTGAATTCCACCGAATCGCCGGCGGATAAGTGCGACCATTCAGGACAGTTGAATCCAGAGAGCTCGGGAAAGTCGGAGTAATAAATTCCTGGCGCACCGGTCATTTTCAAAAGCGGGTCCCAGGTTTTTTCCCGTGGCGTGATCCGATCCTCGAGTTCTTTCAATCCACCGCTGTTGGGAAACCGAACGAAAACGACTTTTCCACCGCGCGACCGAATTTTTTCGATAGCAGCGGTCACGTCAGCAAAACGCTTTTGGATTCCTTCATTCATTTGCGCGAAGAAAACGTCCTTCGGCACGTAAGTAGGTGGTGGCGGCGGCGTGAAGAGCGGAAGCCAAATCTGTTGGATCTTCTTCGCTAATTCGCTTCCGGGTTCGGCGCATTTCTCCCACATTCGAGCGCGACGTTCCCGATCTTCAGTTTGAAAGTAGGGCGGAAAACGCGGGGGCACGAGCGCGCCGGGGCGATTTGGAATCGGCAATTGGTTTAAAAGTGCTTCGAGACTTAAATCGTCCGGTTTTAAAAACGCGACATGCTCTTCCAGCGGCATCGCGAGATATTCGCTGACACGCTGGGCGGGCGTTTGATTGTGAAACCGCTTGACTCCTTTTTCGGCGCGCTCCATCGGCGGACTGCCAGGCGGCGCGAAAAACAAAAATGGCACGACACTACAAATGATTGTGCCATGGAAATTTTTGTCGTCCGCCAGATCGGCCAGCGCAGGCCAAACAGTCGAGCCAGCCATGGCAAGTTGGATCGGTCGTTTGCCCAAACCCTTTTGGAATTCATCCAGATCGACATCGAACCAGGCGCGTGAATCGCCAATAATGACGATCGATTCCGGCGCAACAATACGGCGGCGCTGCGTCCAAAGATCTTCGTCATCATTGAGCGTTGGGGCATAGCCAAGCGACCGGCAGTATAACTCCCACGCCGTAGTCGCGGCGATTACAACGATGGTAACCACAACGGCGATTCCGCGCCAGGGCGCAGGCGGAATCGGGCGTTCAAATTCCAGAGGCGGACCGCCATGAATCTGTTCCTCCCGCGAAGGTTTGCGGAAAAACAAGCGCGGTAGCCGGAGCCGTTCCTTGAAATTGGAAATAGATGAACGCATTACTGTTTCCTTGAGTGAAAATGACCGCGCACGCCATCGCGGAGCCGATCGCAGTGATTGCCCAGTGCGGCAAACGCATTACCGCGGTCTCAAACGTGTTATCGCGCATCCCCCAATGCATCGCGATCAGAGCGGCAGTCACGCTTCCAATTTGCAATAATTCACGGGTGGTAAGAATCGCGTCGTCCTGTGCATGCTGGCCGAACATGCCGCCCAGCATTCTGCTCGCGACCGTGAAATCAGGCGCACGGAAAAATACCCACGCAATACAAACCGCCGCATAAGTGGCGAAACCGGCAATGACGCGGACCGGCAACGTGCTCGCCCACTGTTTGGCTTCGAACAAAACGCGAAAGACCCGCTCGATAACCAAATACGAACCGTGCAATAAACCCCAGACAACAAAGGTCCATGCGGCGCCGTGCCAAAGGCCACCGAGAAACATGACGATGACAAGATTAAGCGCCGCGCGAAATGGTCTGACCTGATTGCCACCGAGCGGAATGTAAAGGTAATCCCGAAGAAAAGTTGAAAGCGAAATGTGCCACCGTCGCCAAAAATCCGAGAAGCCGATCGCGGCATAGGGAAAACGAAAATTGTCTTTGAGATGGAAACCGAGGGTCAAAGCAGCGCCGATTGCGCAGAGAGAATAGCCGGCAAAATCGAAAAAGATTTGTCCTGCAAACGCGAGTACGCCCGCCCAGGAATCGAGCGCGACCAGCGGCCCGGCATAATTAAACACGCGGTCGGCCGAGCCAGACAGCAACGTGTCGGCCAGCACAATTTTTTCAAACAAACCCAGCGTCATGAGCGCCAGGCCCCAAAAGAACTGATTTTCTTTCAGTCGCGGAGGGTGCCTGAGCTGCGGCAAAAAATCGCCGGCGCGCACAATCGGTCCGGCAACGAGTTGTGGGAAAAACGAAACCGCCAGCACGAAATCGCGCAGAGACCGCGTCGGCTGAAGCACGCCGCGATAAATATCGAGCGTATAAGAAAGCGAATGGAACGTGTAAAATGAAATGCCGACCGGCAATAAAATGTCGAGATGCGGCGGTTGGTAAACAATTCCAATGCGCGCCAGTAACCATTGGAAATTTTGTAGCAGAAAATTTCCATATTTGAAAAAACCCAGCATGCTCAGGTTCATGCAAACGCTGGCAACGAGCCACCTGCGCTTCCGATGCGAACCTTGCGCCCTGGCAATCTGGCGGCCGAGCCAGAAATCCATGCAGGTTGTCGAAAAGAGCAGCGCGGCAAATGGCGGGTTCCAGGCGCCGTAAAAAATATAGCTCGCTACGACCAGCAGATTTTTTCTCAGCTCCCAGCCATGAAGGCCCCAATAGAGCGTGACGACAATCGCGAAGAAGACAATGAATGTGAGTGAATTGAAAAGCATTGCGGCCGGCGACTGAAACGCAAACTTCTAGAGATTGTTTGGCTTAATGCAAGACGGAGATGTTTTGCCTTCGATCGGCTGCGGCCACAGGCCGAACGCAGTTACGAACGCCATAGACTAAAGGGGGGCGATCCAATCAAAGCACGCTCCAAACCGAATGACCCGTGGACGCCTTTCACGGCCCAGCCAACACATCCACCCTGATGGCCGACGTTACCCGGGGCAGCTGAGATCGCAGGAAGACTGCGCTAAAAAGACTGAGAAGGGGGGCATCCCGCCTCCCAACTCCAGTGGTGATGCCCAGCCCAGGCTCTATCCGGTTTGCTGAAACTGTCAGCGATGGTTTCCCATACTTCACCCGCGCATAATTGCGATGAACGTACTTGGGAATACCGGACAAGCAGGGATCAGCGGAAATTTATTTAACCCGTGATCGCCGCCGTGACGGGCCCGGTCTTAACTTTCGCCCCACCCGCTTTTTTCGGCACGTAGAGCAAAAATTGGCCGCTGCCAAGATCAATGGCTCGCGCGCCTTCCCCCACATTGAAAACAGCTTTCTCGCCAAGGCGTATCATGGTTTGATCTTTGAAAGTCAACTCACTGCGGGACTGGACACCTGTTCGCACGGCGGTGCCCTGGCGAACATCATCGTTCACGGCAGCCGGACGCGGTGAAGCGTTCGACGGGAGCACGCGAACGTCTTGGATGACCTGAGTCACCTTGGCTTCTTTTAGTTCGTCCGCGCTGACTTTGCTTGGAAGCCCGCTCGCAATTGCAAGCGCGGCGATCGTTAGAATAAACTGTGATTCGATATGCATGATCCCTTTGTACTCAGGAATCGTGCGAAGTCTAATAGTAGGCGCTCGAATCGCCGCTTCCGGTTGCCGAAACGCCGTCAGCAATTCGTCCACATGCACAACGAAACGCTTTCCGTCGTCGCGATGTCCCATCAGCACCTGCATGCATGGGTGGATGGGCAGGTGACAATCAGCGGGATCTCCCAGAAGGATACGTTCTTCGATAGAAGTCATCCGGCGCAGTACGCCCACGCAGACATCCGTCTCTTGTTCGGTGAGTAGCGCAGGCTGCGGCGGCTGCGTATTCACCGCGCCCACTACCTTTGTTATTAGCGTAAGCGAACCCATCGATGCGGTAACTGTACAAGCAAGCGATTTCACAGTGAACGGGACTCCGGCGGACTCGTTCACGTTGAGCAACGGCAACACCATGATCACCTTCCACTACACCACGTCACCAGTCACCACGCGGGGTTTGCAGACGATGCGTATTCTCGCTGGCGCTTTTAACTGCGGCGGCAGGCCGGTGCTCGAATTCACCTGTGACTTTCGCTATTTCATAGAAAGGCACCGGCCGACGCCACCACCGCGTCCGTAGAGTTCGCCAGGGCCGCGCACCATAGCTTTCATTGGAATACTCAGGCGGAAACATCGCGCTGCCCGTCGTCACGTAAATTCGCCAAGGCCGAGTTCTCAACAACCCTTCCTGCCTCCTGATGGGTTGTTATGCGGAGCCAGATGCCGTCGCCACAGCAATCGGAGCTATGCGCGATTTATTTTGCTTTCCTGGCTTGGGATTCCGTGCGTGCTCGCCATATCGCCAGTGCCGAGACTGCGATGCGCCCGAGCCATGGAAGAAGGAGCAGAAACGTTATGACTATGTTTGCGCTGTCTTGGTCTTTCATAGAATCTTCTTTGTTTCCCACAGAGGTCGCAGTCGATCACATGATGCGCCGGTCAGCATTTGATACCAGACCGCATCCAACGAATGTATTGCCGCAATCGATGAAACGCTTGTTTCACTGAAAGGATGTTGCTGATGATTTTTGTTTTCATGTGATTCAGTTTCCTTTCACTTTTTCGGCTTCCGTGACATCTCGTCATTGAGAAGTCATTTCTGGCCTTTTACCTTGTTCCTTCGGAAAATTTTGGCCGGCATGGCAAAAAAGTTTTACGGGAGACCGCGGACCCGTCTGCCGCATTCGGAGCGGTGTTACACCTGCGAAAACGATTGAATCATTTCACGTCGTTGGGCGCCATGCATTTACGATGCAAGGCCGCGCAAAGGGCATCGCGGCGTGGACTGATCTCCGAAGCGCTGCCATCCGGTCAGCGGTGGCACGATGGGACTGCGGCCGTCGCGAGTGCAATTCATTCTCTTGGCCTTCCGCGATCTCGCGTCATTGAGAACCCATTTCTGGCCGTTCACCTGAGGTAGTGCGTAAAATCCGGCGCGAAGTTACGCGGAACGCAGCATTAAACCCGAAGCCCCTATTCAGCGGGGAGGTTAAACCGCTTGATGAGGCGTTAGCAGTCCCTCAAAATTGCAATGCCGCTATTGCAATCGCGGATGCTAATTGCTTTGTTTGTGGCGGGCGCGGCTTTAGGGGTTGTTGGCTACTTGCGGCGCGGGCTTGCTCACTTCGGACAGGGCACTCACTCTTTGGATTTTGGGTGGCCTGCTCCTTGAACTGGCGTGTAAAAGTCTCTGCCTGCTCTCTGAGTTGGACTATGAGAGTCTCTATTTGTTTCTGTTGCTGCGCAACCGTTGCTTCGAGTCTCTCGACTTTGCCATTGAGCATGGCTTGGTGCTGAAGCTCGGGGCGTTCGCGAGGTACAGGTATGGTACGAGGCGCAGGTGCGGCGCGTTGGGGCACCTGTGCGGGCGACTGACTACCCTGGTCGTTCGGCGCAACGACAACATCCCAGCCAAGATGGTCGGTATTAAGGTCCAAAGTAACTACAACAACGTTGGGGCCAAGTGAACGTGGCTGGAAGTTATTCCAAATACCACCAATGTAGCATTCTAACGACCCCGCCCCGTTCCCATTTGAAAAGTCGCCGACGCGAATCGTATTGCTTTCGTCGGCGGCGAGAGAACCAACGAAGTCGCCGATGTACGTGTTATTGAAGCCACTGATTACGTTTTGTCCTGTAGAATCGCCAACGGCGGTGTTATCGCTGCCATCAACGTTATTGAAGAGTGCGATAGCGCCCACTGCCGTGTTGCCATTGCTCAAACCGAGTCCATCCGAGTCATTATTCCAAAGCGTGTAATAACCCATGGCGGTATTTGCAACGCCGTTTTCGTTAAAGAAAAGCGCGTCGTTGCCAAAAGCGTTGTTGCTGTATCCCTCGACGTTACTAATGAGCGCACCGGCGCCGACAGCATTGTTGTACCAGCCAAATGGGAAGCCGGCGGCGGTCGTGTCATTAAACAAGAGCGCGTCATAACCCACGGCCGTGTTGCCGCCGGCGATAAGGTTACCCTTTAGCGCAGCATAACCAACGGCGGTATTTGGATTGCCATCCGTGTTGAACTCGAGCGCCTCAGTGCCAAGTGCCGTGTTTTCGCTGCCGAGCCCGTTAAACTCCAGCGCGTTAGTTCCCACGGCCGTATTGTCCTCGCCGCTCGTGTTGAGCAATAACGCTGCAGTGCCAACAGCGGTATTGGAATCAGCCGTGTTGAGCACCAGGGTTCCAGCGCCAACACCGGTGTTGTAGTTGGTGCTGCCGACTGAATAAAGCGAATACCAGCCAACTCCTGTGTTTCCGGCGCCGGTCGTAACGTTAAAAAGCGCATTGCATCCTTCCGCTGTCGTGAACCCGGAATAGCACCCGTCCGGCGGCGGATTGACGGCCTGGCCTTTTGGTTCGACAGCCAAGAGCCAGAAAAACGCGAGTAATGAACGAATCGTTGTTTTCATAAACGAAGTTTTCAGAAAATGTCACCCGGTTGTCGAGCCCCCAATTGCCGCGAGCGCGGCTTCAAGTTCCAGAAACGCAGTCAGCTTTTCATCCGCGCGCACAACGAAACGCTTTTCGTCGCCGCGCAGATGCGCGTCTCCAATCCAGTTGTCCGACCTTCGCGATCCACCGCTGACACGCAACCCCAACTCCATCCGACTTCGCTGAGATTGTCGCGACGATTTCCGTAGTGCAGCCAAACAGATTGCACGCAACTTGAGCTTCTGCGCAGAGCCCGTACCGTTCCATTCTTTCGAAAAAGGCGACGTCGCGGAACTGGCAGACGCGCTGGACTCAAAATCCAGTGGCTACGCTAGGTAAGCGATCCACCGTTACCATTTGGTTGTCCGTGGCGACAAAGCCCCGCCCGCGCTCAGGATCTGCTGGATTGCGAATTGAGTACCGGGCCGCTGTGTCGATTTCGCGGATTTCATCGACGATTCCTGCACGCTTTCAAAGAGTGGTAGCGTGGCTAACAAGTTATCGCACTGCCGGTTGCCATTGCCATTTGTGTTTGTAGTCCTGCAACCAAGCGGTGTAGAGCGGGTCTTCTTTCCATGCCGAGCTGTTGTCGAGGGCCCTGCTGTCGGCGGATCTTTGCAAAAATGGGTTCGGAACCCTACGATAGGCTGTGTCCTTTTTGAGTGGACACCAGAATAATCGGCCGGAATCACGCCAGCCATCCATGATGATGCCCTCCTCAAAAGGCTGATTGTGTGCGGTGACTACCAGAGAATTGTTCTCGGCCGGGGTTCCTGCATAAGCAGCACCCCAGTGAAGCACCAGCGTCTTGAGCCTGAGCTCTTTCAGGCGTTCGCCGATATCACGCGTATAATCACCGCAAATGCCGCGTTGTCGCTTGCCCATGTGGATCAGTAAGTTCTGAAACCCTGAGAACCAGACGACGCGATATTCGCGCGCAAGGCTGCGCGAGCTGGTGTGCGCCGTCACCGAGACCAGCTCGGCCTCGTTTGGATCTACGTCTGGGGCGAGCGCCACGAGCGCGTCGCGCAACTTCTTGATTGATCTTTCGTCTATCGCCCAAACCGCATTTATGCAAAGGCTAAATGCAATGATGAAAACAACCGTTCGAATCACGTTAGCAAGTTGGCAAAGGCTAAGGGCCAATTATACCAAAATGACAGATGATTCAACGCGCAAAAGGACTACGCGTCCCTTGCGTGGTACAAATGCGCTCACTGATTGGTCAACAGTCTAACTGCCTTGGGATTGGGAGGTGGTGCGCAGCAAAAGAGGGAAGTAGTGATCACAGGCGCGGAGGACGACCGGTTATGCCAAATAAGGCCGGCACCCCCATTTTGTGATCGATAAAAAAAACTTCAGAAAAGCATTGCGTCCCCCTGATTCCCTAACTAAACAGACCGGAGCAACTTGCTATGAAAGGAGGCGAGATAGATTGAAACTATTGAAAACGATCATGGTCGTGGCCGTTATGGTCACCGCTTTGGGATTAGGGGCTTGCGCGCAACACAAGGAGGTAGTCGCACCACCTCCAGCGCCGAGCGGAAAATAAATCCGGCACCCAATTTTTTGGGCAGTTTCGCCCAAACGGCCAGACCTTCCCGGTTAAAGGGAATTTCCCATGATTCCGCGTTTGTCGGGCGATTGCGAGGGACGCGAGCCGATTAGACGAAATAATTCCGTAAAATACGACGGAGAAATTCCATCCATATCTCGTTAGGCAGCATAGCACGGCCTAATGAAAGTTCGTGACAGACTGAATGCCGGACGAAAAGATGTGGGAGGGCTTTTTGACGCCCCTGTAACGTGATGCTTTCCAAAGCAATTGTGAAAAGCCGGCGTGGCGGAATTGGCAGACGCGCTGGACTCAAAATCCAGTGGCCGCAAGGCCGTGTGGGTTCGAGCCCCTCCGCCGGCAGCTCTTTCATTCGATGTTGGGCTGTGCGACGTGCGGCGTCCGATGTTTGAGAGCCGGCATTCGTGCAACTTTCGGCCGAGGGCATCCGCGTTCGCCTAGGCTACGGCGGACCAGTCGGACGCTACAGCGGCGCTGTTGAAAACAACGCCTTCACGGACTCTCGCGACAGAACGATAATTGTGAAGACTCCGAGAATTGTTCCAAAGGGAATGAAGAGGCATTCAACGCAAGCGATCACGAGAGTGAAAGAGTAACATTTGAATCGGGAAAGGCATCGCCCGGCAATCAAAATGCAAGTCGCCATAGCAATCCCGAGTAAAAGCAAAAACGAACCGAGTCCGACAAAAATCCAGCCAAGAAATTCCGGCGGCAAATCTTCACCTGGTTTTGGTGTACCGTGGCGCGCAACGAATATGAAAATCGCACCGATCGTCGTGTAAAGAAGCGGGAAGAAGGAGAAGAGCGCAGCGAGCCCAGCTACGATGTAGTGAAAAATCGCCAACAACCGCAGGTGTTCTTTATCCTGGTTCATTCGCTATGGTCTATCGATCAAAGGTTTCCAGTCTGCACGAATTCGTCTCTCGTCCTCGTCCCCTTCCTCGTCCTCGATTCAGCGGGTCCGCGATTACGAGGACGACGACGAGGACGATTTGGTCAGGAAGTGATATAGCCTTCTTCGCCGTGTTGATTGATGTCGAGCCCCTGTCGCTCGATCTCGGGTGCGATGCGCAGACCGATCGCACCTCTGACGATCGCCCCGATGATCGCGCTTCCCACGACCGCCAGCACGATCGTGATCACAATTGCTTTCAACTGTTCGATCCACAGCGTGTGACCAACAATTCGCGCAAGCCCGTTTTGTGTCGCGGGATTAAGCGATCCGGTAATGCTTAGCGAAAGATTTGAATTCACACTCGCCGTGGCGAACACACCTGTGAGAAATGCGCCGAGCGTCCCGCCTACTGCGTGGATGCCGAACGTATCAAGCGCATCGTCATAGCCGAACCAGGATTTTAGTTTCGTGCACGCAAAAAACGGGACGATTCCCGCCGCGACGCCGATCATCACTGCGTCGCTCGGAGCGACGTATCCGCAGGCCGGAGTGATCACCACCAGCCCGGCGACTGCGCCGGAACAAAATCCGAGCACGCTCGGTTTGCCACGCAGCGCATACTCGAGCATCGCCCACGCGAACGACGCCACCGCCGTCGCAAGCGTTGTGGTCATGAATGCGTTTGCGGCGATGCCATCCGCCGCAAGAGCGCTTCCAGCGTTGAATCCGTACCAACCGACCCAAAGCAGGCCCGTACCAACCATGCACAGCACCATGCTGTGCGGCGCCATGATTTCTTTTCTAAATCCGAGCCTGTGCCCGAGAAGAATGCACAACACCAGTGCCGACCAACCTGAGGTCATGTGAACGACCGTGCCGCCGGCAAAATCGATTGCAGTAATTTTCGCGCCCGCATTCCACACACCGTTCATCCAGCCGTCGATCCCCCAAACCATGTGCGCGATTGGGAAATACACCGCGAACATCCACACGCCGACGAAAATGAGAATGGCTGCGAATTTCATCCGCTCAGCGACCGCGCCGATGATTAAAGCCGGCGTGATGATGGCGAACATCAGCTGATACATGGCGAACACATTCTGCGAAACCCAGTACGAATAATCGCTGTTCGGTCGCGCATCGACGCCGTGCAGAAAGGCAAACTTCAATCCTCCAATGAAGGGCGTTCCATGGGAAAAAACGAGCGAATAACCTGCCGCCCACCAAACGATCGTGACCAGGCCGGCAATGCCGAGACATTGTGCCAGCACGGAAAGGACGTTCTTCGCGCGGACAAGGCCACCATAAAAAAGCGCCAGGCCCGGCAACGTCATGAAAAGAACCAACGCGGCGCACGTCATCATCCATGCATTATGGCCGGGACCCGGGCCCGCGATGTTCGACGCCATTGGCGAGCCGGTATCGGCGCCGCGCGCCGAATTATTTACATAAGCTTCGAGATCGGCTATGCGCTGCTCGAGCGACGGTGAAGCAGAAGGAGACGGCGTTTGCGCAGGCAGCGGAGAGACCAACGCAATGACCCCGATAAGAAAAAAAATCCGCATCATTACGCGCCACCGTTATACCGCGCGGATTTATCACGGCAAGAAAAATGGAAGTTTTTGCCAACGCGTTGAGGACAACCCGTTCGGCCTTTGGTGAATCGACTTCTCCGAAGGTGATGCCAAAGCACCGGAGGCGCGGAATCTTTCGCACAAACGAAAACTCCGCCGAGCGGACCTGCCCGCCGTAGCCTTCAAAAGCGGGTGGCTAAACCAGGTTCAAATGCTCGGCGGAGTTTCTCCTCTGCTTCAAATCAGATTAATTCAGGAGTACGCTGCTCGGTAAAGCGATTTGAGCGAAACTTGCTCCGGCAATGGTTCGCGATTTTCCGCATCGTCATCGTCGTTATCGTCGTCCGCATCCTCATTATCGGTATCGGCTCTCGGCGCGACTTCCGGCAAGTCGTTCTGCTGTAATTTCTCGTAGCGATCACGAACGTCGGCCGGCAATTTATCAATGTCCTCTTGCGTCTCGACCGGCCCGCTGAACACCAATTTGCCCTGCGGGCCTTTGACCGTGAGCAATTTCTTTCCATCCACGTTTTCCAATTTCAACTCGCCCTTGTCATCGGAGAAAACGATTTGCGCGTTGCCAAGGTCGATACTCGTAGCCCGGAGCGCTCCGTTGTCTCTGCTCAGAATGTGGATCTCTCGCGCAGCGCGACGGGCATCTTCCCGTGCGTGTCGCGCTGCCTCGTGGGCTTGAATAACTGCCCCACGGACGATGCCACGCGTGTCGCCCAACTGTTCCTTTAACTGTTCTTTCAATTCTTTCATTTGTTCGCCGAGATCGCCTGTCTCGTCGAAATCCCAATGCCAATCGTGGTTTCCTCCGGGAATCATGGAGTGACGCTGTGGCACTTCTTTTTTAGCGAGCTTGATGGTGAGCTTTTGCTCCTTGCCTTTGCGCAAGATCGTTAGGGTCACTTCTGTGCCTTCAGGGAAAGTCTGTAGGAGCTTTCGCAGTTGACTGGGTTCGATCAGAATCTGGTCGTTCAGCATTTTGAGGATGTCGTTCTGCTGAACGCCTGCCGACGCGGCAGGACTGTTCGACTCCACGTACTCGACGACCAGGCCAAGACCTTTGGCCAGACCGAGCTGTTCGCTGACGACATCCGGAACCTGCGATGTCTCCACGCCGAGATATGTCACAGGGACCTTCGGCCCTTTCTCATGATGATGACCTGGTACCCCTGGCGGGCCGGGCGGATGGGGCGGAGCGGGAGGCTCTGGCGGCGCTGGTGGTGTCTGAGCAAACCCTGAGATCGGCAACAAGGCGATGGCTGCGATTGTAACGATGGATTTTATTTTCATGGTTTTGTTTTTGATCATTGGACTGAAACAGGAATAAGGATGACCTCCTCGCTGGGATAAGACACACGAAGTGATGCGCCAGTCGTCGGATTGCGCCATTGCCACGTCTGATGCGTTTGATAGCGAACGCGGCGCAGCGGTTGCTCTGAGCCTTGTGCAAACTGCAATCCTTCGTCGCGCGTGTTGTAAACGACCTGCGTTGCGCCAGCAGGAATGAATCGGTTGGAGGACGTAGATCCGCCGCCGCTGCCATCACGGCGCGCGGGTGAAACCGATCTTGTCTCGGATGCGGGCGAAACTTGCGCGATCTTTTCGTTTCGCTCCTGCCGGCGTTCAATACTGACCGCCGCGAACAAGACCAAAACTGCCGCAGCCGCGAGGCCGAAGCCTAACGACAACCAATTGTATGGCGTTTCTGTGAAATGCCGCCAACTCGGTTTGGCGTCTGACAAGGGCGCCCTACAAGGTTTGCCCAAAGCTTCTTCAATGCGCTCAAATAAGATCGGCGACGGCTGCGCCGGTCGCAGCTTCTTGAGTTCATTCTCAAGCTCAGAGAAATCGTTCATTGCGGTTGCAAATTTTTTTTCAGGTTGGCCAAGGCATAGCGATAGCGCGATGCGGCCGTGTTCTGAGAGATTCCCAGCGCGCTGCCGATCTCGTTAAAAGTAAGCTCATTCCAAATCTTCAAGACCAGTACCTCGCGTTGATCGTGCGGCAACGAACCAACTGCCGCCGCCAGTGTCGATTGTGTTTCATCCTCCCATTCAAACTGCGGCTTAATGGCTGGCTCGGCTTCGGCAAAAGCAGTGGCCTCGCGCTGCGTCCGGCGTTTGTCGCGACGAATAAAATCGAGGGCAATGGAGCGCACAGCAGCATAAAGCAGCGCGCGATTCTCAATGTTGTGGTGGCGCCGCCAGAACTTGACGAAAGCTTCCTGGACAACATCTTCCGCGTCGGCAGCTGAATGCACCCATTGCCGGGCAAAGAGCAATAACCCCGGAGCAACTTCCGAAAAGCAACTCTTCCAATTCTCATGGCTGGCGACATTGTCCATGACCTTTTCACGGTCTTTATATCCAAGACGCTGCCAAGTGCGCATTTTGTCTAAGAGCCGAACAGAATAGTAGGGCGGGCTGGCCGAGCCCGCCGCGGCGCGCCCAACCACAGTCACTTTTTCGGAATCGCGCGCAGGATCAAATCGCCCAGCCAATTCGGATGCGTGACTCCTTCGCGATACGCCTGTAGCGATTCCACGGAAGAATTGACGCGCAGGTTGCTGTAAGAGCCATCGGCGTTTTGCCAGCGCTCGTGCCAATAAACCGCTGCCTTTATCCGCGGATACCGCGTGCGAAATAGCTGCAGCCCTTGTTTGATCCACGCCGGTTTGCGGATAGCGCTGGGGGGCGCTGTAGCGAGAGGAAACTCGCCCGTCGCCCACTCGGCAATCATAATGGGCTTATTCGGATCGAGTCGGCTCATTTCTTCATACGGCCAATCAACTAATGAAGGAATATCGGGATTCGGCTCGTCCTTGTATTGCTGTCCGTAAACGCTGAGACCGAGCCAATCGACGTAGTCTGAGCCGGGATAATAGGCAGGCGCGCAGTTCCAGATTTCGTACGGATATGGATAATTGTTGGTGTGAAACATCCACTTAACGTTTGAAGTGCCGCGGGCGCGCACCCGATCCACTACGTACCGATAAGCCTTGCGAAATGTTTCCGGCCCCTTCCAATTTTTCTGATCGGGGTCCCATTGGGCGCCGCCGTAGTAAGCGCCCGACCACGGGAACCATGTCCCATTCATTTCGACGCCGAATACGACGATTAATGGATGGCCAAAGTCTCGAGCGGCATCCGCCCATTTATCGATGTAGGCGTCCCATTTACCTGCAAGAATCTCAGTCAAACTGAACTTGTCCGGCCCGTGATCTTCCTCATACGGCTTGTCCCACGGCGACCAGAAAACCAACGGGAGCGACCCGTGCCGCCAGATTATGTTCAGATTATCCACGGGGAAATTTTGTTCTCCCCAATAGCTCGACGAAGCGATGATGGCCTGGTGTTTGCCCACCATCTGCTCGAAATCCTCGATCGTCTCCAGCGTTACATCGTCCTCTTCATCGCCAAAATCCATAAATGCGCCCGTGTATGCGCCTTGCTCGGGGATGACTACTTCGACCGCACCATTCGGGTCGACCTGCGCAACCGCGACATGCTGTCGGCATCCAGTCATTGCCAGACTCACTACAATTGTTGCAACAGCGGCCCTAGAAACTGCTTTGATTCGCATCCGTTTTTGAAGGTTCTCTGCGCGGCGACTGTTGTCCAGCATCGCACCAAGGGCTATTTCAGAATGTCATTCTGAGCGGAGCGAGGAATCCAGGATCACTTTGGGAGCAGTCGCCCAATCGGAATAGATCAGAGATGTTTCGTTTCACTCAACATGACAATCAGCTGGAATTCTCCTTGACCGAATAACCCTGAATATGAGAACAGAAAACGCGACAAGTGAACGCAAAAGTTCTCACGTTTTTAATCTTATCTTGCACATCAACCGTCTTTTCCGAGGACTTCAAAACCGTTAATGGCAAAGAATACAAGGATGCCACCGTCACTCGCGTGGAGCCAGACGGCATTGTCGTCAAGACCAAGTCAGGAATCTCAAAGCTGTCCTTCGCTGAACTGCCAAAAGAAGTCCAAGAACGTTTTCATTATGACCAACAGAAGGCCACGGCTTATGGAGTCGAGCAGGCTGCAAATTACACGGCATATCAAAAGCAACAGGAAGATAGCCAACATGAACGAGAGAACGCGGTAGCAAAACAGAAGGCGGTTCTCGCCGAACAAGAAGCAGCTCAAAATCGCACCCAGGCTTTGCAAGCCCGCTACGACCAGCTGCAAAAACAAGAAGACGACTTGCTTCTCCGGATAGGCGAAGCGAAGCAACCTGGACCTGCATACTACGGTGGCAAGAACAATAAGACTTTGCTTCACCACCCCAACCCGCAAAAATCCCAGTTACCGCTTCTCCAGAGTCATCTAAGCGATGTTCGCCACGAAAAAGGCGAAGTTAGAAAGCAATTGGAAAAAGCGCAGCGTTAGAACCAAAAGCGACGCGAGGACGCGCCGCACTCCAAAGCTATCGCGAAATCTCAACAGCGCGTGGTACCTCATTTTGCACGAAGTGCTTTGGAAGTGCGAGGCGTCTTCGCGTCGCTTTTATAATTGGCGATCCGGATTTACATAGGACGCCGTGAATAGTGCGTGGCTCGCAAGGGGAAATTGGCAGCTAGGTGCAGTAATTGTTTCGACCCTTGTCCATTTAGGATCACCAGCTGAAACACGTGGCGGCGAAAAGCCATTCGTAGCCTCTGCCATTGTCTGCGCGGATCATCCGATAAACCAGTGCGTGCCAACGCGAGCGCTGGGCGCAGGCGTGGACGGTCACGAAAAAGGCGAATGCGCTCGAATGTTTACGGATAAGAATATCGCCGAGATGCTGTCGGCCGGGTTCGGACCGCTGACGTATCGGTTGCGCACCGAGCTTGCCGGTGATGTCTGGCATTGGAACCCACGCGGCACGTGGAGCGATCCTGTCCACCAATGCGGATATTGGACCTCCGACAATTCGCTCGGCGAACCGATCAAAGTTTCCTACGGCTATCATCTGCCGCGTCGCGGAAACACGATCGATCAGGCAAACGACGACGGTTACTCGCGTATCACCGACGGTGACCACGATGCGTTTTGGAAAAGCAATCCGTATCTCGATTCGCATTTCACCGGCGAACCTGAAGATGCTCATCCGCAATGGGTGGTGATTGACCTCGGCGCATCGAAACCGGTGAACGCCGTCCGAATTCACTGGGCCGCGCCGTACGCTGCGCAATACAGAATTGAGTACTGGCCTGGTGAGGATCCAATGCATTTGCACGCGGATGATGATGACGACTGGCAGATCTTCCCGCAGGGAAATGTTGATCATGCTCACGGCGGCGACGAACTGATTCGACTCGTTGAGCGCCCGCGTTCGGTTCGATTCGTGCGCATCGTAATGAGCGGCAGCTCGCAAACCAGCGCGCAAACCTCAAACGATATCCGCGACCGACTCGGGTTTGCGATTCGCGAGATCGAGCTCGGGAATATGGACAAGCATAATCGTTTTCACGATCACGTTGATCACGCACGGGATCGGCATCGGCAGACGATCGTTTACGTCTCATCCACAGATCCGTGGCATCGCGCAGAAGACATCGATTACAGCATCGAGCAACCGGGCCTGGATTTCATTTTGCAAAGTAAACTCATCAACTTGCCTGTGCTCGTGCCCGTCGGCGTGTTGTACGACACGCCGGAGAATGCTACTGCTGAGATCAATTATCTGCTCCGGCGCAATTATAGTTTGGAAGGAATCGAGCTAGGCGAAGAACCCGATGGACAATGGGCCTCACCCGAGGATTACGCTGCACTCTACACCGGCGTCGCGCGTCGGCTTACATCGCTGAATTCACAGGTAAAGCTTGGCGGGCCAAGCCTGCAAAACTTCGAGGATCAATTGCTCACGTGGACGGATTCATCAGGCAATCGCTCATGGATGAATCGGTTTTTGAAATATGTTCGAGGCGCCGGAGCGCGCTTCGATTTTTTTTCGTTCGAATTTTATCCGTTTGACAACATCTGCGCTAACGCCGCGCCGCAGTTGCTGGAGAGTCCAAAACGTCTAAGCGCAATGCTCGCGAGCCTTCGCGCTGATGGTGTTCCCACTGATATCCCGTGGCTAATGACGGAATACGGGTACTCGGTTTTTTCCGGGCGCGCTGAGGTGGACATCGAAGGCGCGCTATTCACAGCAGACACTGTCAGAACCTTTCTCAATCTCGGCGGCGCAAAGGCGTACCTCTACGGATACGAGCCGAACTATCTGCAGGACGAGCTGAAATGTTCCTGGGGCAATTTGATGATGCTTCAGTTGAATCCAAAAAATGATCAAGTGCATCGCTTGTCCGCTTACTATGCAGCGCAACTCACCACAAAAGAATGGATGCAACCAACAAACGAGACACACGAAATATTTCCCGTAACTATAAAGCAAAAGCCGAAGGCATCATCTGTCATCAGCGTCTATGCGGTGCGACGACTAGATAAACAATGGGCCTTGCTTGCAATCAACAAGCATCCCAACCGCGCGGCCCGGCTCAACCTGCATTTTAATTTTCCAAACGCACAGCAGGCCGTCGGTTTTGTAGGCGAGGTTGAGATAATTCAATTTTCGCGACAGCAATACGCCTGGCACGCTGACGGCCCAAACGGCCATCCGATCCGGAGCCTCCCGGCCGCGCGCTTCACCCGAGAAGCTTCATCAGCGTACGAACTGCCGCCGTATTCACTCACCGTTCTCCGTGGAAGACTTCCCGAAGTGAGGCCTCAATAGATGCTCAGCGGGGGTGGCCGCGGGATCTTTTAGGCCCATTACTCGTCTGCCGTACCTTCGATTTTTTTTTCCATTTCCCGATTACGTTTGTCGTTGGCCTGCTTGATACGATCTACGCTGTTCCGGAGTTTTGTTCCGTTGTATCCAACAAGGTCTGCGGCCTGCAGAACCTTTGTGCTTCCATGTAATTCACTTTGACTTTCAGGGTTGAGATTTGTAGCCGCATTTTTCTTCTGACATCCCGATAAGACCAAAATCGTCGAGAAGACGATCGCAACGAGCGCTAAGGGAAGCCGCGTCTCCATGGTTTTACCGAGAACCACTCAGCCACTACTGGCAACACCGACCGTTAAGCTCAGTGCGAACGAAGCCCCCATTTCATTTGCGCAAAAGTCCCGAAAACCACCCTTTTCTCTGGGTCTTCAAAGCTTTCTGGAACTCCTCCTTCACAAAATTGGGGTCCCTCGCGTGAGCCATAGCGTCCATGAGACTGATGCGTTCATCCAGAAGCAACTCGATAAGACTAACGTCCACGGTATGCATACCGTCCGCAGCGCCGATTTGAATTAATCCTGGTATCTGCGAAAGCCGCCGCTCCCGGATACAGGCCTCGATTCCCGAGTTCACGATCATCAATTCCGTGGCCAAAATCAGGCCTGGCTTGTCTCCGCTTCGCGGCAGGAGATACTGGCACACCACTCCCAACAGCGACCACGCAAGTTGGGCGGCGACAAACTGCTGGCCTTCCTTTGGAAAGGCATCAATAATGCGCCCAATGGCCGATGGCGCATCGTTTGTGTGCATGGTTGCAACCACGAGGTGCCCTGTTTCGGCTGCCGTAATCGCGGTTTGCATTGTGTCCGTGTCCCGCATCTCTCCCACGAGAATGACATCCGGATCCTGTCTCAACGCGTTCCTAAGCGCGGACGCGAAACTGTGCGCGTCGGAACCGATTTCGCGCTGGTTAAACAGGCTTCGCCCGTGCGAATGAACGAATTCGATGGGGTCCTCAATACTGACGATGTTGACGGAACGCCGCTGGGCTATCGTCTGAGCCATGCTCGCCATCGTTGTGCTCTTGCCTTCACCGCTCGCGCCAGTCACTAGTATCAGGCCGGCTCTCTCGTCACACCACTTATCCAGCACTGGAGAATGTCCTAACGACTTTAGATCGCCGACCTCAAAAGGGATACGCCGGAAATTGGCCTCAATCGCGCCTGACACATAGCACGCATTTCCGCGAAAGCGCCCGATACCCTCGACCTGCAACGCAAAGTCAAGCTGCCACTCATTTTCCAGCTTCGCCCGTTGTCCCTCCTTCAAGGTATCGATTACCAACCTCCTTGTATCCTCCGCGGAGAGTGGATCTTCCGCCAACGGTTGGATGACACCAGCTACCCGCATCATCGGTGGCGCCCCTGCTGTTAAGTGAAGATCAGAAGCACCCTTCTCGGAAGCAAGCACCAGAAGATCAATCAAGTCATGTTTCTTCATATGGATTCAAATGGTGTGAGGACTCGTCTAGGCGATTCCCCTCATGGCGCGACGAAGCTCGGATTCATTGCTGACCGAAGCCAGGGCAGTCGCTTCCGTGATGATCTTGGCCTGGAGAGCTGTAAGGGTCGATTGCAAAAATGAAACGGCGGCAGGGTCCGATCCGCGGGCGATATACTGATCAATATTCTGCAACTCTCGTCTCGCGATCCAGTCGCGCATCGCGCCCGCATTTTCGACGTGCTCCACCAGCAAATGCAAGCCACCGTCAGCAGATGGGACCAGCTTCTGGCACAGGACGCCCGACAGCTGATTCGCCAAAAGGTTCACACCATGCTTCTCGGTCCCGGTCGGAAAAAGATTCAGATAGCGCTCCATCGTGTCGGCAACCTTCTCCGAATGCAGGGTCGAAACAACGAGATGTCCGGTCTCCGAAGCCTGCAAGGCCGTCAATGCGGTTTCGTAATCCCGGATCTCACCGACGAAAATGACATCCGGCGCCTGACGAAGTGCACTCCGCAACCCGATCGTGAACTGATACTCGACGGGATCCTCGATCGTCACTATGTGTCGCACCAGGTTCTCGTTCATCCATTGAAGAAGGGACGCGATGGTGGTGGATTTCCCTGAGCCGGTTGGTCCCGTTATAAGAATCAGGCCGTGCTCGCGAGCGCCCCACCGGGTCAGGAGCCATTCGGGCGCTCCGAGCTCTTTCAAAGCAGGCACCTTGGTCTTGATGCGACGCAGGACCGCAGCGAGGCGGCCCATGGTGCGGTGCAGGCTCACGCGGTATCGCGTGTTCGTGCGCGAGACGAAGCCGCTGTCGCGATCCATGTCGCCGTCGCCTTGCGCGTTCGCGCCGCAGGCCTGCCAGAAGGCGGTGATGTCCGCGAGCGACAGCGGTTCGTCGCCGAGCACACTGATTTGTTCATTGATCTTAAGACGCGGTACCTCGTCCTCTTGAAGGAAGATGTCGCTCGCCTCCCGCTGCTCGGCGGCGTCGAGAATGCTGTCGATTCTTTGCTGCATGACGATCGCAACTTTTACCACACCGCGTCTACAGGCGACAGCAAAAAGCGCATCGGCCATTACTTCATCGATAGTCGGTCCGCCGAAATAGCCGGCTGCGCGGCCTCGCCCTCCCCCGCACCGCGTCCGTAAGCCCGTTGACCCGCTCAGCCGTCGGTGTAGCCGGATACAAGATTAGCTGCCACGACCCCTCGGTGGCCTGCGAGCAGCGAAAAGGTGGATGGCATTCGTCTAAATCGCCGTTTTAGGGGAGCTAAAGCTATTGCTGTAGAATCCGGACCGATCGAAGCAGCAAACGCGTCGCGTCCCGCCCGCGAGCATCGAGCAGGCATTTTTGATCCGGCGCGCCCGCGTCTCTGGCTGCTTGGCGGAGACGATCCAGTGGATCCAATCTCTGCGCGCGATGGGCGTGATGTCCGACCACAACGCGCGCGCTTTCGGGGCGGCCGCGAGAGCCTTCCTCAGATCTACCGGCACCTTCGGTTCCGGTTCCTCTGCCGCCGGCGCGATCTCGAGCGTGACAACGTCGCCTGCGTCTGCGCCCGCAGCTTCGCGCATCTTCCGATTCACTTTGAGCCAGTGGCCTCTTTGACCGTCTGGCTCGAGCGTGGCCCGAAAGGCGAAGCCATTGATAGTGCCTTCAACCGTCGTCATGCCCCGCGAGGGGAGCTTGGCACTGGCGTTCTTTGGCAGGGTGAGAAAGCTCCAAGAGCCGACCTTCGCGGTCGCCGCCGGCCGGAAAAGTCTCGCCTTGAAACGGATCTTGGAAGCGGTTTGGGTCATTTTGGTTTATATCAGTAATGGAATTTGGGATTCAATGCGGCGCAGTTCACGCTCGCACCGGAACGCTGGCGGTGCGTTCGAGTTTGCCCCAGCTCACCCATGCGCCTTTGATTGCGCGCAGGATCGCTTTCCAAATGCAGTAGCTGAGCATCGGTCGATAAATCAGGCGCATCGGCAAAATGCGCCATGCTCGCACGATTGGCTCGCGCTCGAGAAGGCAGGCGAGCGTCGCGAGGATCACGTCCATCGCCAAGAAAATAATAATGAATGGCAGCACTGCGTTCCACGCGCCAAACGGCAGCGACGCAATCAGGAATAAATCGACCATTGGCGTAACGGCCACGAGAATGATTTGAAAAAACCAGACGCTCGGCAAACTGAACCAGCCAAGCGCGCGATAGTTCCAGTTGAACACCATATCGCGATGTTTCCACAGGCATTGCAGGGTGCCATAAGCCCAGCGCGAACGCTGTCGCGACAGTGTGCGCACGGTTTCGGGCGCTTCGGTCCACGCGATTGCGTCAGGGACGTAAGCAATGCGCTGGCGATTTCGGTGCAATGAAAGAGTGAGGTCAGTGTCTTCGGCGAGAGTTTGCAGACTCAGACCGCCCGCTTCATTGATCGCATCTTTTCGGATCGCGCTGATCGCACCGGGCACAACGGTGATGCAGTTCCAGCGGTTATAAGCGCGCCGGTCCAGATTAAAACCGCAGGTGTATTCCAGAGCCTGGCAGCGAGCGATGAACGTTCGCAAATTTCCTACCTTCGCATGACCTGACACAGCGCCGATACCCGCGTCTACAAATGGCTCAAGCAAACGCGGCAGCGTATCGCGCTGACACTGCGTATCAGCGTCAATGAAAACAATGATGCCGTTGCGCGCGGCCGCGAGACCGCGTTGCAGCGCTCGCGCTTTCCCATGATTTTCCTGCTGTAACAAGCGCACGCGCGGTTCAGTGGATGCGACGCGCTCAACTGCCATAGCGGTGTGATCCCGCGACCCATCATCCACGACAACGACTTCGATTTCGCCTTTGTAATCTGTCGCGAACAGTGTGCGCAAAGTTTCCGCGATCACTTTTTCCTCGTTGTACGCGGCGATCACCACGCTGATCGGTTCGGCAAAATCTGTTTTCGGCCCGCGACGAAAGCGATACGCGAGCCAAATGACAATCAGCGTGCGAACAACCACCAGCGCTGTCGCCACGATCATAAACGCCCAGAGAAATTGCTCGATGCTGTGGTAAACACGAAATCCGGTGCTGCTCACCAGACGGGTGAGTGACTGTGCGTTGCTTTGCACGGGCGGCATCACTGCGTCGCGCGTTGTGCCCAGCAGCGTGCTCAACGGCACAACAGTGTCACCTCGCGTGTGCAGCCAATCCAAAATGCGGGGAAGCGCTTCCACGGTCTGGGAACGATCGCCGCCCGCATCGTGCAGCAAGATCACGCTGCCATCGTGTCTCTGTTGTTTGATCCGCTGAAGGATGACATCCGCCCCGGGCTTCGCCCAATCTTGCGGGTCGATATCCTCCAGGACCACGAGATAATTGAGGTCTTCGGCAATTTTCAGCGGGGTCAATTCGCTAAGTTGCGTTGGACCGGTATCCGACGCGTACGGCGGGCGAAACAATGTGGTGGCGCGACCTGTTATCGTTTCGAGCAACAGCTGAGTGGCATTCAGTTCAAGCCGGATGTGCTCCGGCCAGCACAGCGACAGGTTCGGATGGTAATAGGTGTGGTTCCCGATCTCGTGGCCTTCATTAACAATGCGACGAACAAGCCCCGGATAGCGTTCCGCGTTTACACCCACCAGGAAAAACGCCGCCCTTACGTTCGCCGCTTTGAGAATATCTAGGATCTTCGGCGTCCAGCGCGGATCAGGGCCATCGTCAAAAGTGATTGCGACCTGATGTTCGCGGCCGGCGCCCTGGTGATACAGAGTGGGAAATTGGGCAAACGTCACGTATTTCGCTGTGAGATAACCGTCGGCGTCCACAGCGAGTTTTCGCGTACCGTCTCTGCGATCTTCATCGACAGTTATGACCTCGCCGTCGCCGACGTCCGTGATCGTGTCGGTTGATTTTATCAGTTCGAGAGCCTGTCGCGTCTGATTATCTAACTTGAAATCCCGCGGAACACTCAGCGCATCCCAGATTGCAGGATCTTCGCTACCGAGCCGGTAAAGCGCGAAGCCGCCCGCTTTTTGGTCGCGCACCTCGCGCACTTGGTTGAGGAACGTTACAGCATCCAGAAACCAGACGGCGTGCTCCTTGTCTTCATCCTGAAAATAAAAATACGGGCTGAAACTCGGCCCCTGCACTTCCGCACTTTCGATCTCCGCGTCATTTGCGCGGCTCATTGCTTCTGAAAAACTGATCATCTCCGCTTTCTTCCCGCCGATGGTCCAGTCATATCCATAACTGCCGATTGCGATGATCCATTGTTTGGTATCGGAATCTTGCAGCAGGACGCGTAGCCAGCCTTCGAACCACGACCGCGACGCCAGTGGTCCCGGCGGATCAGTATCGGAGGTCTCGTCAAACAGCATCGCCACGAAACGATCGACGTTGTCAGAAAGCACATCGAAATCGATGTAATCGAGCTCCTGCCCGGGCTGAACGCACAGCCACAGCTCCTTGTTATCGTCGTGCAAAGCGTCGGCGAACTTGTCGATAAATTTAGTGAGGTCCTTTTTGTAGGCAGGGTCCATTTGCTGCCAATCGATTACGACGCCGGCAGCTTTCGCGCTGCGCAAGACCGAAAGCACACTTTGAATAAAGCTATCCTGTCGACTCGGTGGCCCGTGTGCCAGGTTCTCGATGGCTTCCGGCTGCCAGGCGTCCCCGACGAGGTTGGTGAGCAGCGGCATGAGGGCGATCCCCTTGGTCGCGGCCAGTTTCAATAACCGGGTGTCACCATCGATCTGCAAGTCGCCCATGCCATTGGTCACGGTCATCCATTCCGGGCAAAGATGGGTAATCTGAGACACGTGCTCCTGAAGTGACGCGTAGCTGTCGGGATCGCCATTCACGTAAAATGCAAGTCGCACTTCGTTGTTGGGCGGCTTCTTGTGAGGCCGCGGCGAAGTTGTTGGCGCCGGGGCGGCAAGGTTTTTTGCCGCTTGTCGCGCCGCGCTAAATTTCTGCCACAAGAGCGAAGCTGGAGATAATTGGCCCGCGGGGTTTTTCTTTTGCAGCGCTTTTAGTTGACCTTTTAACTGCCGCAGGGAAAACGGCACGTTCATGTGCGGCGTGACAAAAAGCGTCTGAACGAACAGCACCGTCCCCAGAAAAAAGAGCACGCCGCCAATAAGCAGAATCAAGCGCAGACGTGGCCAGCGTTTACCGCTAGGATCGGAGAAAACGAATGGCGTAACTTCTTCTGAAGGAAACTCGGACATGCGGTGGTTATAATCGCTTAGACGGAAGAATAATAAAATCCGATTCTATTATTCGTAGTTTGTCATTCCGGCTGAAGTGGAGGAACCTCTCAAGGTCAAAATATAAAGGGATATCTCGACTTCGCTCGACATGACCGGCGGAGTTCGTCGTTCAACATAGCGGAATGCATATCGAGCCAGATACACTGCCCACTGGACACGCAGGCATCGCCACGCGTTTGAAAAGAGGTCCCACAATTCATTCGAGCGCATGGGTCGTCCCAGGCGCCACGGTGCTCGGTGACGTGGTTCTTGAGGAGGAATCGAGCGTGTGGTATGGCGCGGTGCTCCGCGGCGACATCAACCGCATCATTATTGGGCCGCGCTCAAATATTCAGGATAACGCCGTCGTTCACGTCGATACCAACTACCCGACAACCATGGGCGAGCTCGTTACCGTCGGCCACAACGCCGTGGTGCACGCGTGCAGGATCGACAACGAAGTGCTGGTTGGCATGGGTGCAATTATTCTCGACGATGTCGAGGTAGGCGCACGCTGCATCATCGGCGCAAACGCGCTCGTCACGATCGGCATGAAAATTCCGCCCGGCTCGCTCGTCCTCGGGTCGCCTGCGAAAATCCGCCGGCAACTCACCGCCGACGAACAAAAGGACATCGCCCGCTGGGCATGGAGTTACGTCGAAACAGCGAAGCAATTCCGCGACCTTTGCTAAAACTGTAGCGGCGCCCTGTGAGCACCGAATGCTTGCAAAGCCAAAGGCCACACTTTCTTACGGTGGCCACAGACCGCCGCTACTGCGTGCGCGCCAGCGCCCGCGCGTTTTCCCGCAATAATTCCGCTGCGCGCCTAATGTTTTCGCCCTGACTCATTCCCTCCCGCGCGTTCTCGTAAACGCCGTCAAACATCTCGCGCACTTCTCGATCCTTACTTGCGCGCCCCACAATTGCGAAAACGCGCTTGCCGAGCTCGCGCGCCAGTCGCGCCACGCCGGCTGGCGTTTTTCCTTCAAGCGTCTGCCGATCTAGGCTTCCCTCGCCTGTAATCACCACGTCAGCATCTTCGATTTTCGATTCGAGCCCGACCGCTTCTGCGACGACATCGAAACCCGGCCGACCTTTCGCGCCGCAAAAGCTCATCAGGCCGAACCCGAGTCCGCCAGCCGCGCCGGCACCGGGTTCGTCGCGATAGTCGAAACCGAACTCTTTGGTCACCACATCGGCAAGCCGAGTTAGCGCACGTTCCAAAATATCAGTCTCTTTCTTGCTCGCGCTTTTTTGCGGACCAAACACTCGGGTTGCGCCGTTCTTGCCGAGCAATGGATTTCTCACATCGACTGCCGCGATGATCTCAGGCAAGACCAGCTTTTCCGGCTTCTCGATTCGCTCGAGCCAAACCAGCTCGATAACTGGGCCTCTTAACTCTTGCTCATGTTCTTGATCAAAAAATCGAAAACCCAGAGCGCGCGCCATCCCGAATCCGCCGTCGTTGGTAGCGCTGCCGCCCAGGCCAATAATGATTTCCTTCGCACCACGATTCACGGCATCCAAAATCATTTCGCCCACGCCGAATGTGGTCGCGCGAACCGGATCACGTTCATCCTCAGAAACGCGCCGCATTCCGGCGGCCTCGCTCATTTCCATTACGGCAATTTTTCCGGATTCAATCCAACCATAACGCGCTTCGATTTCGCGACCGAGCGGATCGTGCGCTTTGCATTTTAACCAAGATCCGCTGCGTGCCTCGCAAATTGCTTCCGAAGTCCCCTCGCCGCCATCGGCCAGCGACACAAGTTCGATCTTTGCATCCGGCAGCGCGTCGCGCAGTCCTTTTGCAATGTTCTCCGCAACTTCGCGCGCATTGAGCGAGCCTTTGAATTTGTCGGGAGCAATGAGGATGTTCACAGCTACAATTTTATCGCCTGCCCGTTTTTGTCATTCCGAGCGAAGTGAAGCGAAGTCGAGGAATCTCTCGACATTCAACAATAAATCCCGCCATAGCGGGAGACTTCGCTCGACATGACAAGGTAGCTTCTGAGCTCGATGTTGGGTGTTGGGCGTTCGAAGTTTTCTTCAGCTCTTAAGTTTCCGCTCCAATATTTCGCCGACGATCTGCGGATTTGCTTTCCCTTTCGAACGTTTGATCACCTGTCCTTTGAGAAAATTCAGCGAAGACATGTTACCGGCTTTGTAGTCTGCCACGGGCTTGGGATTTGCCGCAATCACTTCGTCGCAGAACGCTTCGATCGCGCCAACGTCGCTCAGTTGCTCGATCCCTTTCTCCTTCACAATCGCGGCTGCGCTCCTTCCGGTTGCGAACATTTCCGCGAAAACTTCCTTGCCCTGTTTGCCGCTGATTTTTCCGACCTCGATCAGATTGACCAATTCATCAAACGCCTCTGGTGGAATTGGGCAATCTTGGACGGTTTTTCCAGTAGCGCCCAGCGCGTTCTGCAAATCGTTTAGGATCCAGTTTGCGATATTTTTCGGCTTCTTTGCGCCTTTGGCAGCCTTCTCAAAATATTTTGCCAGCTCCAGATCGCTCGCCAGCACGCCGGCGTCGTAAGGGCTGACTTGATATTTCTCGACGAAGCGAACGCGTTTTGCTTTTGGTAATTCGGGCACGCGATCCCGCACATCGGCCACTAGAACGTCAGTTTTCACGGGCACCAGATCTGGATCTGGGAAATACCGGTAATCGTGTGCGAACTCTTTTGTGCGCATGAGAAAGGTTTCGCCAGCCGCATCGTCCCAGCCGCGCGTCTCCTGCTCAAGTTGCTCACCGCCCTGAAGGACACTGATTTGACGTTGGATCTCATAAGCAAGGGCGCGCCGCACGCCGCTGATCGAGTTCAGATTTTTGATCTCAATCTTCGCGCCGAATTCCGTTTGCAACTCAGATCGTACGGAAACATTGCAGTCGCAACGCAACTGCCCTTTTTCCATATCGGCATCGCTGACGCCGCCATACATCAGGATTTGCTTCAGCGCCGTTAGAAACGCGAATGCTTCTTCAGGCAAGTTGAGTTCTGGTTGCGTCACGATCTCCATCAACGGCGTACCAGCGCGATTGAAATCAATCCCCGTACTGTTTTCGAAATGAAAACTTTTCGCAACGTCCTCCTCGAGATGAATACGGACGAGATGCACTTCCTTGTCTGGGGTTGCGATCTTTTTCTGCGCATCTTTCGGATAAGCCAGATCGTGCAGTGGCACGCTGCCATTCGTGCAAAGCGGCATATCGTATTGCGAAATCTGATAATTCTTCGGCATGTCCGGATAGAAATAGTTTTTGCGATCGAATTTAGAGATTGGCGCGATATCGCATCCCAGCATCAGCCCAGTGAGAACTGTCAAGCGCAGCGCCTCATGATTGATCGCCGGCAATGCGCCAGGCAGACCCAGGCAGATTGGACAAGTATGGGTATTTGGCTCGGCACCAAAAGTCATCGGGCACTCGCAAAATATTTTCGAGCGCGTTTTAAGCTGAACATGAACTTCCAGGCCGATTGTAGCGACGTATGAAATTGCAGATTTCAAATTGTAGATCTCAAATTTGAAGATGCCGACTTACGCGAGGCTACAAAGATCGCGACTAATTCGGTCGCTTCTCCAAGCAAGGGTTCAACTCGTTTTATTGGAAGCAATTTTAATTCGATGATCAATTCGAGCCACAGCTGAGTTTCATCTGCCTCTTCAAGAACCACGCCCATTTTGGCAACAAATTCACTTCGAGAGCGAGCGCGACAAGCGGCGCGATAATTTGCAGCGAGCGACGTGCCGCAGCGAACGAGCTGGTTGGCAATTGCTCGTCCCTCATTGTTTTTGGCAATACGGCCACGAGCCTGATAACTCGCAATGCGAACTGCTTCGTCCGCAGCTTTAATTCGTCAGTGTCACAGCTCACAATCTGCAATCTGAAATCTGAAATTTGCAATCACCCTCGAATCGCCCTTTGCCGAAGCGCGTGATCGCAAAGCACGATAGCTGCCATCGCTTCCACGATGGGCACCGCTCGGGGAAGAACGCACGGATCATGGCGTCCGCGCGCCGCGAGCTCGCTTTCCTGCTTAGAAGTGGTGACAGTTTTTTGTTGAAGCGCGATTGTCGCGGGCGGCTTAAACGCCACGCGAAAATAAATCTCTTCGCCGTTGCTGATCCCGCCTTGCACACCGCCGGAGTTGTTTGTGATTGTCCGGATTTTCCCGCCACGCATTTCGAATGCGTCATTATGCTTCGAGCCGCGCATTCGCGTCGCTGCAAACCCCGAGCCGATCTCGAAACCCTTGGTCGCCGGTATGCTCAGCATCGCTTTTGCCAGGTCGGCTTCGAGCTTGTCGAAGACAGGCTCGCCGAGCCCGGGCGCAATCCCACGCGCCACGCACTCGATCACTCCTCCGACCGAGTCGCCCTCATCGCGAACTCGCTCGATCAGCGATTTCATCTTTTTTGCGGCGACGGCGTCCGGACAGCGAACAATATTTTTTTCTACATCTTTCATTTTCACGGCAGCGCGATCAACCCTTGCAATGACGTCGTGAACTTGCGCTGCGTAGGCGACGATCTCGAAGTCTGCGTACAAACCTGACAATACTTTTTTTGCAATCGCGCCAGCCGCAACGCGACCGATCGTCTCACGCGCAGATGCACGGCCACCGCCCTGCCAGTTCCGGATTCCATACTTAGTTTCGTAAGTGTAATCGGCGTGTGAGGGCCGGAACTTGCCGGCGATCTCACTGTAATCTTCGGATCGAGCGTCTTTGTTGCGCACCACCATTGTGAGAGGCGTGCCGAGCGTCTTCCCTTCAAAAACGCCGGAGAGAATCTCGCACCGGTCTTCCTCTTTCCGCTGTGTTGTGAGTTTGCTTTGACCCGGACGACGGCGATCCAACTCGCGTTGAATGTCCGTTTCGGAAATGTTAATCCGCGGGGGACATCCGTCGATCACCACACCGATACTGCCGCCATGCGATTCGCCAAAAGTAGTGATGCGAAAGAGCTGACCAAATGTGTTGGACATTGTGAGTCGGAAAGTAAACGAGATACCGCCAGATTTGTAGGGCGTTTGTGCCAAACGCAGGCTGACACAGCCGCCCTACAATTTAAATCGCTTCGAGCGCGTCTTTTAGATCATCAATTAAATCACGAACGTCTTCGACACCAACCGATAGCCTGACGAGTGAATTGGTGACGCCCAGTTTTTCCCGTTGTTCCGCTGGCACGGAGGCATGGGTCATGAGCGCGGGATGATTGATGAGGCTTTCCACGCCGCCGAGGCTTTCCGCCAGCGCAAACAGATGCGTGTTCTCGAGAAAGCGCCGCGTTCCCGCCAGGTCCGTTCTCAAAACGATCGTGACCATGCCGCCGAAACAGCGCATCTGCTGTCGGGCCAGATCGTGTTGCGGATGCGATTTGAGGCCAGGATAGTGGACTGATTTGATCTTGTTCTGCTCCTCGAGCCAGCGCGCAATCTCCAGCGCGTTGGCGCAATGACGCTCCATGCGGAGCGCCAGCGTTTTCAAACTTCGTAAAACAAGAAAACTGTCGAACGCGCCGGCGATTGCACCGACCGAATTTTGCAAGAATGCAATCTGATCAGCGAGTTCCGTGTTTTTGCCGACAACAACAACGCCACCCACGAGATCGGAATGCCCGTTCAAATATTTCGTCGCGGAATGCACGACGATGTCGAAGCCAGTCTCGATTGGGCGCTGGGTCCACGGAGTGGCAAAGGTGTTGTCAGACACCGAAATGATCTTTCGCTTGCACGTAATTTTCGCAATCGCCTCGAGGTCGATCAGCTTCAGCAGCGGATTGCTCGGCGTTTCGATCCAGACCATCCGCGTGTTTGGTTTGATTGCGCGCTCCAGATCTTTCGCGTTGGTCAGATCGACGTAGGTAAAATCAAGATTCGCAGAGCGTCGCCGAACGCGGTCGAACAATCGAAAGGTGCCGCCGTAAAGATCGTCACTGGCGATGACATGCGAGCCGCTGTCGAGCAGCTCGAGCACCGTCGCCATCGCCGCCAGGCCGGATGCAAAGGCGAACCCGCGCGTCCCGCCTTCCAAATCCGCAATGCACCTCTCGTAGGCAAGCCGCGTTGGATTGATTGAGCGTGCGTAATCGTAGCCTTTATGTTTTCCCGGGCTTTCCTGCACGTATGTTGAGGTGGCGTAGATCGGCGTCATGACCGCGCCAGTCGTAGGATCCGGCTGCTGGCCGGCGTGAATGGCGCGCGTTGCAAAGCCTTGTTCTTTTTTCATTTTCGGATGCGCTAGACAAATTCGCGTTCCGGCGGGGTGGCCGATTTGGGCATGTGAAGACGCAGATAGGAAAGCAAATCGGTGCGCGTAATCAGTCCCAGGAATTTATTGTCATCCATAACAATGGCGACCCGACCGCGATCAAACACATCCAGCAAGTCCTTAATTTTCGCGTTTGGCGGCAGCGTTTCCAAGCGGTCCGTCATCGCTTTTTCTACCGGATCGTTGAAGTGCGACGGGGCGCGGTGCACCCTGACCAGAATATCAGATTCGTCGATGATGCCGACGGCGCGCCCATTTTTATCGACGACCGGAAGCTGCGAAACGTCCGAGCCGCGCATTCGCTTGAACGCTGTCAGCAGCGAATCGTCCGGCCCGACCGTGATTACTTCGCCTGCTTCGTACCGGTGCGAAATTAAATCGCTCAGATCGCCGTGTGGCGGACGATGGATGAATCCCTGCTCGGCCATCCAGAAATCGTTGTACATTTTTGAGAGATATTTATTGCCGGTGTCGGGAACGAGAGTGACCACGCGTTTCGGTTTTGTTTGCTGCCGGCAATATCGTAGGGCGCCGGCGACAAGCGTGCCAGTGGATGAGCCGCCGAAGATTCCTTCTTTGTGCAAAAGGTCACGTGCGGTCGCGAAACTTTCTTCGTCGTCGATCTCAAAGGCATCGGTAACTAATGACATGTCGGCGATTTCCGGAATGAAATCTTCGCCGATGCCTTCCACTGCCCAGCTTCCCGATTCGACCAGCTTGCCGGTCTTCACGTATTCGTACAACACGGAGCCGGTGGGGTCGGCCAAGATCATTTCGATTCCGCGGCGCGGCTTTACACGATTGAAGAAGTGCCCAAGACCCGAGAGCGTGCCGCCCGAACCAACGCCAACGACGACGGCATCGACATCGTGCCTCATTTGTTCCCAAATCTCCGGGCCGGTTGTGCGCTCGTGCGCCAGCGGGTTCGCCGGATTACCAAACTGATTCACGTAAAAGGCGCCTGGAATTTCTTCGGCGAGTCGCGCGGCCACGTCCTGGTAATATTCCGGATGACCGCGAGTCACGTCAGATCGCGTGATGCGCACTTCGGCTCCGAGCGCTTTTACATGGGAGATTTTTTCCTGCGACATCTTATCGGGAATCACCAGCAAGACGCGATAACCCTTGGCACCGGCAACGAGTGCCAGACCCAGGCCAGTATTGCCCGCCGTGGCCTCGACGACTGTGCCTCCGGGTTGCAATTTCCCCTCCTCTTCCGCCGCTTCGATCATCGAAAGCGCGATGCGGTCCTTGATCGAGCCGCCAGGATTTTGATTTTCAAGCTTGAGAAAAAGCTGACACGGGCCGGTGTCGAACTGTGTCACCTCCACGAGCGGCGTATCGCCAATAAGCGACAGAATGGCTGGCGGCTTATTCTGCGCAATCGATGGCGCTTCAGAAGTGTGACTCATTCAAAGCCTACTCGATAGAGGGTTCGCCCTTGTGCGACCACTCCGACTCGCTGTCCGCGAGAAATTGCTGGAGCATAGGAAAACGGATTTCGCCGTAGTTTAATGCGTAACGAAGCTCGCCGCCTTTGTAAATCCAAGTCGTCGGTATCCACGAGAGCGGCAAACCGGCGAATTGTTTGATCTTGTTTTCGCCACGACGCGGGCCGGGGTCAGCAAGAATTGTCATGTTTGGTTGATCGGCGATGGCGAATTTCTTCAGCATCGCGCGTCCGTCCTGCCCATCGTTCCAGACGGAGACAAAACAAAATTTTATCTTCGGATTTTCGTTAATGATTTTCGCCCAGCCGCCGCTTTTGAGTTCAGCCTGGCAGTTCGAGCACCACGGCGCCCAGAGATGCACGACCGTGAGATCTGGCGTTTTGATCGCGTCGAGGACTTTTTGTTCAGCAGGAGATTCGGCACCGAATGAGGCAACTGCCAGAAACGCTAGCGAGATTGCCAGTCGTAGAATGGACATATCGTCCTAAAGCATAAGGGCGAAACACGGAACGCTCAATGCCGAACGGCCAACCTTCAATGTGGTCATTCCAAGCCAAGCGACAACCGCTACGTAGCGTCAGTTGACCTTCTGCACAAAACGCCTACTATGACATTTTGCTTCCGCGATAGCAGCTAACGCGGGAATCTTCCCCGAAGAATTTCGGGGCTATCCCGAAACTTTCGGGAAGGGAGGCTTATTATTTATGATTCAAATGCAGGACGTGATGTCGAAGGCGATGCCGGACTTCCGCGAAGGAAGCATCGTCAAGGGACGGATTTTGGAAATTCGCCCGCGCGAAGTTCTCGTCGATGTGGGATACAAATCCGAAGGCGTCATTCCGTTGACTGAATTTGAACAAGCCGATTCGCTGGAAGTCGGCGACGAGGTGGAGGTGCTCCTGGAGCGGCTGGAGAATGAAGAAGGCATGGTCGTTCTTTCGAAGGAGAAAGCCGCCTACCGCCAAAACTGGAACAAAATCGTCAGTGTTTTCCAAGGTGATGGCCTGATCAAGGGCAAGGTGAAATCGGTGGTCAAGGGGGCCTCATGGTGAACATCGGCGTCGAAGCGTTTTTGCCGGCGTCGCAGATTGACGTCGTTCCGCCAAAGGATCTGCAGCAATTCGTTGGCAACACCTACGATTTCAAAATCGTTAAGCTCAACGACGACCGCAAAAACGTCGTGCTCAGCCGGCGCGAGGTAATCGAGCAGGAGCGCAGCGAAAAACGCCAAAAATTCATGGAAGGCGTGAACGTGGGCGATCGCGTAACTGGCACCGTGAAAAACATCACCGACTTCGGCGCATTCATCGATCTCGACGGCATGGATGGTTTGCTACACGTCACCGATATGACATGGGGCCGACTGGGACACCCCAACGAGTTATTGAAGGTCGGGCAGCAGTTGGAAGTCGTCGTGCTGGACATCAACAAGGAAAAAGAGCGCGTCTCTTTGGGACTGAAGCAAACCCAGAAAAATCCGTGGGACCAAATCGAGGAGCGTTTTCCGGCCGGTCAGCGCATTAGAGGCAGGATTACCAATCTTGTTCCCTACGGCGCGTTTGTTGAGATCGAGGAAGGTGTAGAAGGCCTCATTCACGTCTCCGAACTTTCGTGGACAAAACGGATCATGCGCCCTTCTGATATTCTCAGCGTTGGTCAGGAAGTGGAAGCCGTCGTGCTCGGCGTGAATAAAGAAGAACAGAAAATTTCACTGGGCCTGCGCCAGCTCGAGCCGAATCCATGGGATGAAATCGAGAAGAAGTTCACCATCGGCAGCACGGTGAAAGGCAAGATTCGCAACATGACCGCTTACGGCGCGTTCGTGGAACTAGAGGAAGGCATCGACGGCATGATTCACGTGTCCGATTTGAGCTGGACACGAAAGATTAATCATCCCAGTGAAATGTTTAAGAAGGGCGACGAAATCGAGGCAGTCGTTATCGACATCGACAAAGTAAACCAACGGATCAGTCTCGGGATCAAACAGCTCACCGAAGATCCGTGGAAGACCATCGACGACAAATACAAGATCGGCGATCTCGTGAAGGGCAAGGTGACGAAGCTCGCCAGCTTCGGCGCATTCGTGCAACTACAGGACGATATCGACGGGCTCGTGCACATCTCCCAATTGAGCGAAGATCACGTCGCGAAAGTGAAAGACGTGCTGAAGGTCGGCCAGGAAGTGGAAGCGCGCGTGATCAAAGTGGACAAGATCGAGCGTCGCATCGGGTTGTCGATCAAAGCTGCAAACTATTCTGAAGAGCAACTGCGCAAAGAAGTGGAGTCCTTCGACACGCTGCGTCCGGGCGAGGACATGGTCGGTTTGGAAAAAGCTTTCGCCGCCGCCGAACAGGAAGAGTACCGCCCCAGCGATTCGAAGCGTGCTGCCAAAGAGCCGGCGAAAGAGACCAGGCGCGAACCAAAGAAGAAATAGGCTTTCGAATTTTTTCTCGCCCGCAGTAATCCCTTCGAGCAAAATCGAGCCGGAGTTCCATGCGAATCCGGTTTTATCAAACGAAGTACAGCTTAAGGGTCATCATTTCGGCGGCATTACTGTGCCTTATAGCTGGCTGCGGGACCTCCAGCATCGTCGGCAAATGGCGAATGTCGGGCTCCGAAGCAACAGTTTGGGAATTCAAATCGAATGGCGCCGTTCTCGTGGGAGACGTAACCGGGAAGTATAAATTCGGTGACCAGGACCGGATTAAAATTGAGACGCCGTTCGCGACTTCAGTTTATCAACTGGAAATCTCCGGCGACCACATGACATTGCGAGAGCCCGGCGGTACCCCGAAGCTCGAGTTCACGAGAATAAGAGACGCGCAGCGGTAACTTCTGGAATCAACCGAGCGATCAGAAATTCCTCCCAGCCTTCGCACAAGGCTACGGCGCGGCAGGCGACTTCGCTCAGAATGACAAAGATCAGAACTCTGCGCTGCCGGGCGTGCGCGCGAACGGGATTACGTCGCGAATGTTCGCGACACCGGTGATAAACTTGAGCATTCGCTCGAAACCGAGACCGAATCCGGAGTGCGACGCGGTGCCATAACGACGAAGATCGAGATACCATTTGTAATCGGCAGGATCCATTTTATGCCGACGCATATTTTCTTCCAGCATTTCAAGTCGCTCTTCTCGCTGGCTGCCGCCGATGATTTCACCGATGCCCGGCACGAGCAAATCCATTGCCGCCACCGTTTTCCCGTCGTCGTTCACGCGCATATAGAAGGGCTTGATCTCCTTCGGAAAATTGAAAACTGTGACCGGACATTTGAAATGTTTTTCGGTCAACCAACGCTCGTGCTCAGATTGCAGGTTTAACCCGTAGTCGATGGGAAACTCGAATTTTTCACCGCTTTTCTTCAGAAGATCGACAGCACCAGTGTAGGTGATTCGTTGGAACGGACGGTCAACAACGAAATCAAGTCGCGCGAGCAATTCCTTGTCCACGAATTTTGCAAAAAGTTCCATCTCATCAGGGCAATGCTTTCTCGCGTCTGCAATCAGATATTTCACAAACTCTTCCGCGAGGTCCATGTTGCTGTTCAAATTACAAAACGCCATCTCAGGCTCGATCATCCAAAATTCACTTGCGTGGCGGGACGTGTTTGAGTTCTCCGCCCGAAACGTCGGACCGAAGGTGTAAACTTTCGACAGTGCCAGCGCGAGAGCTTCCGCTTCGAGCTGTCCGCTCACGGTCAAGTAAGTCGGCCGAGCGAAAAAGTCTTTCCTGAAATCGACCTCCCCGCTCGTGTTACGCGGCATGTCCGCGGTGTTGAGAGTTGTAACACGAAACAATTCCCCGGCCCCCTCGCAATCGCTTCCAGTGATGATGGGCGTGTGGACATAAACGAAACCGCGCTCCTGAAAGAACTGGTGCACGGCAAACGCAAGCCGGCTGCGCACACGAAAAACGCTGCCGAATAGATTTGAGCGAGGCCGGAGATGAGCGATTTCACGGAGAAATTCAGGCGTGTGTCCCTTTTTCTGAAGAGGGTAGGAATCTTCGGCAGTTCCGATGACCTCGATGTTGTCTGCGATCAGTTCCCATTTTTGTCCTTTACCCTGCGAAGCAACCATGGTGCCGCTCACTGCAATCGAAGCGCCAGTTGTAAGCCGTTGAATGTCGGCGTAATTCGATAGCGTGTTTCGCGCGATGATCTGAAGATTGCGCAACGACGAGCCGTCGTTCAGCTCGATGAATGAGAAATCTTTCGAATCGCGACGCGTTCTCACCCAGCCCTGCACACGCATCGCGTCGATTGGCGCGGCACTTTGCAATGCGTCTTTAATCGCAGTTGAAGAGAGATGCGTCATCTTGGCATCGAGAGATTGACTCGTTCGTCTCCCGACTCTCTCGCCGCTACCCTCGCGGCGCAACCGTCTATGTCGCTCGTCCCAACTCGCTCCAGTCCTCGACTTCTCTCGGAATGACAAGTTCCGCGGAACATTTGCTTCGCACGCGCCCGAAACGTCTGCGACTGCAGAACTTAACTCAATGGTAGCCAACTGCCGGGTTGCGGCGGCGGTCTGTTACCGTTGAAACTGAGATAAGTGTACTCCTGAAGAAGCCGTTCGTAGTCGGCGAGAAGCTTCATAGCATCGTTTGGTTTGAGTCGATCAGTCTTAATCGCGTCATCGACCTGCGCTTTTAACAGTCGCATCAGCTCAACTTTGTCCCACTGTGTCATCGCGAGAACTTCGCCGATGGTGCTGCCCTCGATCACTTCCTCAATGTACCAGCCCGATTCTTCGTCGGGATCCAGAAAGACATGCACCTCAGTGACGCGACCGAACAAATTATGAAGGTCGCCCATGATATCCTGATACGCGCCCACCATGAACACGCCGATGTAATACATCTCGCCGGGCGGGATGCGATGGAGAGGTAAAGTCTCCTTCACGTCCTGGAGATCGATGAATTTTGAAACTTTGCCGTCGGAGTCGCAGGTGATGTCCACGATTGTGGCGTGTCGGTCTGGCGGCGTAGTGAGCCGGTGGATCGGCATGATCGGGAACAGTTGCCCGAGCGCCCAGTGATCCAGCAGCGATTGGAACACAGAGAAGTTGCAAATGTATTGATCGGCCAGAGTGACTTCGAGGTCCTTCACTTCATCGGGCACATAACGCAGGCCGCGATGCATGTTCACAATTTGATGCGCGACCTGCCAGTAAACAGTGTCGATCTTCGCCTTCGATTCGAGATCGAGCAGACCGAGATCGAACGTTTGCTGCGCTTCTTCCTTTATCTGTTGGATGTCGTGCAAACTCTCAAGGCGATTTCCGCGCTTTAAGCGCTGCTTTACGTCGAGGATGTCGCCCACCAGTTTGTGATCTTTCTCGCCGGCTTCGACCTTGAGTTTTGGCGCAGTTTTCTCGATCGAGCTGAATGCTTCCAACACCAGCACCGAATGGTGCGCGACAATGGCGCGCCCGCTTTCACTCACAATGATGGGATGCGCAACGCTTTCGGAATCGCATACGTCCATGATGTTCCACACGACGTCATTGGCATACTCCTGGAGCGAATAATTGGTCGAACTGTCGAAATCGCTGCGTGATCCGTCGTAATCCACGCCGAGGCCGCCACCGACATCGAGATAACCGAGTTGATGCCCGAGTTTGCAAAGCTTTGCGTAAAAACGCGCACCCTCGCGCACAGCGCGTTTGATCGTTGAAATGTCGGGCACCTGCGATCCAACGTGGAAATGAAGGAGTTTGAAAGATTGTGTCAGACCAGCTTCTTTCAGCATCTGACTGGCAGCCACGAGGTTGGTAGTGTCGAGACCGAATTTGGCGTTCTCGCCGCCGCTCGGCGACCATTTCCCGGAGCCTTTGCTATACAAGCGAGCGCGGACACCGATGTACGGCTCGACGCCAACCTCTTTTGATGCACGAATGATCTGCTCCAACTCTTCCAGTTTTTCAGCGACGATGATGACCGACTTGCCAAGTTTGCGGCCAAGCAGTGCGATACGAATGAAAGCAGAATCTTTGTAGCCGTTGCAGATGATCAAGCTTTCAGGGTCTTTTTGCATGGCAAGCGCGGCAACCAGCTCCGGTTTGCTGCCCGCTTCGAGTCCAAAGTGAAATTGTTCGCCGGCATCGACGATTTCCTCGATCACCTCACGCAGCTGATTGACTTTAATGGGAAAAACGCCGCGATACTGATTGCGATAACCGAACTCAGATATCGCACTTTGAAACGAGCGATTAATTGATTCGACGCGATGCCGAAGCAAATCCTGAAACCGAATCAGCAATGGAAAACCGAGGTTCCGCGCACGCGCTTCATTGACTACTTCCAAGAGGTCGATGGAGCCACCATCAGCCTTTAGTGGCTTCGCCTCGACGTTGCCGGAGCTATTGAGAGTAAAATAACCCTCACCCCATCTATCCACGTTGTATGTGGCAACGGCGGACTCAAGGTCCCACTCAGTTTTCATCTCGATTCGTCACGCGGCCGTCCGGGAGCTTCCGGACAAAACGCATATTCATTCAGCACGTCGAACATTCAAGCCTACTGAGCAAAATTTTTCATGCGATCCAATGTGTCGTGACAAATGAGACGGTTGCAGCGCACCGCTTGTTTTTCATATCGCTGCGGATAACGTTCGCTGGTGAACAAAACGGTGATCGAGGTGCAGGTCCGGGCGGTTTTTCCGACAAGCGGCGGGTGCGCGGTGTTTATTGGCAATAACGAGAAAGTATTTATCATCTACGTCGATCAAACGGTGGGCAGCGCGATCACCATGTTCATGCGTCAGATCACCAAGGAGCGGCCGCTCACGCACGATCTGATGGCGCATTTGCTGACCGCCCTCGGCGCAAAAGTTGACCGCGTCATCATCAATGATTTGAAAAATGCCACCTACTACGCGCGAGTCATCATCCGGGTCCAAAACGAATTGCAGCAGAAAAAGATCATCGAGCTCGATGGGCGACCCAGCGATTGTATTGCGATGGCGACTCAGCAGAAGGCGCCCATCTATGTGAGTCAGGATGTTTGGGACGAAGTGGATGATATGAGCGACGTTTTGCGCAAAATGGAGGAAGAGGGACTAAGACCAGATCCGGAAACGGAAGATTGAAAGTGTTAGCCCAGTAAATCACCGTAACGTTTGTCCGCGAGTTCGAGGCAACGCGCCAGAATTTTCGAGCCGGTATTGAGCTTGAACGTTTCCTCCACCAGCTCGCGACATTCAGGAATGGACAGACTCTGCACGGCGCGTTTGACTCTCGGAACCAGGATTGCAGCTGCGCTCAGTTCTTCCACCCCGAGACCCAGCAAAAGCGGAACGAGCGCGATATCTCCTGCCATTTCTCCGCATACGCCTACCCAGATATTATGGGCGTGGCCGGCATCGGCGATCATTTTAAGCAAACGCAGTACTGCCGGATGGGTCGGCTCGTACAGATGCGCGATCTTCTCGTTCACGCGATCGACCGCAAGCGCATACTGAATCAGATCGTTTGTTCCAATACTGAAAAAATCGACCTCCGGTGCAAGCACGCTCGCACAGATGGCGGCGCTCGGAATTTCGATCATCGCGCCAACTTCGACTTTTTCGGCCGCGTCGATTTTCGCGCTGCGTAATTCTTCTTTGCACTCTCCAAGGATTGCAATTGCGCGGCGCAATTCATCCAGCCCGGAGATCATAGGAAACATGATTTTTACATTGCCCACGACGCTCGCACGCAGAATTGCGCGCAGCTGCGTCTTGAAGATTTCGACATTCTCGAGACAAAAACGGATCGCGCGCCAGCCGAGGAACGGGTTCAACTCGTCGGTGATATCGACTGTGCCCGGAGCCAACTTATCGCCGCCGAGGTCAAATGTTCGAATAATTAGCGGGTTCGGACGGACGCGTTCGGCAACTCGCCGGTAAATTTCATATTGTTCGTCCTCCGTCGGCAGAGTCGTTCGATTCAAATAGAGGAACTCGGTGCGATAAAGTCCGATGCCCTCTGCGCCATTGGCCGCCACAGCATCGACATCTTCCGGTAGTTCGATGTTTGCCGACAAAACAATATGACGCCCATCGCGTGTAGTGGACGTTGTCTCGCGCAGTTCTTTCAGTTGCGCCGTGACTTCGGCTCTTCGCGATTCGATCCCCGCATAGCACGCGAGTGTTTCCGGCGTCGGATCGATGATCAGACAGCCGTCATTCCCATCAAGAAGAACGTGCTGACCGGTCTCCAGCTTTGCTGTGATGTCGTGCAACCCGACTACAGCGGGGATGTTAAGCGAACGAGCTAAAATCGCCGCATGCGACGTGCGACTGCCAAGATCCGTCGCAATCCCGAGCACCTTCGTCCGGTCCACGCTCGCGGTGTCTGAAGGAGTAAGATTATGCGCAATCAGAATGTGCGTCTCGGTCAGAGCAAGAAATGTCTCGGGAGCTTTCCCCTGAAGATTGCGAATGACGCGTTTTGTTACGTCCTGAATATCGAGCGCCCGTTCTCGCAAGTACGGATCATCGATCTTATTCAACGTCTCGGCGTAACGCGTGGCGACCTCCTGGAAGATCCATTCCACATTGCATAGATCAGTTTCCAGCTTGCGGAGTACTTCGTCGATCAACGTGCGGTCTTCGACTACCAGCAGATGCGCATCGAAAATCGCGGCATCTTTTGCCCCGATCGATTCCGCAATGCGCTGCTGCATCTCCAGAATCTGCATGCGCGTTTGGATAAGGGCTGTTTCGAAGCGACTGATTTCGTCCGCCACCTGAGAGGAGGCGATGCGATAATGCACCACTTCATCCAACTCATCGCGGACGACGTGGACCTGACCGCGGGCGATTCCGGGCGAGACGCCAGCTCCTTCAAACCGAATTTCTTTTAGCGCGTTGTCGCCGCTCATCCGCTTGGGAGAGTAAGGCAGATGTCAAACATTGCGAGCACGCACGTTGACTCGGGGCAGGGTCGGCGCGCTGCGCCGACTCCCGAAAGCTTTCGGGGCAGCGCGGCACCCTACCTCAATCTTCGTTAAAGCGCGCGTTGATCAGTTCTTCGAGCTCCTCCATTGCTTTGTCCGCGTCTGGTCCCTCGCAACGGATGCGCAGTTTCGACCCCTGCCCGGCAGCGAGCATCATCAGGCCCATGATGCTTTTGCCGTTTACCTCTTCGCCTTCCTTTGAAACCCAAATTTCCGAACGGTGACGGCTGGCGATGCGCACGAACATGGCGGCGGGCCTCGCGTGGAGTCCAAGCCGATTGACAATTGGAATTTCTTTTTCGACCTTCTGTGCGGCTGCGGCGCGGGTCGCTCTTCGAGACAACAATGCCATTAAGTCGCTCCTTTCTGCTCCATTACTCGCAGCAGCTTCGCGTTAAAATCAAGGGCCGCGCTTTGACCCAGTCCCTTTAATTTTTCGTCCATCGCCGCGACCTCGATCAAACGCGCCATGTCGCGGCCGGGCCGAACCGGAATCGTCACATGTGGGACTTTCAGTCCGAGGATCTCATAAAATTCGCGGTCGAGCCCGATCCGATCGACTTCTTCTACCTCGTGCCAGTCTTTGAGAGTGACAACCAAGTCGAGGCGCTTTTCGATTCGAATACTCCCGATCCCGAAAACCTTCGCCACGTCGATAATCCCGATTCCGCGCACCTCCATGTGATTGCGGGTGAGGTCGGGCGCCGTCGCCATGAGCTCGCGTCCTTCGAGCATCGTAATCCGCGTCACGTCATCAGCCACCAAACTGTAACCGCGCTCGATTAATCCCAGCACGCACTCGCTTTTTCCAATCCCGCTCGCTCCGCGAATCAAAACTCCAATGCCCAACACGTCCACCATGCTTCCGAATTCAGTGACCATTGGCGAAAAATCCATTTCCAAAGCGATCGTTGCGGCATTGATGAACTTCATCGTGATCATCGGAGTGCGAAACACCGCGATTTTTGCCGCCGCAGTCACAGCCACCAACTCCGGCGCAAGAAGAAACCCGCGTGATATCACTAGGCAAGGAATCTTGTGCTCGCACATTTTTTGAAATCGCCGGATACGCAGCGTGGAAGACAAGCTCTTGAGATAAGAATGTTCCGCGGCGCCCAATACCTGCACCCGTTTCTCGGCGAAATACGTATAGAAACCCGAAAGCGCCAGACCGGGGCGGTTGATGGTCGGTTCGCGAATTTTCCGATGAAACCCCACGCGCGGGCCTTCCAATTTCATCTGTAGCTTTTCGGCGTGAGAATTGTAAAAGCTCTCAACCGTGACAACCGGGACGCTTTTCTGCTGATTGCTTGTGGATGTGATTGTTTGGGTCCCGTGTCGTTCTGCCATCAGACATAACTTCTAGCGTGATTACCGCGCAATTTCCAATCGCCATCGAGAACCTTCGCCTCGGTCAGAATGCTGCGCGGCTGCGAAAACTCTACATTTTGAAGCGTTCGCCGAGGTATAACTGGCGGCTGATTGGATCGTTAATCAGAAAATCTTTTGTGCCTTCGCTCTCCACCCGGCCGTCGTAAATCAGATAGGCGCGGTCCACGATTGAGAGAGTCTCGCGGACGTTGTGGTCGGTGATCATAATGGCGAGTCCAGATTTGCGGAGGTTAACTATAATCTGTTGCACATCGTATACCGCAATGGGATCGACACCGCTAAACGGCTCGTCCAGCATCAACAACTTTGGTTGCGTGACCAGCGAACGGGCAATCGTTAAGCGTCGCTTCTCGCCGCCGCTCAACGTGAGCGCGGTATTTTTCGCGATCCGCTCAATGCCAAACTGGTGCAGCAGTTGATCGCAACGATTCCGCCGCTCGGCCTTGCTCAACGGGAGTGTTTCCAAAATCGCGAGAATATTTTGTTCCACCGTCATCTTCCGAAAGATTGATTCCTCCTGCGGCAGATAACCCATCCCCAGCCGGGCACGTTTGTACATCGGATAGTCCGTGACATTGGTCTTTGAAAAGATCACGCGACCGCTGTTGGGCCTCACCAGGCCGACGATCATGTAAAAACTGGTGGTCTTGCCCGCGCCGTTCGGCCCGAGGAGTCCCACAATTTCCCCTGCCCGAACATACATGTTGACGCCGTCCACGACCGCTCGACCGCCATAAATTTTGACCAGTTCCTCGGTGGTCAGGACAGTTTCCGCTTTCGCTGTGACGGGCGAAGAAATTTTGGCACTCGAAGCCGGCGCTGTTTGGCTAATCATGGTGTCGGCAAGGGCGGCGCTGGTGAGACCTGGGGAGCCTGGGAAGTCTGCGAAGGAGTTGCTCCGCCCTTCTTTTCGTCGTTCGGCTGCTGACGAATCTCGGTGCGACTTGGCCCGTGAGTAGTCAACTGGCTGTTTTGATTGATGATCATGACTGTATCAGGGCTGGTCGCCACATGCATGTTCAATCCCTCCTGCACGCGCGGCGTTCCTTTTAACTCAACATCGCCAGTCGCTGACGTGTAAGTAGCTTTGTCCGCCCGGCCAACGGCGCGCGTTGGCGGTCCGCCATTGGGATCAGGCCGGTCGCGCACCAAGCCGACGTTTCCTTCGGCAATGGCTTTCTCCAAGCCCTGGTTTTGTCCTTTGGTAATGAACACTGTCAATTTGTCAGATTGAAGATTGAAACGCGGATCGGTTACCTTCACCCGGCCGCTAAAGATGCCCATGTTCTTGGTTGAATCAAAGAACGCTTCATCCGCATAGATTTCCGTTAAGGTCGGGGCGTTCGATTGCGAGCCGGTCCCGGGCTGGCCAAATAATTTTGTGGGAGGCGAGGTTTTTTCTTTTTTCGTCGCCGCTTTCTTCGCTTTTTTCTCTGGCCCAACGCGGGAAGCTTCCGGCGCCTCCGCGGGAGTCTGGCCCTGCAAGCGCGCACCTGTCACTAAGGCGATCAATAGGATAAAGACCGCTAGTCTTTTCATTGGCTGCTGTTCGGTTTGGCAGTCAGATGCGATTGATCAGTGATCACCATTTTCACGTTCCCGATCAATCGGCCCGTCCTCGTGTTGGTATCGAAATAAACTGAATCGCCGGCAATGTTGAAATCCGAGCGCTGGATCGTCGTGCGCTCCTGCGAACTTAGGACCCGGGTTTTCAAATCGAGCACCGACGTATGCATGTCGATCTTCAGATCGGGCTGATTCTCCGGAGTGTAGGTCGTAATCTTGAGGAGTTGAAATCCGATGTGTTCCTGATCAATTCGGTGCGCCGTCCCGGCTTCAAATCTTCCCCGCAGATGGCCTTCGCCATCGAAATCTGGCAACACAAGGCCCTTCGCCTCATGGCCGATCGGCAGGGGGATGTTCGTTAGGCTCTGTTCACCCGGAGACGCACTTGGTGTCGCTGTCGCGCGTCCTCTCTTCCTATGGCCTTTTGACTGACCGGGCACCGGCGGCGCCGATATCAAAACGGACAACGCGACTGATAATAACCATAGGAGCCAGCCCCGATATGCAGAGCGACCGCTACGAAACGGCAGCATGAATAGCCTTTAACATGCGCAGGTGCTTCGGCAAATCCTTTAGCGGAATCTGATTCGGCCCGTCCGACAACGCGCGCGCGGGATTTTCATGCACTTCCATAAAGATTCCGTCGCAACCCGTGGCCATCGCGGCCCTGGCCAGCGCGGGAGCCAAAACGCCGTCGCCCGATGTCGAATCCCCTGCCCCGCCTGGCCGCTGCACTGAATGTGTCGCGTCAAAGATCACCCGATATCCCGCCTCGCGCATCCAATAGAGGGAGCGCATGTCGGCGACGAGGTTATTGTAGCCAAACGTTGTGCCCCGCTCGGTGAAGCAGAATTGCGAGTTGCCAAAGGCGATTAGTTTTTCGGCAATGTTTCGCACGTCCCACGGCGCGAGGAACTGACCCTTTTTCACATTGATCGCCCGATCGGTTTCCGCAGCGGCGCGCAGCAGATCCGTTTGCCGGCAGAGGAACGCCGGGATTTGCAACATATCGATGCTTTCGCCGGCGACCTCCGCTTCCCTCGAAGAGTGAACGTCGGTTGTCACTGGTATTTTCAAGTCGCGCCCGATGGCCGAAAGAATTTCGCACCCTTCGCGAACGCCGATTCCGCGAAATGACCGCACCGAAGTCCGATTCGCCTTGTCGTAAGAGGCCTTAAAAATGAAATCAACATCTGCGGCCGAACAGATTTCAGAGATCTTCTTAGCCATACGCCAGATAAACTTCTCCGACTCAATCACGCACGGCCCAAGAATGAACGCCGGGCGTTTGCCGCCGATCTTGACTCTGCCGACGCGTAATGGCCTTGCTTTCACACTAATTTCTAAAGGAAAGCAGGAACGCAGGAAATTTAAAGGACTGCTTCCTGCTTTCCTGCGTTTCTTAACCATTTTCCCCTCCCAAGATCGTAAATTGCAAACGGCGCATACAACACGAGAAAAAAGAACAGCGCGACTCCGTGCATTTGCAGAAGATACAGCGGTCGCGAATCAGAGAGAAAACTTAAAATGGAAAACGCCTCGGGCTTGTGCAGAAGAAATCCATAGTTGAAATCAGTCAGCTCATCCACGACAAAGGTGATCACAAAATAAAACTCTGACCACAGCCAGACGCGCACGATCGACATGGGATATGGCCGGTATCGTCGGGTCAACATCAGAAAGACTACGCCCACGATGATACCGCAATGCGAGGTGAAAAAACTGATGAAACGCCAATCCGGAAAGCCATAGCGCAGGTTTGGCGTGAGCACGGCTTGTAACGTGCCGCCAATTCCCCAGAAGTACGCTACTTCGAAACAGCGCTGATTTCCTGTCCACATCGCCACGATCACAACGGCCATGCCCCAGTCGCACATTTGCATCGGCAACATCTGCCGCCAATTCACGACACCATGGCTGCGGATAAAAATCAGAAAAACGACGTAGTTCAAAATCAGAACCGCTGACAGCGTACCGATAATCACGTTTTCGATTCGCTGAGATTTCGTGCGTCGCACGATCGCCACGAGCCCAAACGGCACTACAATCGTAAGAAAGATGACCGTGAGATGCGGCAGGCCGTAGGCTTGGAATTCCGGAGGTTCATTCATGGCAATCGACAGAAATTCCAAAATCCAAGCTCCAATATCCAGAGATGCAACTGTCATCCTGAGCGAAGCGATGGACCTCTGGAATTTCCTGCCACCTCATCGAGCAATAATCAGAGATGTGTCGCTCCGCTCAACATGACAAAACGGGATGGCCGCGTGGATTATTGACGATTTTCCTCTGGCCAGATTGGATGTTGGATTTTGGAGCTTCCGCTCAGCGAATCACCCAGAGATTGCACGGAATAACATCCGTAATCCAAGCGATGTTACTGGGAAGCGGCTGACTGGTTTCGCCCTTTCTCTGCAGCGGCACCACAATCAAATCCGCGTTCACCGATTGAACGAAATCCGAGGCAATCAACCCAGTATTGCCACGGATGCACCGTGCTTCGATCGGGACTTCGGTCGCGCCAGCTGATAAAACAAATTTCTCCAGCGCGTCTTCTTCGTCATCGTGCGATCCGGGCTTTTCCTGTCTTCTTGTAACTGCGCGAATCGACGCGCGCGCTTCATCAAAAGTGGTAATGATGCGGACGACATAAAGCCTCTCGGATAATTCCGCGGCAGCCAGCGGCAGCGTTCTTATCAGCGCCTGGAGTCCGTGGTCGCCGTAATCAGCAATGAAAACGATCCGGCTCAATGGTCGGGGGTTCAGCAGCGGTTTGGTGAAAAGTATCACCGAGCAGGGCGCTTCTCGCACCACGCGGCGCGCCACATTCCCCAGAAATGGATGCAGCACCACTTCCTTCTCCAGTGCGCCAGCAACCACCATGTCGATCTTCTCACGAGCGAGCGTACGCAAAATTGCATCAGCCGGATCGCCTTCTTCATAATGAATCTTTGAATCGGTCGGAAGCTCGAGCTGCGCGAGAGCATCGTGAAACTTCTTTGCGATTTCTTCACTCTGCTTGCCCGCATAGATCAGATGAAGATCGGCGGAAAAACGTTCTCGGATTCGCTTCGCTTCGGCAAGAACCTGCTTGAAGCGCGGCGAAAACGTCGTTGCCACGGCAATGGTCTTGTATGGCGAGGTATCAGGCATGAGACCGGTTAAACTGTCACGCTCAAACGAGTTTCGGCAAGGAAGAGACGGCCGCCCAACCGGCGAACTCTACCAATCCGCTTTTCATTTTTGAATTCCTCTGCGAATTTTCGCAAATGAGGCGCGCGATTTACCCGGGCAGTTTCGATCCGGTGACCAACGGTCACCTGGATGTGATTGAGCGCGCGCGAAAACTTTTCGACGAAGTTGTGGTGGCAGTCGCGGGCAATGACGAGAAGCAGCCGCTTTTCTCATTAACGGAACGTCTCGATTTGCTGCGAGAGACCGCCGGGAAAATTGACAATGTAAGAGTCGCACAGTTCAAGGGATTACTCGTCGACTTCGCCAGGGCAGAAGAAGCTGGTGCCGTAATCCGGGGTTTGAGGGCCGTATCCGATTTTGAGTTCGAATTTCAAATGGCGCTGATGAATCGAAAACTGGATGCCGCGGTGGAAACGATTTTCTTGATGCCGAAGGAGGAATATACCTATCTAAGCTCGCGGATTGTAAAAGAGATCGCGCGCCTTGGTGGCGATGTGTCCGGTTTTGTGCCGGCTTGCGTGGCCAAAGCGCTAGGCAGGAAATGTAGTTAATACATGGCGAAGGGAGTGGCTCATGAAAGTGCATCTGAAACAAATTCCAGCTCAGGGCCTGCATCTGGAAGGAGAGGAGGATTGCCCGATCCAGGAACTGGAATCGGAGGGAATCCGTTGCGTCGGTCGACTGCATTACGATCTCGACCTTGGCGTTGCAGGACGCGCGTTGTGGGCGAATGGCTCCCTGTCCCAGGCAGTTGAGCTGCGTTGCGTGTCGTGTCTGGAAAAATTCGTGCATAAGATCCGAGTGCCAGCATTCGCCGTGCACATGGAGCTCGACGGGCCAGAGACGGTCGATCTTACCCCCTCTGTTCGCGAGGAAATTTTACTAAATCTCCCAGCACATCCACATTGCGACAGGGACGGCGATCGGATTTGCAAGGCGAAACAGGTAACAGCTGCGGAGCAGGATATAAAGCGCGAGTCGGACTGGAGCGCATTGGATCAATTGAAGTTAAACATTAAACCGTTGAAGCATTGAATTGTGACGCTGCAACGCTTCGGCGCTTCAACGTTGTTTTCTTCGTCAAACGTGCTTCCGTGAACGCCTGTCATGGGAGTCCCAAAACGCAAAACATCCAAGATGCGGTTACGCATGCGCAAAGCAGCCAATCGCTGGCATGCTGCGCACCTGAACAAGTGTCCACAGTGTGGAAGCAGCGTCCCCTCACACATTGCATGTCCATCGTGCGGCTATTACCGCGGACGACAGGTGTTGACGCTCGAAGGCAAGTAGCTGTAGCCGTCGCCCCGCGGGCGACGCATTTTCACTTTGCATTCGGCAACTAAAGTTCGCAAAGTTTTGCTCTAATGAAGATCGCCCTCGACGCGATGGGCGGTGACTTTGGCCCGCCTAACCTTGTTGCCGGCGCCGTGATGGCGCTGCGTGATTACCGGCAGATCAACAAACTTTATCTGGTCGGAGACACGGCCGAGATAGAGAGTGAGTTGCGCAAACATCAGTGCAACGATTCACGCATCGATATCGTGCATGCCACTCAAGTGGTGGAGATGAGCGATCGCGCCTGGACAGCGGTGCGCCGCAAGAAAGACTCGTCAATCAGTCGTGCTGTCGATGTTGTGAAACACGGCGATGCGGATGCAGTGGTGAGCGCCGGGCACACCGGCGCAGCCGTCGCGGCAAGCATGATCAAATTGCGTACACTGGAAGGAATCGACCGGCCCGGCATCGCCGCGCTCTTGCCTACGCAGTTCAATGTTTTTGTCTTGATCGATGCCGGCGCAAATATCGACGCGCGCCCGGAACATCTTTTGCAATACGGCATCATGGGCTCGGTTTATTCCAGCCACGTTCTTCGCTATAAAACTCCGCGGGTCGGTTTGATCTCGCTCGGCGAAGAAGATGTCAAAGGCAACGAGCTGACAAAGGAGGCCTTCAAGATGTTGAAGGAGAGTTCGCTGAATTTTCGAGGGAATATCGAAGGCCGGCATTTGTTTGAAGACCCGGTGGAAGTCGTCGTTTGCGACGGTTTTGTCGGTAACGTGATTTTGAAAACCTCCGAGTCGATTGCAGTGGCGATTTTCAAATGGCTTAAACAGGAATTGACGCGCTCGAAAATCCACATGGTCGGCGCCTACCTGGCCCGGAAGGCATTTCGCGTAATCAAAGACAAAACAAACTACGAAGAGGCCGGCGGCATGCCGCTGCTTGGTGTGAACGGGATTTGCATCATCGCACACGGCGCGAGCACGCCGCTGGCGATCAAGAACGCGCTGCGTGTGGCGGCAGAGTCGATTGAACAACAGGTGAACCCGCATATCGTCGAGGAGATTCGCCGGTACCATGAAACGACAGCCCCGCTTGAGCCCGCGCTCCACTAAGACGCTGCGCACGGTGTCAATCATCGGCACAGGGAGTTATGTGCCCGAAAAGATTCTGACCAACGCGGACCTCTCCCGCATGGTTGATACCAGCGACGATTGGATCACCACGCGCACCGGCATCAAGGAACGGCGCATCGCCGCAAAGGATGAAAATACCAGCGACATGGCGACCAAAGCGACGCTCAAAGCGATCGAGCAGGCTAAAATTTCGCCGAAAGAAATCGATCTCATTCTCGTGGCAACGGCCACTCCAGACATGCTTTTCCCAGCCACGGCGTGCTTCGTTCAGAAGAAGATCGGAGCGACCAACGCCGCCTGCCTCGATATTTCCGCGGCCTGTGCGGGCTTTCTCTTTGGATTAGAGATTGCCCAACAATTCATCACGTCACATACGCACGAAACCGTCCTTGTGATCGGCGCCGAGAAATTGACTTCGATCACGAATTGGACCGATCGCAACACTTGCGTTCTTTTCGGAGACGGTGCCGGCGCGGCTATTTTGCGCCACCGGGGCAGCACTCACGGCGTAATTGCGACCCACATCGGCAGCGACGGCCAGTACACCGACATTTTGTACATGCCGGGCGGTGGTTCGCAATGCCCAATCACGCGCGAAAATGCGGATATGCATTTAACAACGATCCACATGACCGGCAAGGAAGTGTACAAACAAGCCGTTATCGCCATGCTGAACGCAGCGAAAAAAGCCCTCGATCAAGCCGGACTTTCCATTGAAGACATTGCCTGTGTCATTCCGCATCAGGCAAACCTGCGCATCATCGAGGCCATCGCGGATCGCCTCGGCATTTCGCGCGACAAAATGTTTGTGAATCTGGATCGCTACGGCAACACGTCCGCTGCGGCAGTGGCCATCGCACTCGACGAAGCCAACCGCAGCGGCCGGATCAAGCGCGGCGACTATGTTCTAATGGTCGTGTTCGGTGGCGGCCTCACGTGGGCGAGCACGATACTCGAATGGTAAGAGGACACCTTTGGGAGGCCCGATGAAACGTCGCCTGACCGCGATTCTCGCCGCTGATGTAGTTGGCTACAGCCGGCTGGTGGGCGCAGATGAGGCGGGTACGCTGGCTGCACGTTCGCTCGGACGCGATAGCGATTGCAAAGCTGCCGCACGCAAAACCGTCGAGAATGCCGAACGTGACCTCGTCTTGCATCCAGAGGATTCTCGGCCGGCCGTACTAGGCGCAATCGCGCTGCTGGAGCTGGGGGAAAGGGACCGTGCAACAGACTGGGCGGCACGAGCTCAGGCCATCGAAAATGAAGATCCGATCTCACTCTACAACCTGGCGTGCGCCTACAGTCTCTTGGGAGAACCTGAACTGGCTTTTCATTTGCTGAATCGAGCGATTACTAACGGGCGGCCATTCTGGAAAGATTGGATCGAGCACGACTCTGACCTCAATGGATTGCGAAATCATCCGCGCTATGCGGAACTTATCGAGCAGCTGAAACAACAGTCTCCTGCGACCTAGCAATGCTCATCGAATCCACGCGCATTTAGATCTCCTGTCATTCCGAGCGTAGTCGAGAAAATCTCTCACTTTCAGGCAGGAGTTGATAGTCGTTAGTTGATAGTTGATAGAAGGGCCAGCTGACCGCGTGTGAACTCTCAACAATCAACTCTCAGCCATCAACTAGTCGAAACTCACGCGCATCTCGATTATCCCGAGTTCGCAAATGACTTCGACGACGTGCTTCGCCGCGCAGCCGACGCTGGAGTAACGCGCATCATCACGATCGGCACGTCAATCGAAAGCAGTCAGCGCGCGATTGATCTGGCGGAAAAATATCCGGCCGTTTACGCGGCAATTGGCGTTCATCCGACTTACGTTGAACAAGCGGAGGAAGACGTAATGACGCCACTGCGGGAACTGGCGAAGCACCCGCGCGTGGTGGCCATCGGCGAGACGGGACTCGATTATCATCGTCTGCCGAGCGAAGAAGTGGGAAAGGAGAAGCAGGTTCAGGTCATGTCCGCGTTGCGAACTGAGACCGATGAAGAAATCGAAGCGCAAATTCGCGACGGCGCTTACAAATCGAAACAAGCGAGTCTATTTCAACAACAACTCGACCTCGCTGTGGAGCTTGGTCTCAACGCAGTGATCCATCAACGCGATGCCTGGGAGGATACACTCAAAATGCTGCAGCCGTACACCGGCAAGATGCACGGTGTTTTCCATTGTTTTGGCGGCTCGCTCGATCAGGCGAATGAAGTTCTCGATCTTGACCACCTCATTTCGTTCACGGGAATTGTCACTTTCAAAAACGGCGCGGCCGTGCGAGAAGTCGCGGCACAAATCCCCCTCTGGAAATTCATGGTGGAAACTGATTGTCCCTATCTGGCACCCGTTCCCTTCCGTGGAAAGCGCTGCGAACCAGCGCATACACACTTCGTAGCGGAAGCGATCGCGTCAGCGCGGCAGGTTCCGTTGGAAGAAATTGCCGAAGCAACAACCGAAACCGCGGAGAAGTTTTTCAGGTTTAATCGGGCATGAAAATCGACGATCACAGTTGTAGGGACATCGCGCCGCCAGGTCCGGACGGCGCAGCGCGCCGTCATTACCCGGTTCTCCTCCTGCTCGCTATGTTTATCTCCTCCTGCGCAGCGCCTGACACGCAGCATCACATTGTGATCAGTACCCGCGAGCAAAAGTTAGCCCTCCTCGACCACGGCAGTCTGATGGCCACTTATCCGGTCTCTACCTCCAAGTTCGGTCTCGGCGATTGGCGAGGCAGTAGGTACACGCCACTGGGTCATTTGCAGATCGCGACGAAAATTGGCGATAATGCGCCACTGGGAACGGTATTCAAAGATCTGCGGCGCACTGGTGAAATTGTCTTCCCGGATTCGCCGGGCCGGGACCCGATCGTGACGCGCAATCTCTGGTTGCGCGGGCTCGAGCCGCAAAACGCCAACGCCTTCACACGGGATATCTACATCCACGGGACGCCGGAGGAGCGGCTGATCGGCAAGCCTGCCAGCTATGGATGCATCCGAATGCGCTCGACTGACATCATAAATTTATACGACATAGTCGGAGTCGGGGCCGGGGTAACCATTGTCGACACCACGCTGGCGTCGGCTATTCCGGGCTATGTTCCCCGCGGCACCCTCGCGATCCGGTAGGGAAATCGCACCGCGATGTGTCGCCACGGCGGCATGCAGCACGCCGCCCATCTTACGGCAGTTTCCCGAGATGTTCTCTCGGCGTTTCTCGCGAGAGCAGCTTCATGTCGGCATCCACCATGATTCGCACAAGCTCGTGAAATCGAACTTTTGCTTCCCAGCCGAGAATTTTCTTCGCCTTTGAAGCGTCACCAAGCAGAAGGTCCACCTCGGCCGGCCGCTCGTAACGCGGGTCGTGCTTTACGAATTGCTTCCAATCCAGATCGACGTGAGCGAAGGCGGCTTCGACAAACTCACGGACGGTGTGGGTCTCACCGGTAGCCAGCACGAAGTCTTCTCCTTCGTGGAGTTGCAAAATCCGCCAGACGCCTTCGACGTATTCGGGCGCATATCCCCAGTCGCGTTTCGCGTCCAGATTGCCGAGGAACAATTCTTTTTGCAGACCAAGCTTAATCGCAGCAACCGCCCGTGAGATTTTGCGCGTAACGAAAGTTTCGCCGCGTCGCGGACTTTCATGGTTAAACATGATCCCGTTGCTCGCGTGCAAGCCGTAGCTCTCGCGATAATTGATGGTGGCCCAATATGAAAAAACTTTCGCTACGCCGTACGGGCTGCGCGGCCAGAACGGCGTTTTCTCGCTCTGCGGCACTTCCTGCGCCTTCCCAAACATTTCACTGCTCGACGCCTGAAAAAAACGGGAACGCAATCCGGCTTCGCGGATCGCTTCCAGAATACGGATCGTGGCGACGCCCGTAACGTCAGAGGTATATTCGGGAATATCGAAGCTCACGCGCACGTGGCTTTGTGCACCAAGATGGTAAATCTCATCCGGCTTTAGTTTGTAAAGCAGCTTCACCAGATTCACAGAGTCGCTGAGGTCTCCATAATGCAGAAACATTCGGACGCCGTTCACGTGAGGGTCAGCGTAAAGATGATCGATGCGCGAAGTGTTGAATGTGCTGGCCCTGCGAATGATCCCGTGGACTTCGTAGCCTTTCTCAAGCAGCAGATCTGCCAAATAACTTCCGTCCTGGCCGGTGATGCCGGTGATCAATGCTTTCTTCATTTCGCTCTTGCGCTTTAGCCTATCGTCCGTGCGGCATCAAATCTTTTACAGGCCGAAACGGTAGAGTCGGCGCGCTGCGCCGACCGGACGCCGCAGCGCGGCGTCCCTACGCCAGCAAACGCTCAGCTCTCTGGCGGTGTCACCATGATTCGCGCCAGTATCGCGCGCTGCGCGCCGATCAGCTCGCTTATGCCTTTACGTCCAAGCGCGAGCATTTCATCCAGCTGTGATCCGGTAAACGTCGCTTCTTCGCCAGAGCTTTGTACTTCTACGAATTCGCTGTCTTCGGTAGCCACCAGATTAAAATCAACCGTAACGAGCTTGTCCTCCTCATAATTGAGATCCACAATCGCCTGTCCATCCAGAATGCCGGCACTCACAGCAGCGGCCAGCTTTTGCATCGGTGAAGCGTCGAGCTTCCTTTCCCGGACAAATTTTCGGCAGGCTACGGCTAGCGCCAGGCTAGCACCGGTAATTGCGGCGGTGCGTGTCCCCCCATCGGCTTGCAACACGTCGCAATCGACCCAGATCGTGCGCGGCCCAAGTTTTTCGAGATCCGTGACGGCTCGCAGCGACCGACCAATCAGGCGTTGAATCTCCACGCTGCGTCCATCGATGCGGCCCTTTGCAATGTCGCGAGGTTTGCGAGGCTGAGTCGAATACGGAAGCATCGAATATTCGGCTGTAAGCCAGCCACCCGGCACTCCCTGTTCTTTCATCCAGCGCGGCACAGCTTCTTCGATAGTGACTGCGCAGATCACGCGCGTGTTGCCCATCGAGACCGACACCGAACCGCTCGCGTGCGGCGCTACGTTCAACTCGAAATTAAGCGGACGAATCTCATCCGGCTCGCGGCCGTCATTTCGCTGCATCGCTTGGAAACTTAGATTGCAGCTGCGATTTATGCGACGAGGATTTTAGATTGTGGAGAAGAAGCGCGGCGGAAGCAACAGATCACTGATGGCTGTAGTGAGTAATCGGCTTGACGCACTGGGCGGCTCATCGTTGTTTAAGCGTTTCGAGTGAAAAATAGCGCTGACACCCAGACGGCGGTTTGCATCGCCGGCGCGCATCGCTCAGGGACATCGATGCTCACCAGGCTACTGCACGCCTGCGGGCTTTACCTTGGTCCGGAAAGCGCATTGATGCCGGCGCAGTCAGACAATCCAGAGGGGTTCTGGGAACACCTAGGATTCGTGGCGGTGAACGATGAATTGTTGAATGAGCTTGGCGGCGCCTGGGACCTGCCGCCTGAAGCCGACGAGAACTTCAGTGGTCCGCGCCTCGATCCGCTGCGCATGAAGGCCCGACTGCTGATCGAAGCATTTGATTCGGCAGGCGTGTGGGGCTGGAAGGATCCGCGCAACAGTTTGACGCTGCCTTTTTGGCATGACGTTTTGCCCGGACTGAAAACGGTCATCATCGTACGCAACCCGCTGGAAGTCGCGCATTCGATGCGGGAGCGCAACGGAACGTCCTATTCGTTTGGTTTGCGCCTCTGGGAAATCTATAACCGGCGTTTGATCGATACAGCAAACGCGCGCCAGCGACTGGTCACTCACTACGATTTATTCTTCGAGGACCCGGAAACTGAATTGCAACGGATCGCACATTTCATTGGGTTCTCGGACGCGAAAGTAGCCAACGGTGCAGCACTCATAAAAAAACAAAAACGGCACACTCGCTTCAGTATTGACGACCTCGTTGACGCTCGCGTGTCCAACGAACTGATTCAATTCTATCGCGCCTTGGTTAGCGAAACCAAAGGGAAGACCGAAAAGACCTTGCAAGGCGCGAAGCAGGGAGAACCCGATTTGCTTCCCGGAACGGTCAGCCGGCTAAATGCCTTCGTTCCGGAAAGGATTGCACATATCCAGCCGGCACAAGAAAGAAGTCGAAGAACTTAGCACCCACCTTCAAGAACTCAGCGCCCATCTTGAGCAGACGAATCAACTTCTTCGCGATAGAAGCATTAGTCTAGCGGAGAGCGAAGCGCGAGAGGAAGACTTGCGAAACCGGCTGCGAAAGCAGTTGCAGACTGCCAAGAGGCTTGCCCGCCTCCTGGACGATGCCGAGGCCGCTGCGGCCCGGCTTCGCTCTTCGGCGCGCTGGCAAATGGCGAATCCGATTGCTGCCGTAAAAGCAAAACTTTGTCCGCAGCAGTCGCAGGACTTGTTAGGCTATGGGCATTTGGAGAAGATTATCGCGGCTTATCAAAAGTGGCGAGCGACCCACCCCGAGGTTGTTACAATTGATGATGAAATCCAAGCGTTGATTTCAGGCGCTCTTCCAGTCCATAGGAAAAGAATGGCGCGTGTTGAACCTCCGGTGCCAACGCGCACGATTGAATTTCCAGCTCACGAGGAGGTTGAAGTTTCAATCATCATTCCGGTGTTCAATCAGTTTCGTTTCACGCAGGCGTGTTTGGCTTCGCTCCAGGATCATCAGGGAACGGAGCTTTTTGAAGTGATTGTTGTGGATGATTGCTCAACGGACGGCACCGCAAAGGGCGTTTCGCAAATGCCGGGGGTTATTTATCTTCGTAACGAGACGAATTCCGGATTTGTCGCTTCCTGCAACCGCGGCGCAAAAAACGCGCGCGGCAACTATCTCGTTTTCCTGAATAACGACACGCTTGTTACCGATGGCTGGCTGAGCGCGCTGGTGGATACGTTTGTAAGAGAGCCACAAGCTGGCATCGTGGGCGCGAAACTTGTTTATCCAGATGGCCGCTTACAGGAAGCTGGCGGAATAATCTGGCGAGATGCTTCCGGGTGGAATTATGGCAATGGCGATGATCCAGAAAAACCTGAATACAATTATCTGCGCGCAGTAGATTATTGTTCGGCAGCGGCCTTAATGATTCCAAAGGCGCTATTTCAAAGCTTAAACGGATTCGATCCACGGTACGCACCGGCCTACTACGAGGACACCGATCTGGCGTTCAAAGTGCGCGACGCCGGGTATAAAGTACTGTATCAGCCGCTCAGCGAGGTCATCCACTACGAGGGAGCCACGGGAGGAACCGATCTTTCAAGTGGTACAAAAAAACATCAGACGATTAATCGCTCGAAATTTGCTGAAAAATGGGCCGCTGAACTGATAACCAAACCGGCCCATGGCGACGTCGCATTTCTGTCGCAACCGCGAACTCCATTGGGGAAAAACATTTTGGTCATCGACCACTACGTTCCAAAACCGGATCAGGATTCGGGATCGCTGCGAATGTTCCAAATCCTCAAGATCCTTCGACGGCTTGGTCATCATGTAACGTTCATTCCCGATAATCTGGCAAAAATTCACCCTTACACCGACGAGCTACAGAAACGCGGGATTGAAGTTGTTTACCATCCGTATATCAAGAAAGTGGGCGACTATCTCGCATCGCACGGCGCCCACTTCGACGCCGTCATACTGAGCCGGTGCGATTTCGCGCACAAACATATCGCGGATGCTCGACTGCATGCGCCAGGAAGTCGCGTTATTTTTGATACGGTTGATCTCCATCACCTCCGCGAAGATGGCGAGGCGCGGTTAACTGGCGACCCTGAAGTGCGTCGAAAGGCACAGGAGAAAGAGGAGTTGGAACATGCATTGATCGAGCAAGCTGATGAGACCTGGGTGGTTAGCCCCGTCGAACAACGGCTGCTCCAGGAGAAATGGCCCGGCAAATCCATTCAACTGGTTTCAAATATTGTCGATGTCCCCGGCTCGAAGACGCCGTTTGCCCTTCGGGCAGACTTTCTTTTCATCGGTGGGTTCCAACACAGACCAAACGCTGATGCGGTCCTGTTTTTTGTGCGGGAGATTTATCCTCTAGTAAGTGAACATCTGCCCGAGGCGAAATTTTACATCGTCGGGGACAAGCCGCCGCCGGAAATTACTGCTCTGGCAACCGAAAGAATCATCGTCGCTGGGTTACAGCGGGATGTGGGTCCGTTTTTCGATAGCGTGAAACTGTCGGTTGCACCGCTACGATTTGGCGCCGGTGTGAAAGGCAAGATTAATCAAAGCATGGCCTTTGGCGTACCCGTGGTAGCTACCTCTCTGGCGGTGGAAGGTATGGAACTGGAGGACCGCGAGGACATTTTGGTAGCCGACGAACCGGAGGATTTTGCAGCGGCACTTATCGAGCTGTACGAATCGGAAGAACTTTGGACTCGGATTTCTGAAAACGGCATCCGGAAAACACGTGCCCTGTATTCGAACGATGCGGCCCGTAAAAAGCTGGAGTCTTTGTTTAGCGACGGAGACACTCAGCCGAGAGTCTGCTAGCAGCCAAGCCGATCCTCGGTTCTTACCAGTGAGTTACTCGAAGCCACCCTTACAAATCACCGGGAAAATCACCGCGGCACCCAACCCGGTTCCTTTTGGCGAAGAGCACGTTGTGATTTCGTGGGATGCCAGCGATGAAGCTGGAGCGGAACTGCGTGTGTCAACTTCGCGCGATCATGAACAACTCGTTAGTCGGGGCCGATCTGGGAGTACGAAAATTCCTTGGATCGCGCATTCAACAGCGTATGAGTTTCGTCTTTACGCTGCAAGCCAGCCCGACCTGCCGATTGCTACTGTTAAGGTCACACGCGAGGTCGATTCTGCCGAAGCCGTTCTGCGCGAACTCGCCGCTGAAGTGATGTCTGGAAATGTCGATACGGCATTGTCAAGGTTTATTGCTGTAACTGTCCCGCGATTCGTGCAAACCGGGAAACTCCGCGAGATGTTTCCGATTTGGGAGCGACATGGTTTTCACGTGACGCCGGTGCATTTTTATCAACCTCTTCCGGATACCCAGTCGCTTCCCGAAACGCTATGGCATGAACCAAGCAAGCTCGTCGGCATAGAAATGAACGATCGCCTACAGCTGGACTTGCTGCGAAGCCATTTTCCGAATTTTCGCGACGAATATGAATCTTTTTCAACAAGGCAAACGAGCGAAGGGAGCCGTTTTCATCTGAATAACGATCTTTTTGACGGAGTAGATGCATTGGTGGCCTACTGCATAGTGCGCTATTTTCAGCCGAGATTAATTATTGAAGTTGGCAGCGGCTATTCGTCCCTAATTATGGGCGAAGCGGCAGCTAAAAACGATCGCTGCTCGCTAGTCTGCATCGAGCCATTCCCGTCCGACGTCCTATCCAAAGGTTTTCCTGGTTTAAAGTACCTGGTCACGAAAAAAGTTCAGGATGTTGACGTGAATTTTTTCGCGCAGCTTGAACCGGGCGACATCTTGTTCATCGACAGTTCGCATACGGTGAAAATTGGTGGAGACGTCAATTATATGTTTTTGGAGGTGCTACCGCGTCTCAAGCCAGGCGTCATTGTACATGTGCACGACATTTTCCTACCCTTCGAGTACAGACGTGATTGGGTACTAGAAGAATTTCGTTTTTGGACTGAGCAATACCTGCTACAGGCATTTCTTATGTTTAACTCTGAATTCGAGGTGTTGATGGCAAACAGCTACCTCAACTATTGCCATCAAGGGGATCTTAAAGCTGCCTTTCCAAACCTCGCCTCTTGGGGCGGCGGAAGCTTTTGGATGCGCAGGCGATTAGGGAAGACAGATTGAGATACTGAAATGCAGGAGCGCGTAAACAAACCAATTTTTGTGGTGGGCTCGCCACGCTCCGGAACCAGTATTCTGACATGGTGCCTGGGTCAGCATCCAAACATTTTTCCGGTGAATGAGTCCACTGGAATTGGAGAGTTGGCGCTTGCGCTCGCGGTTTGCTATCAGACCAAAACGGGTCTGCAGCCTGACTCGCTATGGACCGCGATGAATGTGCAACAAGAGGAATTCTTTGCCGCCTTTGGCCAGACCATCAATGAAATCATCTTGCGCCATAAGGTTGATCTGGAGAGACGACGATGGGAAGAGGCTGCGGGCCCAAATGCTGCGCACGCCAGTTTCGTAACAGAGCAATCCATTAGTGTCTCGAAAACGCGCTGGGTGGATGGGACACCATTGTATTCGTTTCACATCTGCGGCCTGCGTAAGCTCTTTCCCGATGCGCGGTTCATTCACATCGTACGCGACGTCACTTCCGTCGTACGGTCGATGCTCAACTTTCACCGCCTTGCCGGCGTGAGCCTGGTCGGGAATGAGCAGGAAGCATACGATTATTGGTTCCGCGCAGTGAGCGCGTGTCTTTTGGCCGAACAGGCCTACGGTCCGGAGGTGATGTTCCGATTGAGATATTCCGAGCTTGTAGATCAACCCGAGGGTTCCTTGCGGGCTTTGCTGAATTTCCTCGGAGAACCATATGCTCCGGAATGCCTAATTCCTCTCAGAAAGAGAATTAACAGTTCAAATGTCCCTGCTAATTTCAAACTTGGTGAATCCGGCACTGACCCCTTGGTTATCGAACGAGCCACGCGACTGTATGCGAAGATTGAAACAGCTCCACAACCGTCTGCGATCTCAACGATTGCCATTGACGAAATAGAAGCCACCTTCAATGCGCCAATCAATCAAGTAGCAATCCTTCGCACTGAGTATGCCAAGGCGCACGCTCGAGCACAAAGACTCGCAAACGAAGTCCAACGCAAGAGAGCCACTATTCGCGCCCTTCAAGCGCGACGTTGGCGTCATAAATTACGCCAATTCGTTTTCGGTCAGGATGCAGTTCCTTGAGTTACTACGGGCGTCCTCATGGAAATGCACAAACAATTGAACAAACCAATTTTCGTCGTGGGTTCGCCACGCTCCGGAACCAGCATTCTCTCTTGGTGTCTAGGTCACCACCCGAACATGTTCCCGGTGCCAGAATCTAACTGGATGGGCGACTTTGCGGTCAATCTCGGTATTGCTTATCAAATCGGCTCCGCTCGCGGTGATTATTCGATCTTGAGCGCGATGGACGTCCAAGATGATGAAGTGTTTGCCGCATTTGGTCGCACGATCAACGAGTTAATCATGCGACACCAGAAGGATCTGGAAAAGAAGCGCGAAACCCGGTGTGTTGAATTAAATTTGGACCGGCGTTGGCTGGAGGCGACTAGCGCAGTCTCCGGGCCCAAAAAACGCTGGGTCGATGGAACGCCAGAATATTCCTTGCACATTTTTGGTTTGCGCAAGCTTTTCCCGGATGCCCGCTTCGTGCATATTCTTCGCGATGTCCGCGCTGTGGTGTGCTCGATGCTCAATTTTTATCGCGTAGCGGGTACTCAATTGGTTCGAAACGAAGAAGAGGGTTACCGGTATTGGCTCCGAACCGTCAGGGCCTGCGTCAAAGCGGAGCAGGCCTATGGCCCAAGTGTGGTGCATCGTATCCGATACGCGGACTTGGTCGATACTCCTGAATCAGCAATGCGTTCGTTACTTGATTTCCTCGCGGAGCCTTATACCACCAGATGTCTCAGGCCGTTGAAGCAACGCATCAACAGTTCCAATGTGTCGCCCAATTTTAACGCCGAAGATTCAACCACCAATCCGGCGGTGGTCAAAGAGGCGACGCAGCTTTGTGCTGAAATAGAAGAGACTCCCCAGGCAGCTAAGGCTTCGAGCACCGCGGCCGATGAAATGGAGGCTGCCTTTCGAGAGCGGGTCAAGTATGTGGCATCCGCACACAAGGCGTACCAAAAGGCCCGGCAGATAATCGACACGTTGAAAAAGTCAGACCTGCCTTCGGACGCCGCGATTGAAGCAATGCTGCCTATCGCGAATTCCTCTTTGTCGCGCAAGCCGTAACTGAACACCTCAAGAGCGACAATACAAGGCCTGGCATCAAACTCGCGAACGCAAGCTAAATACGCAAGATGGCACTGCACCTCAGATAGCCCCGCTGCAATGGAAGACGGACTAAACAAACCAATTTTTGTAGTTGGGTCGCCTCGGTCTGGAACAAGTATTCTGACGTGGTGCCTGGGTCAGCATCCGAACATTATTGCGGTCGAAGAATCTGGCTGGATGGGAGACCTGGCCATTGAACTAGCTATTTGCTATCAAATTGGAACTGCGCGCGGTGACTTCTCCCTTTTGAGTTCTATGGATGTGAAGAAGGAGGAATTTTTCTCCATCTTTGGCAAGAGCATTAACGACCTAATCCTGCGTCACCGCGTTGACCTGAACATAAAGCGGTGGCAACGCGCGGCAGGACCAGACGCGGTGATCGGGCCTAGAACAAAATCCAACCTGACATTGGATCCAAAGACACGATGGGTCGATGGCACCCCGGAGTATTCCTTCCATATTTGCGGCCTACGCAAACTTTTTCCCGAAGTGCGATTCATTCACATGTTCCGAGACGTAACCTCGGTGGTTCGATCGATGCTACACTTCCATCGCCTAAAGGGGGAGAGCTTAGTCGCCAACGAGCGGGAGGCATATACTTACTGGCTGAGGACTGTTAGCAGCTGTCTTTTGGCTGAACGCGCTTACGGACCTCAGGTTATCTTTCGGCTACGGCATCGCGATCTGGTTGCCAACACAGACGAAACGCTACGGTCACTCTTCAGTTTTCTGGATGAACCATTCGCTTCTCAATGTCTGAACCCGCTCGCGCAACGAATCAACAGTTCGAATGTTCCCGATGATTTTGAAATTGACCGCACCAAAACCGATCCGATCCTCGTAGAGCGGGCTTTGCAGCTTTGCGCCGAAGTCGAAGAAAGTTCACAACCGGTCGAGGTTTCGCCAGCAGCTATCGACGAAATAGAGGTCGTGTTTGATGAACGGGTCCAGTTTGTAAGAACTCTGGCCGGCCCCAAAAACACATCATGTCATGTACCACTGAAAGAGGGAAATCAACGAATGATTGTCGGTGCAGAGGCACCGTGAAAGAGATCCATCGGAACAAAATGCCGCCGTGTCCGGCGGTTCCTCACACTAAAAAGGAACGAGCTAATAAGAAGCCATTGGGAGGACTTTGATCGTAGCAGGTCGTCTTCGTCTCGATAGACGGAGGCCAGGAAATGCCCTTTACAGACGGGCAGCCGAGGCTCCGCTCCAGCGAATTGGATGGAGACAGGTTCTAAATATGAGCTTCGCCTTTATAGTTCAGATCACTCGGGAATTGCTGGAAAAAATCGCCGTTGCTCGAGCAATGCAGTAATCACGTTGTCAGAGCTTCCAGCCGGTGTTTGGGTTAGGGGCTCGCGAAGCGAGCGCATGGTCCACGCGCTTTGATCAGTTTACGACGTGGCAGGGAGTGGACTGCCATTAGAAAAAACGAGGGCCCCGCGGTTGCCCGCGAAGCCCCCGCGCAGCTAGCAATTTTTTACGTTTCCCGTCTAACCGCCACGACCGACAGCGGCTTTGGTCGGGGATCGCGTGGGGCAAATATTGTCTTCGCCGCTGAGGCTTTGCTCTACCCATTTGGTCGCGCGCTCGCGCACTTCCCCACTGGAGCGCAGACGCAGCTTATGTTTGATGTTTTCCCGGTGGCTCTCGATTGTTTTCACGCTCAAATCCAACGAGGCCGCGATCTGCTTGGTGCCAAGCCCCGAGCCGAGCAACTGAAAAATGTGCATTTCGCGGTTGGACAACTCTCCAAGACAATTACCTGATCTCAGCATGTGATTATTTTTCCGGTTCCGTTGAAGCGATTTGCGGAATGCGCTCAGGGCCAATTCCCGGCTCACGTAAATGCCGCCCTTCATAATCTCGCGAACAGCGGCTGCAAGCTTTTCGCTGGCCGCCTGTTTCATGACGTAACCGTTCGCGCCAGCGCGTATGGCGCGCTCGGCGAAAATATTTTCCTCAAACGCGGAGTACACCAAGACGCACAGCCGTGGGTTTTGCGTTTTTAGCTCCTTGATCAATTTTAGGCTGTCCCCCGCGCCGAGCCGCAACGCAGTCACCACGAACTGCGGCTGGCATTCGGCTATCTTTCTCTGTGCGTCCGGCACGCTGCCCGCTTCCCCGCACACCACCATGTCCGGCTGCGAATTGAGATATGTGCTGATGCCTTGACGGAGCAGCGGTTGCGCGTCCAGCACGAAGATTCGTATTTTTGCCGGTTCTTCACCAGCACTTTCGGAATACCGAAAGAGCGAAAACGACCGGCCTTCAACCTCCGACTCAATCCCCTCGATCTCAGGGTTCGTCTCCATTAGTGTTTTATCTGTGGTTAGGTTTGCGAAGCCCAAGTAGGGCTCCGCAGTTTCCCGCGGAGCCCTTAATGCTGGGTTAAGCGTTAGGCTTTGGTTATTACTAGTCACTATCTCTTCTTCGGATTTTTCGGGGCGAAGTTTCAAAAAAAGTTGGAAATCTGACCTCAATCCCTTCCAAGACCGTCGCACATCTCTCTACGGTGCAGTCTCTAACAGCAGACCTTATCACCGGGCTTGCGTAACAATCGCACCAATGAGATGATGGGCGACGGTGAAACGGGACACCCCCCATGACGGCGGCTACCAGGCGCAGTTTACGACAACACGCTGGAGCATCGTTTTGTCGTGTTCGGATCACGGGAGCGATGAGGCGGAGGCGCAGGCTGCACTAGCCGAGCTTTGCAAGATTTACTGGCGACCCGTTTTCGCTTTCATCTGCCGCGAGGGTCACTCCGTTCCCGACGCGCAAGATTTGACCCAGGACTTTTTCGCCAGATTACTCAAAGGCCGTCTCCTTCAGTCTGCTGATCGAAGCAGAGGAAGGTTCCGGTCACTTCTGCTCAAGGTGTTGCAGCGTTTCCTGCACGACGAAGTCGACAAGCGTTCTGCGCGCAAACGTGGCGGGGACCTCCGTTTCGTTTCCTGGGATGATTGGATGGCGGAGGCGCCATCGCACTTGTCGATTCCACAGTGGGAATCGGACAACTGGTCGCCAGAAAGAATTTTCGACGTGCGCTGGGCGGCGACAGTGGTCGAGCGAGCCCTGCGCCGATTGGGCGACGAGTGTGAAAAGCGCGGCAGACGCCGCATCTTTGATGTCTTGAGTGGTTGCCTCGCTGCGGAGCGGGAAGATATATCGTACGCGACATTTGCCCGGATACTCGGCCTTCAGGAAACGGCAGTGAAAAATCTCGTACACCGGTTGCGTGACCGATACCGCAATCTGCTTCGCGAAGAGGTCGCCCAAACCGTAGGCGGAGCTAATCAGATTGACGACGAATTGCGCTATCTCTGCGCAGCCCTGGCTGCATCTGAATAACGTTTTCCCGCAAGCTCTCCACAAACTTCGCCGTCTGTCTTGTTCGTTCGCGCACCGCGAACAGGAATGCCAACCGAGGACCTGCGCGCATTGCTAGAGCCGGCCGTCTTCTGCAGGCCGTGTGTTTACAATTCACATCGCGGCGCGTACGGAGAAATGCATATCAAACATACACGCACTGGCCAAATTGGGCTTGCAGAACTTTGCCCGATGAGATAATCATCCAGCACGCTGATTCGATATTTCAACGTATGCTCGAACCAATGGTTCGCACGCAGGGAGGGGCTAATCATCGAGTAAAAAAAGTTTAAGAATTTCTTAATTTTAACCTTTGCAACTATTTAAACTCGACCTACGATCATAACTTCCCTTCATGAACTCGCCTGGTGTTTCTCTATCCCTGCATCTCCAGAGTGAGTCAGGCACCTGTGCAAAGTGTGGATCAGCATCGCGCGTTGGTCGCGGTATTTGTCTGAATTGTCTTCTTTCCGCAGGTATTGACGCCAACGGCGACCACACCAAGGCCGAGGAAACACTGGACGACGTGCTCAGTAGCGTTCACGGACATGACGCGGATTGGTTGCTAGGCAATTATCAGATTCTCGAAGAGATCGGGCGGGGCGGAATGGGCGTAATTTATCGAGCGCGGCAACGACATTCGCGTCGCATTGTAGCGCTGAAACGCATCTTGTCTTGCCACGCTGATTCCCAGGTAACGCTGATGCGCTTCCGGCGCGAAGCTCAGG
>QHRD01000190.1 GCA_003220005.1 Verrucomicrobiota bacterium | reverse complement strand
GCCGCTGTGTTGGATGGGCGTCGTTTTTGTCCCGCTGCTCTTTCTGGGGCAACGGCAGGATTACTATTCGATGAGTATGTGGAGCGCGTTTGCACTCTGGGCAGCGGCGGCGTGGGACCGCATGCCACAGAAGTGGCGCCTCGCAGGCACAATCGCCGTCGGCCTCAGCGGCGTGGCGTGCTCTGTGGCGGCGTTTTTCCTTGCCCGCGCCGCGCGTGCTCTGAATGGAAACTGGGGAACGATGGACATGCGCTGGACGGCTTGGAGGGCATTACACGACATGCCTGTTTCAGCGTGGCTGGCGCTGCGGCCATTGGTGGCTACAACGGGTGGCAGCCTCGTGTTTTTTTCGCTGGTAGCGCTTTACTTTATTTTCACACGACGCGAGAAACTCGCTGCTATTGCGCTGGCTTCTTCGATGGTTCCAGCCGGGATCAGCATGATGGACGGCGTCGCTCAAACCGCGCCCTATTTCTCGCTTGCGAACATAGCGCGATTTGTAAATCTGCGGCTCGACGCAGACGGCGATACTATTTTTGAAGGGCCGCTCGACGAAAGCAGTAGCCTAATTTTTTATCTGAACCGGAAGTTCTTTCTTGTTAATCAGAACCGCCAGAGAGCGGCGCCGCTGGGCACGCCCCAGGTCGATGTTTTCTTGAATGAATACACGGTGTTAAAGAAATGGGGTCAACTCGATCCGGTTTATCTTATAGTGGAGCAAAGCCGGGCCGATTACTGGAAACAGCTATTGACCAGTCGCTTTCACGCTTATCACCAGGTCATCACTTCAGGGACGTACGTCGTGCTGAGCAATCAGCTGTGACGAGAACGTTGATTCGTTAAAAACGATACAATGTTTAAAATGGCGGCATGCGCCCAAAGTTGAAAAAATCCGTCGCTGGCTTAACGTCGCCGTCTGTTTTGTTTTAACTTTGTAACGGTTCAATTCTTTTAACTTTTAACCAAGTCACATGTCGCAACATCGCAGTTTAAAAGGTGCGAGCACGATCGCTGCCAGGCGCAACGTGCTGAAGCGCTTCGAGCGCGTCGAGCTTCTGAAGAAACGCGGCCAGTGGAAGCAAGGCCGCAAAGTCATCGGCCTGCCGAAAACCAAACCGGACGTGTAGGCGCGGTGAGTGAACCGGGACCAGTGAATAGTGATCAGTAAGCACGTTTCCGCATTCGCAACGGTTCACTGATCACCGATCACTTTTGTGGTTTGACGCCGTGCGCCTCAACCGTTTCCTCGCGGCTGCCAGCCTCGGGTCGCGCCGACATTGTGATGAGTTGATCGCGACGGGTCGCGTCACCATTAACGGTAGAATCTGCACAAACTTCAGCGCACAGCCGGGCGCACGCGACCACGTCAAAGTGGATGGTAGGTTGGTTCGCGCCGCTCCCACGCTGACCATTATGCTGCATAAGCCCGCGGGATTTGTTTCGACCCGAAAAGATAATCATGCGCGCGACACCGTGTTTGACTTGCTTCCACAAAAATTTTCGCGGCTCTTCAACATCGGGCGTCTGGACGCGCAAACTGAGGGGCTGCTTCTTCTTACAAATGATGGCGACCTCGCCCAGCGGCTTACCCACCCGCGTTATAAAATCGACAAGGAATATGAGGTGACGCTGGATCGGCTTTGGGACCCCGCACTCGCGCCGAAATTGCTGCGGGGAATTTTTCTAGATGGCAAGCGGGCGAGAATCGCGCGACTTCATTCGGTCTCGCCCACGCGTTTGCGCGTTGTGTTGCAGCAGGGAATCAATCGGCAGATTCGCCGTGTGTTTGAAGCCGTTGGCTACCGCGTCAAACATCTTCTCCGCGTTCGTGTCGGAAATCTTCGGCTTGCCGATCTGCCTCGCGGGCATTGGCGGATGCTCACAAAACGCGAGCTGACGTCACTAACCAAGGAGTAACGGTCCGCCACAGGACGGATTTGCCGTGGCGAACTTGAGCAGCCGTCAATTCCTTCGACGGCTGGGAAGCCGTCGCTCCTTGAATTATGATCAACGAATGAAGCTCAAGAATTGCAGTGCGCTAATCACGGGCGCGTCTTCCGGCATCGGCCGCGAATTTGCACGACAACTTGCAAACCGCGCGCGCAAAATTGTTCTCGTCGCACGGCGAAGCGAACGTTTGGCCGATTTGCGCGACGAATTGTTGAACCGAAATCCAAACCTGGATGTGCACGTTCGCGTTGCGGATCTTGCCGATCGATGTCGATGTCTTAATCAATAATGCGGGACTCGGCGACAGCGGTCGCTTTGCGACCAGCGATCCCATTCGCAACGAGCAAATGGCGCTGGTAAACGTGGTGGCACCGACTTCGCTGACTCGCCGTTTGCTTCCGCAAATGATTGCGAAACGGCGCGGTGGCATCCTGAACATCAGTTCGTCGGCTGGCTTTCTTCCCATCCCTGGCGACGCTGTTTACGCCGCCACGAAAGCGTACGTGACGAGTTTTTCTGAAGCGATTCGGGCCGAACTTCGGGGAAAAGGCGTGAGCGTATGCGCTGTGTGCCCGGGTCCCGTGAACACGGAATTTCAAGAAGTCGCCAAGCGTCCGGGCGGTCAGCCGGAGATGGGTTCGAAAATCTTTTTTGTTTCGACCAAACGGGTCGTGCGCGCAGCGCTGGCGGCGCTGGAAGCAGACCGGCCGCTCGTGATTCCTGGATTTGCGATGAAGTTTGCGATGCTTCTGACTCGGCTGATGCCGATGCCTGTCGTGCGCTTGATACTACGGCTCTCGCCGGGGCGAGGCTGAATAAGACTGCAGCCGCTGTAGCCACGGCCCTGCGGGCCGTTTCCTTCTTGCGAAAAGTGGCGCCAAGGGTGGACCGGCTACAGACCGGTGGCTACAACATTTGCTTTTAACGGCTATCTGTCCGCAGCTACAACTCTATGACGACTTGTATGTGACGTGGCAGCCGTACGGCTTTGTTTGTGGCGTCGTGACGGGTTTGCCTGCCAGGGATTCATCTAACGCCGCCTTAACATAGTTTGTAGAGCTGGGAATATCCGCCGGGTTGGGCGTCGCCTTGCTGTCAATCGCTCCTTCGTAGGCGACTTTTCCCTCTGGATTGATGATCACCATATCAGGCGTGTTCTTGGCGCCGTAAGCGCGCCCCGCTTTGCCTTCGGGATCGAGTAGCAACGCGGTCTGATGCGTCTTCCACGCAGTTGTAATCTTTTCCGCTTCCTCCGGCGTCAGGCTCCCTTGGCTGCCGGGCGCATTGGAATTGATCGTGAGCCAGACAACGCCTCTATCCGTATATTCACCCTGTAAATTCTGCATGTTGCCGCCGCCGTAGTGCTTCTTCACAAACGGGCATTCCGGATTAAACCATTCCAGCACGACATATTTACCTTTGTATTGCGAAAGCGAATGCGCCGTGCCTTTCGCGTCGGTAAGCGAAAAATCCGGCGCAGCGCTGCCCACCGGAGGCGGATCTGCGGCAAAAATCGCAGTGGCGATCAATGATGCGATAACAGTCAGGATCGTTTTTGTATTCATAGATTGGTTAGAAAACCTAGTTGTTAAATGGTTCAATGTTCTTGTGAGTAATACAATCACAATAGACGGCACAAATTTCAAGGAGACGCATCTCAATCCTATCCGAATTTCTCATCCAGATTGCGAAGCCCGGCGAGAAAATTTTGATTCATTCCGAAGCAACTCTGCGCGCGCTGGTTTCCAGTTTCTCCAAGAGCATGCTCTTGGTGAGCAATTCCGGAAAAACGATTGGCTCTTCGTTTTTCCCGAGATAGAGCACGTAAAGTGGAACGCCGGGCCGGCCAAAGTGCTGCAATAACTTCGTGATCACCGGATCGCCGTTGGTCCAATCAGCCTTTAATTTCACGATGCCATGACGCTGAAATGCCTCTCGCACTTCGGCGCTTTCAAGCACGCTGGCTTCGTTGAATTTGCAGGTGAGACACCACGCCGCCGTAAAATCGACAAAAACAAAACGGCCTTGATCTAGTTCCGTTTGTAACCGTTCGGGCGTGAACGCCTGCCAATCGCCTCGGACTCGTGAGTCAGCTGTAGCAATGTTCGCCGAGTAGAATTTGTTACCGATGAAATAAATACCGCTTCCGAGCACGAGCATGAGCATGAGCACGAGCACGACGCTTCGCGTGACGAAAGAGGCAGTTGGCAAAATGAACGCGCCTTTCATCCAGCACGCGACACTGATTACCAACAGGAAACAGCTCGCCCAGATCGCCCCTTCCAGACCGCGCTGGGCGCCAAGCACATAAAGCAGAAACAGCAACGTCGCCAGCAGCAGAAAGCCCATGAACTGCTTCACATGCAGCATCCACGGCCCGGGTCTTGGCAGAAATCGAAGCCAGGCAGGTTGCGCGCTTAAAAGCAAATACGGCGCGCTCATGCCGCTGGCAATGGCTACGAACATCGACAGGATAATTGCGGGCGATTGCGTAAACGCGAATCCGAGTGCAGTGCCGAGAAACGGGGCGGTGCACGGCGTGGCCAGCACCGTGGCGAAGACTCCCTGAAAAAATGAACCGAGAAGATCTTTCCGCTCGGTGGTCGAAAGCAAACCGCGCGTCATGCTTTGCGGCAATGAAATTTCGAATACGCCAAACAGATTCAGCGCGAACACGAGAACGATAACGCTTAGCACGAGAACGAAATATGCGTTGGTAAATTGAAATCCGCCCCAGGTGACGTCGTGCCCAGCAGCCTTGAGTGCAATCAGCAGCAGCGCAAGCGCGATGAACCAGGCGAAAATTCCAATCGTGAAAGCGATGCCGCTCCGCAGAATTTTCTGCCTGCTCTGGCCAGCCTGTTGAATGAATCCAAAAATCTTTAGCGAGATCACCGGCAACACGCACGGCATCAAATTCAAAATGAGGCCGCCGATAAAACCGAAGAGCAGAAATGTGAAAATTCCCCGAACGGGCGCCGGCGCAGTTGCCGAAAGTGGCGCAGACAATCCTGTCTGCGACCCTGGGGGCGCCGCAACAAGCCGCCACGCTGCGCGATCCTCGCCGTTTGGCTGATGCGAAAACACGACAAGGCCCGACATGGATGACAAGGGCTTCTCCGACGACTCAATCGGAATGCGAAAGACGACTTCGTTGTTGTTTCGCGATTCGATTCTTGGATGGCCGACAACGCTGCTCTGCTCCGGCAATGGGAAAAAATCGACCGTCGGATAACTTGCCAGGGTATCGCCCGTAATTTTCAGCCGAAGATCTGACCCAACGCGAGTCCAATCGACTGTCGCCGCATTCGGTCCCGGCCAGTTTTGCGGCAACAAACGCCGGTAACGCGTAAAGAGTTCCGTGTTCGCTTGCTGACTGGTTGTCGATACCGGCAACTCCAACTGCAATGTTGCGCCACCAGGGATGCAGATCCTTTCGCAGACCAGCCAGCTTGCGTCGGCGGAAAGTTTCACCGATGAACTGTCAACCTTTGTGGGCGGCGTGATTTCCTGCATCAGCAAGACTTCATTCTCGTATCCGTAAGTTTGAATGTCGCCCGGATCGATTGTTTTCAGGGGAATCGGCCACTCAATCGCACCGATTTTCCATTCAGGCGGCAGCTTCCATTTTACTTCACTGGGAAGACCAGCATCGCCGGAAAATTTCCAGTAAGTATGCCAGGCTGGAGCCATTCGCAGCAGCAAACCGACCGTAAACGGTTTGCCGGGAACGACTGCGTCCGTGTTGGCCAGGAGCTCTGCCCTAACGAGTTGTTTTCCTTGGTACTCCTGGCCGAGGCCG
>QHRD01000040.1 GCA_003220005.1 Verrucomicrobiota bacterium | reverse complement strand
AGAGCAGCGTCGATTAAGCCGAGGACGCAAAGCGCCGGACCATAGTCCGGCTGCGCCTGAACGATCTTTTCCTGCTGTGCGCGAGCCGTTTCAAACGCACTGCCCGCTCGTGCCTCATCTTTGTTCATGCGCGCCAGCAGGCCTTCACCAAAGCTGTGGTTCAGAATAATCCCGCGTTCGAACAGGCATGGATTGTCACCCAGCGCGACGAGTGCTCGTTCGGCCGCAGCCGGATCGCGTTCGGCCAGAGCGCAAGCGAACCAGATGACCGCCGCACGGACAATGGCGCCCGGCCCTTGCGCGAGGATTGCATCGATTGTCTGGTGAAGCGGCCGGGTGTCCGCTTTCCAGAAGAGATAAACTAGTGCACGATCCGCCCGCGTTTCGGCGTTGTCGGGCTCGATCGCTAACGCCCGATCCAGCGCAGCGATCGCCTCGGCATAGCGCCGAAGGGATTGGTAACTGAGCGCGATCTGTTGCAGAGTAAAAAAGTTGCGCGGGTCCAGCTCCACCGCGCGCTGCAGCTTCTGCAAACCTTCCTCCGGCTGGCCGCGCCGCTGCAGAATGTAGCCGGCGAGTTCGAAGAGACGCGGATCATTGGGTAACGCTCGCCGCGCAATCTCCAATTCGGCGAGGGCGCCGGCATAGTCGCGCAGCCCGTAGTAGAGATATTGTGCACGCGCCAAATGCGTTTCGGCAGCATCCGGTCGCAGCCGTGTCGCGGTTTGCACCGCAGCTTCAGCCAGCGCGAGCCGGGCGGGAGTGTGATCAGACCCCCTTACTGAATAAAGGGATTCGTGCGCAAAGGCGAGCTGGCAGTAAGCGTCGAAAAATGAGGGATCGCGCTTCACCGCTTCATCCAGAAGTTCAATTGCCTTCCGCCGGTCTGGCTCGCTCGTCGCGCTGAAACCTGCCGTGAGGAGAAGTGGCTTCGCCCGGCTATAAAGGTCGAAAGCCGCCAGATCGGTGGTGAGCGGTTGCTCGATCGCTTTCTTCTCGTTAGGCGAGAGCTTCGTCTGCAACTGATCGGCGATCGCCTTGGCGATCTCGCTTTGGATGGCGAAGACATCGGCCAGGTCGCGATCGTAGGTTTGTGCCCAGAGATGCGCGTCGTTGCGCGCGTCGATTAACTGCGCGTTCACCCGCACTTTGTTGGCCGCTCGTTGCACACTGCCCTCGACAACATGCGCCACGCCGAGTTGCTGGCCGATCTCGCGCAGATTGCGCGGTGCGCCACTCTTGTATTGCATCACACTCATGCGGCTGATGACCTTTAGATCCGCAATCTTTGCCAGGTACGTGAGGATTTCGTACTGCACGCCGTCAGTGAAAAAAGCGTTGTCAGGGTCGCGACTCAAATTCTCAAACGGCAGGACCGCGATGCTTTTGTCGAGCACGCGCAAGGCCGACGTAGTCGAGCGGTGGGAAAGGTAAAAGGTGCCGCCGACAATCGTTCCCAGCACCAGCAGCGCGACCGCAACCGTCGCCCAGCGCACATGAGCGCGGCGTTTCTTGATTGCCTGAAACTTCTTCGGCGCTGCGGCGTTGCCCACCCCATCGCCAGACAGATTTACCACACCGACGCGGACGCCATGCTTCACTTCGCATTCGCCCAAGTTATGTAGATAACCGCGCCACCGCGGATACTGTTCCAAGTCTTCCGCGACATGCCGTGAGAGCAGGATGTGACCGGCATCTCCGCAATCCATCACCCGTTGCGCGATGTTGATGCCCGCCCCGGCAATGTTCGCTTGTTCGTTCAAGTCAGTGACTTCATAGACGGGCCCGCTGTGAATTCCCATGCGAACGTGAAGTTCGGGATGACTTTTCAGTTCCTTGCTAATTTCCAGCACGCACAAAACTGGCGCTTCCGGACTGTTTCGAAAAACGAGCGCGCCACCGTCACCGGTCGGTAAGCGCAGCAGTTTGCCTTCGGCTTCGGCCAAACGGAATTGCTCCGTTCCGCGCACGATTTTCCTTAACGTTTGAATCTGCTCGCTTTGCTCATTGATCAGCAACTTCGAGTAACCGACAATGTCGATGAACAAGACGTGGCCGATCTCGAGTTTCACGTCTGAGGAAGACCCGGACGCCTGGTCATTCATTTCGATTTTTGCTGACAAAGTTTCTGAAAGCGCGGATCATTACGCAGGGGGTCGAACATCGAATCAAGCCGGAGCAGCGCGGGTGTGAGCGGGACGTTCGAAGTCAGCGGGCCTGCATAGGGAGTAGAGAGCAATTTTTCTAAAGTGGCGATCGCGCGCTCGTGGTCTCCCGTGCGCGCCGCCACCCGAGCGAGAATTTCGACCTGGCCCGGCCCCTCCGCCGCGTCCATTTCAACCGGAACGACGGCCGTGGCCTGTTCCGTTAGCGCGATCGCGGCGGCCTTGTCGCCCAGTCCCATATTAGTGAGGGCGAGATCCCCAATCAGATAGTAATTTTTTGGCTGCTCCCTGAGGAAACCCTCCAGTTCGGTGTGTGCCTGTTGCCAACTTTTGTGGGCAGTGTCAGGCTCGCCCGCAACTTCTTGTGCCCAGCCTAACCAAAACCGCAGTTCGCCGTTAAAAAACCCAAGCGCAGGATCGGGCTTAGCCAATATCTCGGCCAGTCGCGGAATGATTGTTGCAGGCTTACGTTCCAAGATTGTTTGATAAACTTGCGCTTCCAAGACCTGGGTGTTAGCAGCGCTTGGGTTAAGTGGAGTGAGCAGAGCCGAAGCGCGGGGCAAGTCGCCCTCAGCTTGTGAGATAGCCGCCTGTTGGGCGAGTGTGTCTGGATCATCCGGCGTGATGTTTAGAACCTGATCAAGGTTTCGCCGGGCATCAGAAAAGCGACGAAGACAAATGTAAGAAAGCGCGTGCTGGCTAAGCAGGTTAACGTTACGCGGGTCAATTCGTTCCGCTTCATTGAAGTAAGAGTTGCTTCGGTCCCATTGGCCCCGTCTGCGCTCGACATAAGCGAGCGATTGAGGAATTCGGCTCTCGTTAGGCAGGAGCTGACGTGCTTGCTCAAAGTAGCGCACGGCGGTGTCGTAATTCTTCTCACAGGCGTAATGGTAATTTCCTTTCGCCAATACGGCTTCGCCGAGGTTTGGCTGAAGAGCGAGCGCGGTTTCGGCGCCCCGCCTCGCTTCTTCGCGCAGCTCGGCGGTTGGCTGGAGCGTGTGCGTGAGGTAGCCGCCAGAATCAACGTATGACAGGAGCGCCCAGCCAAGCGCGAACTTCGGGTCCAACCTAACTGCCTCTCTCAAATATTTCTGCGCTCCGAGAGCGTTCGCCTGGGTGTTGCTACTTTTCAGGGTGTAAGCCAGACCACGGAGATAAGCATCGTGAGCCTCCGGATTATCTGTCGGTTTGGCGGCGATTACCTGCTCTTCCCGACCAGTAAGTCTCGCTCTCAATTGGTCGGCGATGGCTTTGGCCACTTCACTCTCGACAGAAAAGATGTCAGTCAGTTTGCGATCGAAGGTATCAGCCCAGAGATGGGAATCGTTAGCCGCCTTGATTAGCTGCACATTTACGCGCACGGCGTCACCGCTTTTCTGTACACTTCCTTCCACGATATGCGCGACTCCAAGTTGCCGGGCAATCTCAGGCAAGTTTTGCGGCGCGCTTTTGTAATGCTGTGTGGATGTGCGCGAGATCACTTTCAGATCCGCGATTTTGGATAGGCGCGTCAGAATCTCGTCCTGGATGCCGTCGGCAAAGTAGGTGTTCGCTTTGTCTTCGCTCCGGTTTTCGAATGGCAGCACCGCGATGCTTTTTTCCGGCGCAGCCACCTTCGGCCCCCCGCGATTACGGGAGAAGATTGCGATCCCAGCGGCAATTGCCACGAGCGCGAGCAATGCTGCTGTCATCGCCGCCCAGCGCATTCGCGCTCTGTGCTTCTTCAGGGCTTGAAACTTTTTCGGCAGTTGCGGATTGCCTACTTCATCGCCAGACAGATTTACGACACCGATGCGGACGCCATGCTTCACTTCGCAATCGCCCAAGTCATGTAGATAAGCGCGCCACCGCGGATACTGTTCCAAGTCTTCCGCGACATGCCGTGACAGCAGAATGTGGCCGGCATCGCCACAATCCATCACCCGTTGCGCGATGTTGATGCCAGCCCCGGCGATGTTCGCTTGTTCGTTCAGATCAGTGATTTCATTGACCGGCCCGCTGTGAATCCCCATGCGCACCCGCAACTCGGGATGATTTTTTAGTTCCTTGCTAATTTCTAGCGCGCACAGGACGGGCGCTTCCGGACTGGTCCGGAAAACAAGTGCTCCCCCGTCACCTGTTGGTAAGCGCAGGAGTTTACCCTCCGCTTCAGCCAGACGGAACTGCTCCGTTCCGCGCACGACTTGCTTCAAGGTTTGTAGCTGGTCGCTCTGCTCGGTGATGAGCAGTTTCGAGTAGCCGACGATGTCGATGAACAAGACGTGCCCGATCTCGAGCTTAACATCTGAGGAATGCTCAGTCGGCATGAGATTTCTTATTATCGCAAGACCCGCGATTTAACGAGCCTATTTCGATTCAACACGTTTCTAGATTCAATTTGCTGCACAGTGATTTTGGCGTGATTCGTGTGATTCGCCGTCAACCGAGTCATCATGCAAGCAACTGAATCAAAACGTCTTCTCTCGCACATTATCGCGGAGTGGGCCTGCGCGCTGAAATACGAGCATCTTTCGCGAGAGGCAATTCAAGCAGCGAAATTATTTTGGTTCGACTCCATCGGCTGTGCGCTGGGTGGAAGTCAGCAGGAGGACGCAAAGATTTTGCTCAAGCATTATCGCGCTATGGGCACCAGCAATGGGAAGACCACTACATTCGTTTCCGGTTTTAAAACGAATCCCGTCGATGCCGCATTTCTGAATGGTCACATGATCCGCGCCATGGATTACAACGACATCTATTGGAAAGCGGACCCATGTCACCCTAGCGATCTTATTTCTGCGCCGCTGGCATTGTGTGAAAGCGAAGGATTGAGCGGTAAGGATCTAATACTCGCAACGATCATCGCATACGAAATTGAAATGCGCCTGTGCGAGATCGGGCGGCCGGGTGTGCGCGAGTACGGCTGGCATCACGCGACGTTGAGCGCGTTCGCCGCGCCTGTGGCGGCTGGGCGCGTGTTGAATCTCACGGCGGAACAAATGGTATCTGCGATCGGAATTAGCGCGGCGCGAACATTTTGTCCGGGCGCGGTGACAGCAGGCAAGCTGACCAACATGAAGAACACGGTCGATCCGTGGGCGGGCCGCATGGGTGCTGAGAGCGCACTGCTTGCGCGCGAAGGATTTTCCGGACCCGAGCACATCATCGACGGCAAGGAAGGTCTCTTCGCTGTGTTCAAGCACGTGCAATACAAAGGACAACCGGCCACCTTCGACGGCGACGGTTTGGTCGAGGATTTGCCGACGTCGCGGAAGTCGCACTATCGAATTCTCGATTGTGGAATGAAAAGTTTTCCCATTGAAGCGCTAAGTCACTCGCCGCTGACCGCCATGATGAAGACAATCAAGGAAAACAACATCAAGGCCAACGAGGTGAACGAAATCAAAGTGGAAGTGATCGCTCGCGCCGCCGACATTCTCGGCGACCCGCATAAGTATCGGCCAAATTCTAAAGAAACCGCCGATCATTCGCTGCCGTATTGCATGGCCGTCGGGCTCGTCGATGGAATGGTGACGCCGCTGCAATTCAAAGAAGAACGCGTGCGCGATCAATCGCTGATTCCAATCATGGACAAGATAAAAGTCGTCGCCAATGATGAATTCGAGGCGCTCTTTCCTAAATTCCAGCCCAGTCGGGTGACGATTACGACGAATAACGGCAAACAATATTCGACGCGGGTCGATGTGCCCAAAGGCGATCCGCGCGATCCGATGACTGAAGAAGAAATCGCGGTCAAATTCAATGCGCTCGGCGGCGACGTGATCGGCAAGGATCAGTGCGAGAAATTGCGGCACTGCATCATGAACATCGATAGCGCGAAGAAGGTTGATGAACTTCTGGAACTGACGATCGCGCGTTAGGCTGCTTCGCTGTAGCCACCGGCCTGTGGCCGGTCAGCAGAAGGGCATTAAAAACGGCCCACAGGGCCGTGGCTACAGGACGAGCGCAAATTCGCGCAACAGAATCACGACGTGCCGCTACCTTCGCCTGCGCCGAATTGAATTCCCTGGGCTAACGGCAGTTCGCTGGAGAAATTGATCGTGTTGGTCTGACGGCGCATGTAGTACTTCCAGCAATCGCTACCGCTCTCACGACCGCCGCCGGTGTTCTTCTCTCCACCAAACGCGCCGCCGATCTCCGCGCCACTCGTGCCGGTGTTCACATTAGCAATTCCGCAATCACTCCCGACGGCACTGACGAATTTCTCGGCCTCGCGGACATCGTTCGTGAAAATTGAGGAGGTCAAGCCTTGTGGCACACCATTCTGGATCGCGATCGCTTCATCGAAATCGCGATAGGTTAGCAAATAAAGCAGCGGCCCGAAGGTTTCGTGCTTCACGATCTCAATATCCGGTTTTGCCGTTGCAAGGCACGGTTTCATGTAACAATCGCCGGGAACGGTGAGCCGGTCGCCGCCGTAAAGCACTTCGCCGCCTTCGTCTTTCAACCGCTGGATCGAATGCTGTACAAGATCGACCGCATTCTTATCGACAAGCGGCCCCATCACTGTTTTTCGGTCCAGCGGATTTCCGATCGACAGACTCTTGTAGCCGGCCAAAAGTTTATTCCGAACTTTCGACGCGACCGATTCGTGCATGATCACCCGGCGTGTGGAAGTGCAGCGTTGCCCAGCGGTGCCGATCGCGCCGAAAAAGATGGATTGCGTCGCCATTTCGAGATTGGCACTCGGCGCTACGACCAGCGCGTTGTTGCCGCCGAGTTCCATGATCGTCCGACCAAGACGGCCGTGAACTGTTTTCGCAACGTTGAGACCCATGGCCACGGAGCCGGTGGCCGAGACCAGAGAAATCCGCGGATCATCGGCCAATTTTTGGCCAACTGTTTTACGATCGCCGACCAACAGCGTGAAAATCGCCGGATCAGCACCTGTTTCGCGACAAACGCGCTCGCAAATTTTCGTAACTGCAACTGCCGCGAGTGGTGTTTTTTCCGACGGTTTCCAAACCGTAGCGTTACCGCATACTGCGGCCAACGCCGCGTTCCACGACCAAACCGCGACCGGAAAATTGAACGCAGTAATCACTGCGACCACGCCAAGCGGGTGCCATTGTTCCATTAATCGATGACTCGCCCGCTCCGATTGAATCGTCAGGCCGTAAAGCATGCGCGATTGGCCGACGGCGAAATCGCAAATGTCGATCATCTCCTGCACTTCGCCTTCGCCTTCGGCGATGATTTTTCCGGTCTCGAGCGTTACGAGCTGACCAAGCTCGTGTTTCAGTTCGCGCAACGCGTTGCCGAGACGGCGAACCGTTTCGCCGCGAACCGGTCCAGGTGTAACGCGCCATTTCAAAAACGCTTCGTGCGCGCGCGCGATCGCCTTGCTGTAATCATCGTCTGATGCGGTATGTATGCTGGCGAGTCGCCGGCCATCGATTGGTGAAATTTTGTCGATCTTCGCGCCGCCGCCGCGCCATTCCCCATCAAACACGCCGGGATTGTCGTAGGTAAGACCGAGCTTTTCTAACACGTGTTGCATAATCTGTATGGAGGGACGGACCGCCGGGCCGTCCGTCAATCATCGGCGCGCCCGGCGGTCGCGCCCTACCGACGTCTTTGCCGGCAAAATTTCCGCATCAGCTCCATCGCTTCATCGATCACCTCCGCGGTGATATCGAGCGCGGGACGGAAGCGGATTGAGTTTTCGCCGGAGCGAAGAGTCAAGACATCGAGATCGAAGAAGCCGTGCCAAAATTCTTCGCGCGTCTTGGCGTCCGGTAGATCGAACGCAAGGAACAACCCCCGCCCGCGGGCAGCGGAAATTAATGGCTCTTCGCATTGCAGCTCGCGTAACTGATCCAGGAAATATGCGCCCACTTTCGCGGCGTTCTCAACCAGGCGTTCCTGCCCGATTATGCGCAGATAATGCGTCGAGCGCACCATGTCAGTAAAATTTCCGCCCCAAGTGGAATTCAAGCGACTTGGCAGCCGAAACGCGTTGTCTTTGACTTCGTCCAGCCGAGGGCCGGCCATCACGCCGCAGACCTGCGCTTTCTTTCCAAACGACATCAGGTCGGGCACAACATCGAAGTGTTCGCAGCACCAATTGCGCCCGGTAGCGCCCATGCCGCATTGGATCTCGTCAAAAATCAGCAGGATATCGTTTTCGTCACAAATCTGTCGGAGCGTTCGCAGCCATTCGCCGCGGAAATGGTTGTCGCCACCCTCGCCCTGGATCGGCTCGATGATAATTGCACAGATATCGATGTTGCGTTGATCGATGAACTCGTGAATCTCGCGCTCCGCTTGCTGTTCGCGCTCGATCACCTCCGCTTCGCGCTCCGATTCCGCTAACGAAAAATCGATGCACGGACACGAAACGCGCGGCCAATCGAATTTGGCGAATAAATCCGTCTTCCGTGGATCGGTATTTGTGAGACTCATCGTGTAGCCGCTGCGTCCGTGAAATGCGTGACGGAAATGCAAGATCTGGGTGCCGCGCTCGCCGCGACCTGCGGCCATGTTCTTGCGCACCTTCCAATCCATCGCCGCCTTCAAGCAATTCTCGACCGCGACCGCTCCGCCTTCGATAAACAGATAACGCTCCAGCGGCGCCAATCCCATCACCCGCCCAAACGTCGCTACAAACTCAGCGTAGCTCTCCGAATAAACGTCCGAGTTCGCGATCTTAACTTTCGCCGCGCGCAACAGATCGCGTCGCACCTCCGGTCCATCGAAGTGCGGATGATTAAATCCGACCGGCATGGAGCCGAAAAAGCCGTAAAGATCGATCAACCGGCGATCATCGACGGCATTGTATAAATAGGAGCCGCGGCTCTTGTCGAGGTCGACGATGATCTTGAAACCATCGAGCAAGAGGTGTTGCTCGATTGTGTCGAGAACCTTCGACGGCGCGATTTGTTTTTGCTTTTCGCTCTTTGCGGTCCGGTTTCGATCCCGCATTGCGCGGGACGCTTCCGCGAGCACGGGCGGAATACTCATTTTTGAGACTAGCTGCGGGCACAGAATTGGTCAACCAAGGTAGTTGTGATTGACCTCAATCGCTGTAGCGGTTCAGGTGAACCGCCACTACCTCTACACAATCCCCTGACGCAGCAATTCGTGTTTGCCGGCTAGCAGATCCTGCACGAGATCGTAGCCACGTTTGTCCACGTTGCGCGTCGTGCCAGCAAAATGATTATCGATTCGCGTGCGCGCAGAGCGGCAGAAATAATCTGCGACGGAAAGAATTTCATTCGCGGGTTTCCCTTGGCCAAGGAGCCATTGCGCATAAGAACAGGCCGTGCTGATCGCGAACAACTCGGTCGCAATTCCGACAAAACGCGACAGCAGCAGTTGTTGCCGATCGAGTTTCGGGCCGAACCGCGCCATGGCGTGAAACAAACCGCGCGAGAGCCGTTTGCTCGTCCGTGCCGCGTAATTGACGTGGCCGCGCAATGTTTCGTGCAAATTGTCGATCTTACCCGCGCCGTTCGGCATCCACTGACGCGGATACCAACCGGCGTAAAATTTTCCGGAACTGAAAACGGCTTTGGCGCGATCGGAAATCGGCAGTTGCGTGTTGAAAATCGCACCGCCGACTTTCAAATGCGGGTCGAGCGCTTCGCGCGCAATAAATAGCCGCATGATTTCGCTCGACCCTTCAAAGATTGTGTTTACGCGGCAATCGCGCAGGAATCTTTCAACTCCAATTGCAGGCTCACCGCGGCCGGCCAACGATTGCGCGGTCTCGTAGCCGCGACCGCCGCGCACTTGCATTGCATCGTCGGCGATACGCCACGTTGTTTCCGTGGCCCACATTTTGCACATTGCGGTTTCGATGCGCAGGTCGCCCGCCTTACGATCCAGCAGCGATGAGGTGAGAAAGGTCATCGCTTCCATGGCGAAAACGTTGCCGGCCATCTCGGCAATTTTCCCGGCAATAGCAGCGTGTTTGCCGATGGGGACGCCCCATTGAATGCGTTCGCCTGCCCATTTTCGCGAGATTTCGAGCAGCCGTTTGGAAAGCCCAACACACGCAGCGGGCAATGTAAGCCGGCCGGTGTTCAACGTGGTAAGCGCCACCTTTAATCCTGCGCCTTCCTTGAAAATGATATTCTCTCGAGGGACGCGCACATCCGTGAATCTGACGACGGCGTTGTAGAGCGCGCGAAGTCCCATGAACCGGCAGCGATACGCGATCTCCAGTCCTGGCTCATCGACATCGACGATGAACGCCGTGATTTGCTTGCGTTCCTTTCCGCCGACCATCTTCGACGGCGTGCGTGCCATTACCACCAGAACGCCTGCCTTTACGCCGTTCGTGCACCAAAGTTTTTCACCATTCAGCACAAACTCGGAGCCGTCAGGCGTCGGCTCTGCCTTCAAACTCAGCGTTGCGGGATCGGATCCCGCATGAATCTCTGTAAGTGCGAACGCAGAAATCTCACCTCCCGCGACGCGGGGCAGATATTTTTGTTTCTGCTCTTCGGTGCCAAACAAAAGCAACGGTTGTGCGACACCGATTGATTGATGCGCAGAAACGAGCGCGGCCACGTTTCCGTCCCAACTGCCAAGCAAAACTGCCGCGCGGCCGTAATTGGATTGCGACAAACCGAGGCCCCCATATTTCTGCGGAACTTTGATTCCAAACGCGCCGATCTCGGCGAGACCCTTGAAATTTTCGGGTGGAATTTCTCCGGTGCGATCGATCTCATCGGGATCGACGTGTTCGCGCAGATAATTTTCGAGCTTGCGCAAGAACTCTTCACCGGCGGCGCGATCTTCCGCGCTCTGCGCGGGATACGGATAAATCCGATCGAAATCGTATCGCCCGACGAAAAGATTGCTGGCGAAGCTCCCGCGGTCCTCAAGCGGATCGCGCGCGGCTTCGGCCAGCTCGAGCGCTTCGCGCTGGCCTTTTGCCATCTTCGACGTGTCGATGACTGCCACGGGCGCAGGTTTTTCCGCCTTTGCGCTGGTTTCCTCCGTGATTTGTTTTTCCGGCGCTTCGAGCGGGGATTTCATATTAACCCCGCAGTCATTCCGAGCGAAGTCGAGACATCTCTAATTTTTCCAAAAGAGTATCCAGAGATTCCTCGACTTCGCTCGGAATGACAGAAATGGAACTTCGAGCGGCTGTCACTGTTCATAAAATTTTGTTCCGTCCCTGGCGTGCTTTTTCAAAATCTCACATGGCGGAAATTTCTCTTCGCTTTGGGCCAGTCTTTCGAGTTCGTCGACGACTCTCTTCAATCCAAAGTGCTCTGCGAAACGCAACGGCCCACCACGGAACGGCGCGAAACCGGTCCCCAGAATCATTCCGTAGTCCGCGTCCTCCGGGGAATCGACTACTTTCTCCTCCACGCACCGGGCGGCCTCATTCACCATCAGGAAGACAAGCCGGTGCGCGAGCGCCTCTTCGTTCAACCGCACACGGGGATCGCGATGCCGATCCGGGGGAATATTCGGGCCCTCGGCGCCTTCGGGCTCACCGTGTAACGCACGCCGCCACTGCGCCAATGATTCATTCGGCGCTTTGCCTTCGTATTTGTAAAAACCGGCGTCGCTCTTGCGCCCGAGCATTGAACCGTCACGCAACCACAATAGAACAGCAGAAATGTGATCGCGCCGCCCGTACGCCTTCTCGAGTGTATTGCCAATGTCGATCGTGATATCGACGCCGATTTCGTCGATCAATCGCAACGGTCCCATCGGCATGCCCCATTTTACAAGCGCGTTGTCGATTTTCTCCGCATCAAGGCCAGCTTCGAAAAGCTCTGCGGCGTCGAGTAAATAAGGAAACAAAACGCGGTTGACCAGAAAGCCGGGGCTGTCGCGCACAATCACCGGCAGTTTTCCAATCTGCCGCACAAAGGCGAGGCTCCGCTCGCGCGTCTCCTCCGAAGTCTCCTTCGCAATGACAACTTCCACCAGTTTCATCCGGCTCACTGGATTGAAAAAATGCAGGCCGATGACGTGCTCGGGCGAAACGGTCACATCGGCCAGTGCGCTGACAGGAAGCGCCGAAGTGTTCGTGGCAACAATCGTTTTCGGGCCGGCTTCCATCGCCAGCTCGCGGAAAACTTCTTTTTTGATGTCCATCTTCTCCGAGGCGGCTTCGATGACAAACTGCACATCGCGCAGCTCCATCGGGGCGGTGGACCCGCAAATTCGAGCGCGACCCTCTTTCGCTTTCGCTTCGGTCACCAATCCGCGTTTCACCGCGTCGGCATAAATTTTTTCGATGTTTGCCAAACCGCGATCGATTTGTTCGCGTGCGATGTCGCGCATAATGACCGTGACGCCGCGAGAACTTAGCCATTGCGCGATTCCTGAGCCCATGACGCCTGCGCCTATCACGGCAGCGTGCACGATTTTTTGCGGTGGCGTCTTCGAACTTCCTTTTTTGTATTTCTCCGCCAAAAAGAAATTGCGGATCAGGTTCTGCGTCGATTCCGTTTTCCCAAGATCGACAATTGTGTCCAGCTCCATCCGTAGCGATTCAGCGGGCGAAATCGCCAAGGTCTGGTTAACGATTTTCAATGCCCGCAGTGATGCTGGGTTACCACTGGAACGGGGCGCAGGAATTTCTTTTTCTGGCTTGGATATAGCAGACAGCTTTCGCTTTCCTTCGCCAAGCTTTTGCCGGGCGCGCTCGACAAGCTGATCGCGCGGGCCAACTTCATCGACCAAGCCGATTTTCGAAGCCTCCTGCGCAGAATAAAGTTTCCCTTTCAAAATTACGTCAGCGGCTTTTTCGGCGCCAATCAAACGCGGCAGGCGGGTGCAACCTCCCCACGCCGGAATTAATCCAAGAGTAGTTTCCGGAAGCCCAATGCGCGTGGCCGGATCATCACTGGCAATGCGGTAATCGCACGCCAGGGTCACTTCGTATCCCCCGCCAGCAGACGCGCCGTGGATGACGGCGACTGTTGGAATTTTTAAATCGGCAAGCCGGTTAAAGACTCGCTGGCCTTTCGCAACGAATTCGCGCATGTCGCCGGACTGCGCCTGTTGCAACAGCGTCTTCAAATCCGCACCGGCAACGAAGATCGATTTCTTTGCAGATGTGATGACCAGGAGGCCTAACGACGGCTCATGCTCAACGAAATCGACATGTTCATCTAATTCATCGAGCGTGGCGGAATCGAAAATATTCGCGCCCGATTCGGGGCGATCGAAAGTGAGAATGCAAATACGGTCGTCACCAATCTCGCGCCGAATCATTGAGGCTGTAGCAACTGCCGGCATTACCTTAATTTTGGAGCGTTTCAGGCAAATGCCAAGGGGTGAAAAATCTCAAATCCCAACAACCCAAACTTCAAGCAAATCACAAATCCCAAATCTCAATTGCGTTTAACGGCGGGCATTCATCCGCCTTGATCAATTGAATGTTTGGAGATTGGAACTTGGCATTTGGGATTTCGGCTCATCGACCCCGCTGCTTCATTGCGTGTTGCAGATGCGAGTGGTAGAAACGCGGCGTGGTTGGCAAAATTTTAGAACCCGAAATCAGGAGCTTGATCGAGGCCCGCAATTTCGCGGCGTTGCGCGAGCTATTTCGTGAATGGCCGCCAGCCGATGTTGCCGAAGTCATCCTTGATTTGCCGGAAGACGAACAGGTAATCATCTTTCGCGTTCTGCCGCATGCGCTGGCGGCCGACGTTTTTGAATATCTCGATTTTGACGCGCAACAGAAACTGCTCCACGCGATGGCTCACGAGCAGGTCGCGGCGATCCTGAACGAAATGTCGCCCGACGATCGCACGGCACTGCTGGAGGAATTACCGAGCGCCGCGGCGCGGCAGTTGATTCGACTGCTCACGCCGGAGGAGCGCCGCGTAGCCACCGCTCTCCTTGGTTACCCGGAAGACAGTGTGGGCCGTTTGATGACCCCTGATTTCATCGCCGTGAAAGAAGATTGGACGGTGCAACAAGTGCTCGATTACATCCGCGAACACGGGCAGGACAGAGAGACGCTCAACATCATCTATGTCGTGGACGAGCGTGGCAAATTGATCGACGACATCCGCATACGGGAATTTTTGCTCAAGCCGCTCGCGCACACTGTTCGTGAGCTAATGGAAAAAACTTTCGTGAGCTTAAATGTGCACGATTCCCAGCAGGATGCGCTCAACGTATTTCGGAAATACGACCGCACAGCGCTCCCGGTAGTGGACTCCACAGGTGTGTTGGTCGGCATTGTTACCATAGACGATATGCTCGACGTCGCTGAAAAGGAAGCGACCGAGGACATCCAAAAGTTCGGTGGCATGGAAGCGCTGGACGAGCCGTACATGCGTATTCCACTCTGGCGCATGGTCCGCAAACGGGCCGGGTGGCTGGTGATTTTGTTCCTTGGAGAAATGTTGACCGCGACAGCAATGGCAAATTACCAGGAGGAACTGGCGAAGGCGCTCGTGCTGGCGCTGTTCCTACCCCTGATCGTTTCGAGTGGCGGCAACTCCGGCTCGCAAGCTTCGACATTAATGATTCGTGCCATGGCCCTTGGCGAAGTGGCCTTGCGCGATTGGTGGCGGGTGATGGGTCGCGAAGTGCAGGCAGGGCTTTCATTGGGCGCAATCCTCGCCGCATTGGCCTCTTGTCGCACTCACCGTTGGAATTGCGCTGCTCGGCGTCGTGCTTTGGGGAACGCTTTCCGGATCCATGCTTCCCTTTCTGCTGCGCAGAGTCGGTGCTGATCCCGCAGCGTCGTCTGCGCCGTTTGTCGCGACGCTGGTCGATGTGACCGGACTAATTATCTATTTCAGCATCGCCCTCGTAATCATGCGCGGCGTGATGCTCTAGGGCGCTTCGGTTACACACGTAAGTTGTCGTGGTTCTCCCGCTGCGCGGCAGTACGCTGTATGAACTGGTTAGACCCGTGACTTCGAACCGTAAATGGAATCGGCGTGTGCATAAAGAATGACTAGCAGAACTGGCATTACTAAACCGACAAGTGCCCAAACGGCTGGCGTAGAATGCGTGACCGCGAACCAAACAAGCCAGCCACTGATAACAACAAAATAGCCAAGGCCGGTACCAAAGTAGATGTGCTTTTGGGAAGGTGTGAGTCGGACGTCTGTGTCCTTCAGCGGGTTATCAATGCGTTTAGCTAGTCGACCGGTGGTGATAAGCAGAACAACCGCAGCCGCCCCGCCGTAGTTGTAAAACAGATTTACAAGCACTATGGCGAGCACGGCGACACCGACCGTGACGAACTGGTGGATGAGAAGGAGCCTCAACTTGCGCTCTGGCGTCATAGCTCTAACAAGACTTAGGGCGAACCATCCGGTCTATCCAGTCGATAGTAGGCGGTGAGGCCAAGGCCGAACTCGCCGGCTACAACTTATCTAAATCTTCGATCACTTTCTCCATGCCGGTGACTACGAGCGTAAACCGATCGTAATCGAGTTTGTCGGGCGTGTCGCTCGACGAATGGTAATGCGGATAGCGAAACGGCGCAGTGTCAGTGACCATGATAGCGGCGTAGCCCTGACGCCAGAATGACCATTGGTCCGACCAACTCACGCCGGGAACGAATGCAGGGAGCGCTGCGCCTTCGGATGAGATCTTTGCATGTTTGCGGAAAAGCGCGACCACGCGACGAAGCAACGCCCTCGAATGAACGTTGCTGACGAACCCGATGAAGTTGCCGACCTTGGGATAAAAAAGGCCCAGTCCCGGCGACGGATAAGTCTGCGAATGCGGCGCATCGGAAAAGTAGCCAATGGTTTCGAGGCTGATCATGGCGGAGATTTTATCGCCGCGCGCTTTGCATCTGCCGGCGTAAACGAAGCTGCCCATTTCATCCGACAAGAAATAGGGCGGCTCCTCATTCACAAACGCGACAAAGCGCAACGTGTGTTTGGGCTTTTTGCCGGCAAAGCGCCGCGCCAGCGCGAGCGTTGCAGCCACGCCGGTGCCGTTGTCGTTGGCGCCGGGCGAGCCAAACACCGAATCGTAATGCGCGCCGATCAGAAGAATGTCAGGACGAGCGCCAGGAATTTCCGCTTCGATATTGTGGCAGGCCTGCCCGCGCATGTTGTAACTGTCGCGACGCGTTTGGAGACCAGCGCGTGAAAATGAATCTTCGATAAAATCGGCAGCGGCATTGAGCTGTGGATAATGCCACATGTTGCGCTCACCGATTTCTCCAGCCAGCTTTTGCACATTTGCGCGAAGCTCTTCGCGCAACTCAACTTCGCCAGACGATAGCGAAGCTGCTTTCGGAAGACTTTTGCCCGGCATTCGCATTCCAAACCACCAAAGTAACGCCAAAATTGCGGCGACGGCGACGATAATGCGCAGTGCGCTGAAGAGATTTCGTGTGAGCACGAGAAAATAGTAGAAGGTATGTTCCAAGGTAGAGACTGATCGCCGAGCCGTCCGGCGGTCGCGCCCTACCAAATTAGATTATGCGATCTTCCTGCGGAACCGCAGCGCGCAGAGAAAGAACAGCAAGTTAGACATCAGGATGAGAACGACAAGATTGTGCCAGTATTCGAAAAAGTTCGCTCCGCGCAAAATGATCGCGCGCATGAGCGCGATAAAATAGGTCGTCGGGAAGAGGGCGCCGAGCGCATAGAAAATCCACGGCATGGTTTCCCGTGGGAAAATAAATCCGGAAAAGAAAACGCTTGGCAGGAGAAACACCATCGACATTTGCAGCGCCTGCATTTGGTTTTCAGCCATCGTCCCCACAAGCAAACCGAGGCTGAGCAACGCAAAAACATACACCAGCGTGCAAAACATCATCGAAAAGACGTTGCCCACGATTGGAACGAAAAACACAAACCGCATAATCGTGAACAACACCAGCGCCATGGCCATGCCGATGCACAAATACGGAACCAACTTGCCAAGCATGAGGCCAGCGCGGCTCAAGGGGCTCACCAGCAATTGCTCGAGAGTGCCGCGCTCCCGTTCGCGCACCAGGGCCATGGCGGCGGCAACTGTCGTCCCAATTTGCAAAACCACGCCAATCACGCCCGGCACAAAAAAGTTCGGCGCGCGCATGGCCGGGTTGTAAAGCATTTGCGGACGAACATCGACCGGCATTCCCTGCCGGCCGGTTTCACGCAAAAGCGATTCGAGCGATTGCGTCAACGCCACGCCCAGGCCGGTCTGAAGGGCCTGCAACGCCGTAGTGGAATTGGACCCATCGACGAGCAATTGCACCTGTGCAGAATGTCCTGCCATTAGTTCGCGAGTAAAGTTTGGCGGGATATCGAGCGCAGCGTACGCGCGGCCTTTGCGCATTTCGCTCTTCAACTGCTCCAAGCTTTGCACTTCCCCCACCACGCGAAAGCTTTCCGTGTTCACGAAACGATCGATCAATTGCCGGCTTTCAACGGTGCGATCCTCATTGAAGACGAGCATCGCCATGTGTTTCACGTCGTTATCAAGCGCGTAGCCGAATGCGACCATCTCGATCAGTGGCGGGAAAAAAAAGAAAAAGAGCGTCAGCGGATCGCGCCAGACGACGATGAACTCCTTGAAGAGAATCGCGCCGAGCCCTCGAAAAGGTTTGTGTTTCATCACGCTGCCTCTTGTCGTTCAGCCGCGTGCTTGGCCGAAAGCTCAACAAACACGTCTTCGAGCGAAGGACCTATTTCGTGAATCTCGGCATGACTGACGCCGACTTTATGGAGTTGTTCGTCGATGTGAGCGCGCTTGACGTTTTCATCGACCAGCAGATGCATTGATTGGCCGAACACCGTGGCACTCCGTACGCCAGGCATTTCGTGCATGGCATGGAGCGCTGTAGTCACGTGATCGCACGTCACGTCGAGCCGGCGCGTTCCAGGCGGGTTTACGTCGGGGAGTCTTTTCAACTCATCCGGCTCACCGCATACGATCAGTTTCGACATGTAGATGTAGCCCACATGATCGCAGCGCTCGGCTTCGTCCATGTAATGCGTTGTCACGAAAAGCGTCATGCCTTTACCAGCGAACGCGAAGAGCAAATCCCAGAGTTCGCGCCGGGCGACGGGGTCGATGCCTGCGGTGGGCTCATCGAGAAAGAGAACGCTCGGTCTGTGCATGAGCGAGCAAGCCATGGCGAGCCGTTGGCGCCAGCCACCCGAAAGCTGGCTAGCACGCCTGTTGATGTACGGCTCGAGATGCGTCGTGGCAATCATCTCGTCGCGCCGCTCATTTAATTCGTGGCCGCTCAGCCCATAAAGTTTTCCTGCAAAAATAAGGTTCTCATTCACGGTCAACTCGTCGTACAGCGAAAATTTCTGTGACATGTAGCCGATTAGTTCTTTGATCGGCTCCAGATCGCGTACGATGTCGTGACCGCCGATTCGTGCCGTGCCGTCGCTCGGCTCCAGAATTCCACATAGCATCCGGATCATTGTTGTTTTCCCGGAACCGTTCGGGCCGAGGAAACCGAAGATCGATCCTTTCCCCACGGAGAACGAAACGTGATCGACCGCCGTGAATGTGCCGAAGCGCTTCGTCAGTCCCTCAACTTCGATCATCGGCTCAGCCATGGAAACAATCAGGACGATGGATCGGCTTGTCCCCAAGCCGATGACTCGAGCCCATGACAACGCGTTTGGGACAACCCGTTCCACCTTTTCCCGGCCTTGCTGCTTTGCTGATTTTTCTTCCTTTTGTCATTTCATATTCGGAAAATAGACGTCCGCCGCCATTCCCGCGCGCAAACGATCGTCGTCGCTGGGCAAACGGACCTTCACGCCAAACACCTGTTTGATCCGGTCCGCGACCGTTTGCACATTGCGCGGGGTAAACTCAGCCTGCCGATTTATCTGCTCGACGACGCCATCGAAATCTTTGCCCGGAAACGAATCGACCCGGACGCGAACGTGTTCATCGAGTTTGATCAAGCCCAGCCAGGATTCCGGGACGTAAACGCGTACCCAAAGATTTCCGGTCAGCAGCAGCGTGGCCACTTCCTGATTGAATGGCGGCGTCAAAATGTCGCCCACTTTCACGCTGAGCACTTCGAGGATGGAATCGGCCGGGGCAATCACCTGCATTTCCGCTAACTGCGCATCGATATCGGCCAGTTGCGCACGCGCCTGCGCCACACGCATCTTCGCAGCCGCTACGTTTTTCTCCTGTGACTTCGACGCGCTATCGTCACGGAGGAATTGCAATTGAGCTTCCTGAGCGTCCGCGTCGTGAATTGCTGTATCGATCTGCGCGGCGGCAAGATCGCGACGCGCGCGCAGCTCTGACGCATCCAGTTGCACGATCACCTGACCTTCGTGCAAACGATCGCCTTCCCGCGCAAAAATTTTCTCCACGCGCCCGCTGAAGCGTGGGCCCACATGAGCTTCGTCTACTTCAATGGTTCCTGAAACCGCCTTACCATGATCGCCGCAGCCGGTGAACAAGAAAAGCAACGCCAAAACGCCAGCTGTGCGCATCAGCTCCGAGTGAACTCGTGAGCCCGGATCACGGGGTTGCTGATCTTGCCTAACGAACGACGTATTCACGCTTTCCGTCCTTTCGATGTCAGCGTGCCTTCGAGGACAATCTTAAGGATCCCGGTGTATCCTTCTTTCGGCATCATCCCCAGCTCCTCCATCTTTGCCGGATTCATGATCGATTGAACCGTCGCCAGCAAAATCTCGATGATCAGTTTGGCGGGAACATCCTTGCGCACCATTCCCGCCCGTTGCCCCGCGACAAAAAATTTTCCGATGTAGCGCTGGATTAGCGCCGCTCGTCTGCGTTCCACGAGTTTGAAAACCTCGGGCGCTTTCTGGCGCATATCGCGCACGAACGGCGGCTTGATCTCATCCAATTCGCGGCGAACACCGGCCAACAACTCGCGCAAAGCCGCCGGGAAATCGTGCGGGTGCCCGCGCGTAACTTCCTTCATCGTCACTTCTACGCCTGCCAATTTATCCGCCAGCACGGCCTCGAGCAGATCGAACTTGCCCGGAAAATAAGCGTAAAGCGTTTTCTTGCTAATGCCCAGCTCCTCCGCCAGATCATCCATGGTCACGCTGCGGAATCCGTGATTGAAAAAGTGAATCCGCGCAGCGTCGACGATGCGCTGCCGGTTCGGATCGCGCCTTCGGCGGCGCGCCCAGAGCTTGTGGGCAGGTTTCATACTCCGTAGTAGTCATACTACAATACGGAAACTAATCCAGTATATTTAGTTTCCACCGGCCAATTCTGTTGATGTGAGCGAAGATGTAATTCGCTCTATCAGTGGGAATATTGCCGATTCCCGAATTCAATGCGCTGAATCGAAATTGCCGACCGGTTCGCATTGAGCCATCTGTTTCTTGCAGCGGAAGAGGTCGATCGATAGTCCGAGGAATAGCAGCAGCGCGGCAAAGAATGTGTTGCCGTAAAGCTGCGCGCCGCGCGGGAAGATTAAGCCGAGAGCGAGCAAGATGAGCGCCGGCAAGCCCCACCATAGAATGGTAGAGCTTTTTCCAGAGAGCACTTGTTGCGTTGCTACAGCAAATGGTAACATGAGCCAGCAAAAGAAATAGCCGAACGAAAGCGGCGTGATCATCAGCATCAGCAACAACAACAGGGCGAACTCGATCGCATCACTCTCTGCGGTCCGCATAGCGCGCTGAAGCATCGCCGCCACAAACAAGATGCCCAGTGCAAGCGCGACGGCGATGGCAATCGCGTTGACGGCGGAAAATTTCAGATCCGCGACGTTCACATAAACCGGCTGATCGGAAGCGGAAGCAGCGCCTGCATCGACGCGGCGAAGCAAGCGATTGCTCACACCGATGAGGGATTGATTTTTCCATGTGTAACTCCGCTTCGGGCGCTGCGCCACGCCGACGTCGCTGTATTTTAACATTCCGGCGCTCCATTTCTCGAGATCGCCCCACGCTCGCTCAAATCCTCGAAACGGCGCAGGTAAAATGAGCAGTAAAAACACCAGTGCCACGAAAAGGCTGGCTGCTGCTGTCCAGTAACGCCGGTAAAGCAGATAAACCATCGCAATTAACGGGAAAGCCTTGATGGCCGCGGCAACTGCGATCAGGACGCCGGCGATTATCTCGCGTTCTGTGCGCAGCGCGACAAAAGCGCCAAGCATCAGCGCAAGCAAAACAAGGTTCGGCTGACCCAGGTGGTAAGTTGACCAGATATAAACGATCACCAGCAGACTCGGAACGACATATACCCACGGGTTTGTGATGCGGCGGTCGCCTGTAGCGAGAGTGGCGCTCAGCTTCGCGCTGCAAAACCAGGCCACCGAGTTAATCGCGACCAGAAGAAAAATTAATCCCCCCTGCCCTAGCAGGCTCGCGCCTCCGAGAAAAAGCGCACAGGGCAGCGGATACATGAAATCATACTTCCCGGAACGAAAGAAGAAAATTTCCTGGCCAGCCAGCACCTGTTGTCCTGTGTCGTACCAGAGCTTGTAATCGAAGAGGTGGCCGCCTCGAAAGTAATGCCACAGCGGCAGCGCCGAAAACACCGTCGCCACCACGATAAAGATGAGCAGCAAAACACGGAGCCAGGGCGTGCAGTTGAGGCGCTGGTTAAGCGCCCCGAAAGTAATCGGGGCTACGATTGACTTGTTCACGCTTTGGACACTGCAGCAGTGACCGGCGGGCGCGCCTTGTGCCAGTCGGTGCTCTGCTCGTACGCGTGCGCAATCTGCAAAATACACGCTTCATCGAGCGCTTTGCCTAACAACTGCAATCCGATGGGCAGGCGCTGCCCATCGACTTCGGCGAAACCGCAAGGCACGCTGATTCCGCAAATCCCGGCCAGGTTAGCCGCGATAGTGAAAATGTCGGCCAGGTACATTTGCAACGGATCAGCCACGCGCGCGCCTAGCTTAAATGCGGGCACCGGCGCAGTTGGCGAAATTATCGCATCGACTTTCTCGAAGGCACTGGCGAAATCGCGGCGGATGAGCTCGCGCACTTTTTGCGCACGCAAATAATACGCATCGTAATAGCCAGAACTCAAAACGTATGTGCCGAGTATGATGCGCCGTTTCACTTCCGGCCCGAAACCTTCCTGACGAGTGCGACCATAAAGATCGAGCATGTCTTTTGGATTTTGGGCTCGGTAT
>QHRD01000189.1 GCA_003220005.1 Verrucomicrobiota bacterium | reverse complement strand
ACTTTCAGTTGCGCCCAACGGACGGATCGATTCTGTGTGGTTGGATACACGCAACGCTCCTAATAACACCGACTCAGAGCTGTTCTACTCCTGGAGCACTGATGGCGGCGTGACCTGGGCGCCTAACGTGCAAGTGAGTAACTCCTTTAATCCGTTGGAAGGCTGGCCGAACCAGAGTAAGATAGGCGATTACATCACGCTGGTATCGGATAACACCGGAGCCGATGTGGCATATTCCGCCACGTTCAACTTCAACCCTAGCCGGGGTCAGCACGAGCAGGACGTCTATTTCGTGCGTGTATTTCCATCAGGCGGCGCCACTCCAACGCCGACGGCTACCGCTTCGCCGACAGCAACAGCAACACCTACAGCTACTTCCACCGCGACAGCTACGGCAACAGCCACGGCTACGCACACGCCTACTGCCACAGCTACAGTAACAGCGAGCGCCACGGCCACGGCTACGCCTACTGCTACTGCTACGACTACATCTTCGCCGACAGCTACACCTACCGGCACGCCCAGGGTGACGCCCACGCCGAGGTCTGCCCCCTCGCCCAGGCCCCGTCCCACCGCGCCGCCCAGGCCGTGACGGGCAAGCGCGCGTGAGCCGTTAAATCCCATAGGTCACCCCGGGAGACCGAAGGCGGGCGAGCTCTCCAGAATTATGTTGCGCCAAAGGCGCAGTGTCATTGCGAGCCTGGGGCAACGCCTCAGGATTCATGAAATAAAAAACGACAAGCGCTGAAAGCGTAACTAATGGCCTTCATGATGCGCGCCTTTAGCGCTGAAGCCTTCCTGATCCGTAATTCCTGGCGCGATGCCCCAGGCTGACATTGAACAAAGCACCCCTGGGCGCTAAGGAATCCCTCTCAGGGTAGCTTTTTTTTGGAAGAGTTCTCGGGTTTGATTGTCTCCGGGGACCGGCGCGCTGTAAGTACCTCGTCATATAGAACGATCACGATTCTTTTTCCCTTAATTGGAACCCTTAAAGCGGGCGTTTGCGAGAATTCCCCTGCGTGCCGGGCTTTTGTGGATCCCCAGGCGGCGGGTCGATCCCTCGGAACTCATCTGCCTGTGGACGATGCCAGGCGAACTAGAGGTCACCCGGTATCATTCTGCCATTTTCCTTTCAGTCTTTTTCCGAAAAACTGGTTCGCGATTCCCTCCCTAAGAAATTTTCCAAAAATTGTAAAAAAAGTATTGCACAGTTCCGGCGTTCCGACTAAATGCTCTGTTCGACCTTAACTTTCCTGAACACAACCCAGAACAATCGCAAACGGGGCGACACACGTTGGGGGCACCCAGCCGTGGATCGTCATTGTGCTTGAGACGATGGCAATTCCCCAGGGCGCTTGAGCACAACGCGTAATCTCCATTTATGAAAAAGAGACAGAACAAACATTCTTTGGGCATTTCAGCGCTCCAAATCATCGTTGCTCTGTCGCTGATGTCGATGTCGGCCATGTTGCTGGCCTCCGGGTTCAGGTCCGCGCCGGCGGCGCGAGGCGGTAACTCCAGCGTCTTTGCCAATCCAGCGGTTGTGGGAGGACAGCAAAAGGGTGCGCCAAAACCCGCCGTAATCTCTCCATTTTCCGACGAAGAACTCGCTGCGCAGGTGGCAGTTGAGGCCGAGCTGCGAGAGGCTGAGCGGCTCAAGCAATCGGGCTTAATTGCACCCCAGATGCCTTCGCAGTTTCCTCTGGAGCCCGAACCCCCGGAAGGCGTAACGCCCGCCTTGCAACCTTACTGGCAGTCAACGGCGTGGCTACAGCGCGGCCGTCCCGTCCTTCGCGATCCTTCGGAATGGCAGACCTTGCAGGCGGAGGCGGCCATACAAAGCGCACTCGAGTGGGTGCCGATTCCGCCAGCTCGCCCGAAATCTCCTTTGGCTACCTGTACCTCGTTGGCTTCTGGTAACTGGAGTAGCGCCGGGACTTGGTCATGCGGCCACACGCCAACCGCCGCAGATGACGCGGTGATTGCCACGGGCACAACAGTTATCATCGACACTACCGCAGTCGGTCTTGACGTCACCGTTAATAGCGGTGGCATTTTGCAGTATGATCCGACTACAGCGCGATCATTGACGCTCGGCGGCAACGCCACGGTCAATCTCGGCGGCACCTTCCAATCCCTCGGCGCTGCCGTCACACACACCTTGTCCATCGGCGGCAACCTCACGAATGATGGGACGATCAACTTCAGCCAGACCGCAGTGGTTGCCGTCACTTTCACCGGCGCAGCCTCGAACACGTGGACGGGGAACGGTACTTACAACCTCACGGCGGCGGGTGGCGTCGGCGGCGTCAACATCAACAAAGGTTCCTCAAGCGCTTCTGTGCTCACCTTTACACCCGGCTTGGGCTTATTCACTGTTGATGGTTCCACCAGCACCGGCTTTCTGGCTATCACCAATGGCACATTGGAGAGTGCCGGGTCCAACACCTTCTCAAACAATGTGTTTTCCACAGCGGCTTATACCGTCCCGGCCACAGGCGGCTTCCGCCTGAATGACGCCAACGCCACCGTCCTCGGGCAATTCGGCAGTCCTACCAACAACGGCTTGCTCCGTCTAAGTGCAGGTACCTTTAACATCGGCACGACGGGCGCACACGTAATGGGCGCGGGCACAGGCGCAAGTTTTACGGTCGAGGGTGGCACGATGAATGTGGCCGGGCGCTTGACCTCAACCAACCCTGTCACTTACACGCAATCAGCGGGATCGGTTAACATCTGCATCGCAGGCGGCTGCTCGACTTCGCCCTCCTTCGGCTTTGGCTCCACCCTGCCGAAGAACTTCTTCAACATGTCAGGCGGCACGATCACACTTGTGCAAACCAATACCACTACTATCCCCGTAGACTGGAACCAGCAGGGCACCATGAACTACACCGGTGGCACATTGAACCTCGGCTCGGCTGCAACGGCGACCAATTTCTTTTTCCACGGGCAAGGGAACATGCCCGGCCTGTTCATCGACAACACCACTAACGACAAAGGGCTCGGGCTCACCAGCACTGTCTGGTGCTACGGTAACGTCACGATTCCGTCGGGAGCGGCCATCGGTCTCTTCGGCGGTGCGGCCCCCAGCTCGTTCACCTTTAACATGTTGGGTAGCACCTTCACTAACAACGGGTCGGTTGTTGGTGGTTTGGGCTCCGGCTACACGTCGGGCCGCGTCCAGTTCGCCGGCGCGACTGCACAAACCTATACTGGAACGGGTACGTTCGCGTCTCCGGGCGATCCCATTTTCGCATTTGCCAACATGAATCGGGGCGGTGGCTTGACAATTAACGCGTCGGTCAATCCAATCTATGTCGCCAACCTGGTCGCCTTCTCTGGGTCGCTAACTAACACCAACAAGGTCAGCATTACACAGGTTGGCACGAATCAGGTCTCCATCCAGCGCGGTGGTGTGGCTCAGCTGCCCGCTGGCACCTTGGACGGTTCACCAAGTTATACGGGCGGCTCCCAGTCGAACATCATTCTTAGTTATGCGCAAGCCAGCAACGCAGTAACAACCGACGTGGAAGTTCCTTCTGGCCGCACGGTCGAGAGTATCCAAGTTCTTAACACAAACGGCGTCACCATCGCTGGCGGCGCGATTACTGCCACAGGTAACGGCGCAGCGAGCCCGGACGCGCCGGGCTTGTTTCTGGGCGGCACGACTGCTACTATCGCTGGTGGGCCGTTGAATACCAGTTCGGGCAACCTGCTCATAGTCGCGGGAACTGCGACGGTAGCGATTGCAGGCGGCTCGGAAAACTCCTATGTCAACGGTCCCCTGGCGCGCGTGCTACCAGGCGGCCTGAGCACTGGCAGCACCTATCTTTTTCCGATCGGCAAGTCGGTGTACAAAGCGTTCGAGCTGGTTAACCCAACTACCGGCGCTGGCACCGTCACCGTACAGGCCGAAGTGTTCGATACCGGCTCAGGCGGCACGGCTGGAAGTGGCCTGGACGCCATCAACAATAATCGCTATTGGAATGCACAGATCACGGCAGGCAGCGTGAACTTCACAGGCAGCGACGTCCGCGTAACCGAGCTGAATTCCACCGGCAACGCCCTTGGCCGGTCGTCAACTCAGACCGGCTCCTACGCTTCCATCGGCGGCACGCTTCAACCTGCAACAGTGCTATCGACAACCCACCCCCTACACGATCTGCCCCTCGGGTTGTAACTACGCGACCCTCACGGGCGCCATGGCTGATCTGAGCGGCAAGATCATTACCGGCCCGATCCTCTATAGCCTGACTTCTACGTATAATTCCGGCGGCGAAACTTTCCCCATCGTGGTACCTGCGAATGGCGGCTCGAATGCGACTAACACCATTACCATCAAACCGGCTTCCGGTGCGACGCCCTCCATTAGCGGCTCCTCAGCGAGCGCAATCATCGAACTGGCTGGTGCCGACTATGTGACCATTGATGGGTCAAGCACCAACGGCGGCTCAACGCGCGACCTGACCATTCAAAATACTAACAGCGCAGCCAACACAGCAGCCGTCTGGCTGGCCAGCCAGAGCACCAATGCCGGCGCAACTTTTGACACGATCAAGAACTGTAACATACGCGCCAGCGGTGGCGGAGGAGGCACCCCCACCGGCATCTTCGGCATTTTCTCCGGCGGCACCGCGGTAAATACAAACGGCAGTAATAACAATTTCCTGACCATCCAGAACAACCAGATCGACACGGCTTACGAAGGCATCGCCGTGCGTGCCGTCGCCGGCGCGGCCGCGCTCGATGGCATTCACAAAGGCCTGAACATTAATAACAATACGATCGGCAGCGTGAGCCCGAGCAATTACGTGACGTTCCGAGGCATCGAACTGATCGGCACCGTAGGAGCCGTCGTTACGCAAAACGAGATCTTTAACCAGATCACCACGACGGTAAATAACAATGTGGCCGGCATCGAGGTTGGCAATACCAGCTATTACGCCAGTGTCACCCGCAACAAGGTGCACGATATCCAGAACAACAATACGGCTGGGTGGGGGGCGCTTGGCATCTATCTTTCGACGCTCACCAACAACTTCAGCAACTCCATCGTCAACAACGCTATTTGGGGGTTGAGCACCTACGGTTTTAACAACCTCGCGAGCCTCGACTTCAACCCGGTCGGCATCCGGCTGCTTGGCGGCCCAGGGCAGCAGGTGTATTTCAACAGCGTTAACATGTTCGGCGCCGAAACCGTCGCCAGCAATAGCGCCGCTATGAGCGTCCAAAACGCCAGCATGAGCGGGCTCGACTTGCGGGACAACGTGCTGGTGAACACCATTACCGGCCCTGTCAATAGCAAGGCCTACTCGGTGTGGGTGGTCCAGCAGGCCGCCTTCGGCACCTCGGCCGGCATCAGCTTCGGCACCATTAACTACAACGACTACTATTCGCCCGGCACCGGCGGCAACGGTTTCCTGAACATGTTCGGTGTTGGAGGCGGCGGCAGCGACGTGACCACGCTCGCCGCGTGGCAAAGCGAAACCCAGGGCGACCAAAACTCGCTCAACGCCAATCCGCAGTTTTTTACATCCAGCGATCTTCACATAAGTCCAGGTTCGCCTGCCGCAGGAGCAGGCCAGACCATACCCGGCATTACCACTGACCTTCCCGGCAACCCGCGCTGCAACCCGCCAAGCCAGGGCGCATACGAAATCCCATGCGGCGGCGCGAGCCCTACACCTACAGCGACATCGACACCAACCCCGACTTCGACGCCAACGGCTACGGCTACGCCTACGGTTCCCGCCAGTCCAACGCCAACAGCTACTCGCACTCCGACACCGACACCTTCGGCGACAGCAACAGCTACGTTTACGCCTACCGCCACGGCAACTGCAACATTCACGCCTACGGCTACAGCCACGTCCACGCCTACCCCCACAGCGACATTTACTCCTACCGCGACGGCAACGGCTACGGCAACACCCACGGCTACTCGCACTCCGACGCCAACCACCACAGCGACATTTACTCCTACCGCGACAGCGACAGCAACGGCGACATTGACGCCTACGGCCACGGCAACGTTTACCCCGACAGCGACAGCGACTCATACCCCAACGCCAACCGCTACATTTACGCCGTTACCTACTGCTACGTTTACTCCTACGGCCACATCGACCTTTACTCCGACAGCCACAGCGACATTCACGCCAACGCCTAGCGCTACCTTTACGCCGCTCCCCACAGCCACATTCACTCCGACCGCTACGGCAACGTTTACCCCGACAGCGACTCATACCCCAACGCCAACCGCTACATTTACGCCGTTACCTACCGCTACGTTTACTCCTACGGCCACAGCGACCTTTACTCCGACAGCCACAGCGACCTTTACTCCGACAGCCACAGCGACATTCACGCCAACGCCTAGCGCTACCTTTACGCCGCTCCCCACAGCCACATTCACTCCGACCGCTACGGCAACGTTTACCCCGACAGCGACTCATACCCCAACGCCAACCGCTACATTTACGCCGTTACCTACCGCTACGTTTACTCCTACGGCCACAGCGACCTTTACTCCGACAGCCACAGCGACCTTTACTCCGACAGCAACAGCGACATTCACGCCTACGGCCACGGTAACACTAACGCCGACACCAACAGCTACGGTGACGGCGACAGCAACTGCTACCTCTACGGCAACATTCGCGCCAACTGCCACAGCGACTGCGACAACTACGGCTACGTTTACACCTACTGCCACGGCTACCGCCACTTTCACGCCTACGGCTACCGCGACGGCCACATTTACGCCTACGGCCACGGCAACATTAACGCCGACACCGACGGCGACGGTGACAGCAACAGCTACGACTACGCCGAGTCAGACCCCAACACCTACCGCGACGGCCACATTTACCCCTACGGCGACAGCGACCGCCACATTCACGCCAACTGCCACAGCAACAGCAACTGCGACAGCTACGTTTACACCTACTGCCACGGCTACCGCCACGTTCACGCCTACGGCTACCGCGACGGCCACATTTACCCCTACGGCGACAGCGACGTTCACGCCTACTGCCACGGCTACCGCCATGTTCACGCCTACGGCTACCGCGACGGCCACATTTACACCTACGGCGACCGCGACGGCCACATTCACACCTACGGCCACGGCAACATTAACGCCGACACCAACAGCTACGGCTACAGCTACGTTTACGCCTACAGCGACGGCTACGCCCACATTCACGCCAACTGCCACAGCGACTGCGACAGCTACGGCTACGTTTACACCTACAGCGACGGCGACGGCGACGTTCACGCCTACTGCCACAGCGACCGCCACATTCACCCCAACAGCGACGCCAACGTCAACCCCGACCCCGACTGCGACCGCTACCGCTACAGCCACGTTCACGCCTACGCCAACACCGACAGCGACAGCTACAGGAACGCCCCCAGTGAGACATACGCCGACGCCAAGGCCGCAGCCGACGCGTCGTCCGCCGGCGGCGAGTCCAAGCACGGCACCATCAAAACCGTGGTGGAAATTCTGGCGGCGGTGATTCGTCCATACCCTTTTGGCCGCGAGATCGACGACGGTGAACGCTTGTAGGGGCAGGCGCCCCGGCTGCTGATTGGATTTGTATTTCGCTTAACACAAAATGCCAAGTGCCTAAAAAGACTCCTTCTCCACAAAAAAGTTAGCCCCGCTAACTTCCAACTCCCCAACTCCCACTCACCAACTCCACATGAAGAAACAACAAAAGAACTCCGCGCACGCGTTTGTCCTTCGAATTGCTCTCAGTCTTGCTCTGACGTCGATCTCGGCGTTTCTGCTGGCCTCTACGCTCCGGCAGCCTGCGGCTGGACCGCAACCCGATAGGCCAGCGCCCGACGTCGTGACGTTGGTTGGTCCTGTGTCGCAGGACGTTGACCTGAGAGCGGTGCGATACGTCCCGCCAACGTCGCAAGAAGAGGAGATTCCTCGCAGGCGCCATCCTTTCCCATTGGCCGGGGGCCAGATCCAGCAGTCGCCTTTCACTCAGCAGTTAATGCAGCGTGTGCTGGCCCCAATTCCCAACATGCCTTCTCCAATACTGACCTTCGCCGGGATGAACTCAACCCAGAGCGGATGCCTCTGCCTTCCGCCTGATTCCGATGGCGACGTGGGACCGAATCACTACGTCAATTCGGTCAATTCCTCGATCAAGATCTTTGACAAATTGGGTAACCCGCTGAACGGCACGAACGGCACAACTTACAATTCATTTTTTTCGGCGTTGGGCACGGGTAATCCCTGCGGCAACAATAAAAATGACGGCGACGGGATAGTTTTCTACGATCATATGGCCGATCGCTGGGTGGTTAGCGACTTCGCGTTTCCCGCATTTCCAGGCACTTCATTCTGGCAGTGCATTGGTGTTAGCAAGACAAGCAATCCGGTTTCCGGCGGCTGGTGGCTGTATGCAATACAGGTCGATCCGGCGAACCCATCATACCTTGGCGACTATCCGAAGTTCGGCTTGTGGCCGGACGCGTACTACTTGTCGATGAATGAGTTTTCCAACAACACCACTTTCAATGGCGTCCGCGTCTATGCCCTCGATCGTAACAGCATGGTCAATGGCGGCCCGGCAAACGCGATAGGGTTCTCGATTCTGCCTGCCAACCTGGGCGATCAATACAGCTTGGTTCCCGCCAGCTTTCGCACAGGCGATCCGCCGCCGGCAGGTCAACCGGAGTGGTTCATGGACGTGAACAGCTCGGCGGTGGCAGGGACAGTCGAGACCCAGGTCTTTGTACGCCGTTTTCACGTTGATTTTGTGACACCTGCCAATTCTACCTTCGGTGTTGGAGCCACGCATTCCCCCGACGGGATCATCACGGTGAACGGCTTCAAGGACGCGTTTAACGCTAGCACAAGCAATTTGTGTCCAAACGGGACCACCACCGCCAGCCAGCGGCTGGACACCTTGGGTGACAAGGTCATGTATCCGCTGATCTACCAGAACCTCGGCGGCACCGAATCCATTTATGCCGACCAAACGGTCATTCGCGCAACTGACGCTCTGACTGCGCCAACGGCTGTCCGGTGGTACCAGTTTAACATGACTGGTAACACGATTCCCGCTACGCCCGCACAGCAGCAAGACTGGAACAACGGAGCCGACGGGTTGTTTCGCTGGATGCCCAGCATCAACGTGGACCGGCAGGGCAACGTAGCGATCGGTTATTCCACCTCCAGCACGACCCTCAACCCCGAGATCCGATACGCTGGTCGTCTAGCCAGTGATCCGCCCAATAACATGGCGCAAGGTGAAGCGACGCTCATTACGTCAGGCGGACATCAGACCAGCACCAGTGGTCGCTGGGGCGACTATAGCACGATGTTCGTCGATCCGACTGACAGTTGTCCGTTCTGGCATGTGAACGAATATTACACTGCGACAAGTAGCGCGAGTTGGGCCACCCGCATTGGGTCGTTCAGGTTCCCCGGTTGCGCTGCATCAACGCCAACGCCTACAGCCACAGCCACCTTTACTCCTACTCCGACGGCGACCTTCACACCGACTCCCACAGCTACCGCTACGTTCACGCCGACACCAACTCCGGAGGAAAGTCCTACACCGACAGCGACGGCCACCTTTACTCCGACCGCAACCGCTACAGCGACCTTTACACCTACTGCGACTGCGACGTTCACACCGACCGCAACTGCAACGGCTACAGCGACCGCTGCGTTCACACCAACCGCAACAGCTACGTTTACCCCAACACCAACTTCAACCGCTACATTTACGCCTACTCCAACGGCTACAGCAACATTTACACCTACGCCTACAGCTACCGCCACGTTTACTCCGACAGCCACAGCGACAGCTACAGCGACTGCTACTGCCACACCAACGGCAACAGCACCAATGGTCACGGTAACAGTGGGAACAACCCCGGTTGGCCCCACCTTCTCGGTTGACGGCACGACCTACAGCTCCCAGCAGCAGTTCAGCTGGGTAGCCGGTTCCAGTCACACGATTGCCACTACTTCGCCTCAAAGCGGTGGTTCCGGTGTGCAGTATATCTGGAAGAAGTGGAGTGACAACGGAGCGATCTCGCACGTTGTTGCTCCGACGACCAACAAGACCTATACGGCGCAATTCCAAGCGCAATACTTCCTGACGATGAGTGCGGGAGCTGGCGGCACAGTGCAACCGGCCAGCAGCTGGCGTAACGCCGGATCGAATGTGACCATTAAGGCAAGAGCCAATTCGGGCCACACTTTTGCCGGCTGGGTGGGCACCGGCACGGGTTCCTACACTGGCCCGAACAACCCGGTTTCAATCACGATGAATGGGCCCATTACTGAGATGGGCAATTTTAGCCCCTAGCACAACTGCTGCGAACTCGACACGGTCGTCGACGGGCTGGATCAGGGCGTATTCTAAATGCGCGCGGGACCTAAAACGTCCAGCTCGCGCCATTTTCTGTGCCCTGTAGGGACCCGGTGTGAGGACTTACTACTCTCCAAAGCACTTCCCCCGCGGCCGGCAGGCAGTGCGAAACCGATAACGCGTAGACAGATTTCACGAAGCTTTTGGAGTGCGGAGCGTTTTCGCACGCTTTCACATGACGCGTAAACAGCGCATCATAATGTGAGTTTCATTCCATCGTACGCGAGCTGTGCGTCAATCCCACGGTCATGGCCCATTGTTTGTATGATTACCGAGGTTTTACGTTCATCGCCTGTCACAATTTCCGACCCGCAGTGCGTGATGATTGCGCGCGGCACGCCTGCTTTTTCGCACCACGTCAGTTGGGTTTGGACAGGCGAATGACCGATTAAAGCTTTGCCGCGTCTGCGAATGAATGATCGTGTGAGAGTGGCGCCATCGCCGATATAGATTTGGACGCCTTTCAATGCTGCACTGCGTTCGTGGATGAAGATCAGGTCGGGCACGTAAAAAATGCGGGCGCGTCCACCGCTCAGACGATACCCAACCGCCGGAGAGAGGATCGAATGTTCGACCGGGAACGCTTCAAATATGATACCGCAAATCTTGGCCGGGGTACGCTCTTCGATCACGTGGCGATCTTCGATAGGATAATGCCGTAATTCTTGCCAGGTCTTTTGCGGCGCATACACAGGACACGGCGCACCGTGTTTCAAACCCCATGCGTGATCGGGATGCGCGTGCGTGAGCACGATTGCGCTGGGATTTAGGAGTCTCAGTTTTCCCAGCCAATCAAGGCCGCAATCGATCATCACATCGGCGTTGCGATACGAGACCATTAGCGACGTGTGCATTCGATGTCGCCGCGTCCGTTTCTCGATCTCGCCGCGGGTGCCCAGGAATGTGAGCTTCATTCGGGGAGGTTAACCCATTTTCCTGAGTGTAATACGATTCATCTATAGAAATGCGGTTGCTGGACAAGATTCTGGGACGGCCATTGAAGTCGTCCGAGCGCAAGAAAGAAGAGCTCACCGTGGTGACTGGGGTCCCGGCCTTGGGTTTGGATGCTCTGGCGTCTACCGCGTACGGCCCGGAGGCGGCCCTGACGATCCTTGTGTCGTTAGGCGTGGCCGGACTGCATTACATGCCGATGATCACCATCGGCATCCTGGTTTTGCTTTCTGCGCTTTATTTTTCGTACCGGCAAACGGCAGCGGCATATCCTGGCGGCGGCGGCGCTTACATTGTCGCAAAAGACAATCTCGGGTTCCGTTTTGGAGTCATTGCCGGGGCTGCACTGTTGATCGATTACATGCTCAATGTCGCCGTGGGAATTTCAGCCGGCGTGGGCGCAGCTCTTTCCGCGATCTCCGGTCTTCAGCATTACAGGCTGCCCTTTTGTCTGCTGGTTCTCATCATACTGACTCTCGTTAATCTGCGCGGTGTAAAAGAATCGGGACTGACTTTTGTTTTGCCGGTGATCGCATTCGTAGCCTGCGTGGGGACCGCGCTGGCGATCGGTATTGTACGAACTCTATTGAGCGGCGGCCATCCGCAGCCGGTTCAAGCGCCTCCACCAGTTCCCGGCGCGACCGAAGCAGCGAGCGCGTGGATTCTGCTGCGCTCTTTCGCCAGCGGCTGCACCGCGATGACTGGTGTTGAAGCCGTCAGCAACGGTGTGCCGCTTTTTAAAAAACCCGAAGTGCCTAGAGCGCAATGGACACTCACTGTTATCGTTGCTGTGCTCGCCCTTTTCCTGCTCGTGCTTAGTTTCCTCGCGCCAGCATACAAGCTTCACGCGATGGATGAGCAAAAGCCCGGTTATCAAACGATGCTTTCGCAGTTGGTCGCCGCCGCAGCAGGGCGCGGAGTCTTCTATTACATCTCGATCGCCAGCATTTTCATAGTCCTGACTTTTTCAGCGCAGACGAGCTTTGCAGGTTTTCCGCGGGTCTGCCGATTTCTCGCCGAGGACAGGTTTCTGCCGTCATTCTTTGCCGAACGCGGGCGGCGGCTTGTCTTTTCAGGGGGGATCATCGCGCTGGCGATTTTGGCTGGCCTCCTTTTGATTGCTTTCGGTGGCATTACAGACAAGCTCATTCCGCTTTTCGCGATCGGCGCGTTCAGCGCCTTTTCGCTTTCGCAGATCGGCATGGTCGAGCATTGGCGACGCAAACGAGGTAAACACGCGCGCACAAAATTGATCGTCAATGCGGTCGGCGCGACCCTGACGAGCATTGCGCTGCTCGTTATCATCGTCGCGAAATTTGCAGAGGGCGCCTGGGTTACACTCATGATCGGCCCGGCGCTGGTATGGCTATTTTGGAAGACCAAACACCACTACGCATGGGTTGGCCAACAAATCGGTCAGAAGGTGAAATTGAAAACCACCAAGCTGCGCCCACCGATTGTAGTCATTCCGGTTCAAGCTTGGAACCGCGTGGCCGAACGGGCGCTGCGTCTTGGAATGGAAATGTCCGATGAGATCATCGCTTTGCACGTGATAAGCGAAAAGGAAGAGACTAAAAGCCTGCGCGAAACGTGGGCTGAGAAAGTAGACGAGCCGGCGCGGGCGGCAAAATCTGCCGTGCCAAAGCTGGAAATCGTCGAGTCGCCGTACCGGCAAATTTGCGAGCCGATTCTAAAGTTCGTTCGCAAATTGGAGTGCGAACACAAAGACCGGATCATCGCTGTAATCATTCCCGAGCTGATCGAGCCGCACTGGTATGAAAAATTGTTGCACAATATTCACGGCGCTACGTTGCGGACGCTGCTGTTCCTGCAAGGCGACCAGCGCACGGTAGTCATTACCACGCCATGGTATCTGCGCGAAGGTTAGTTGGACTGACAACTGCGCGGCCAGTAATCTGCCAACATCCCCGGCAGTTGCCTGCGTTCCATTGCGAGCTTGATTTCATCCAGCGACGCGGGGTTTTCCAAGCCGGAAGTGTCGCCCAGGTTTTCGCCGAGATACGCGGCGCGCACAATCCGGCGCATCACTTTTGCGTTTCGCGTTTTTGGTATATCGCCGACGAACAAAACTTCCTTGGGAGTGAGCGCTTTGCAAGTTGGGCTGCGAACACCTTTTCTAAATTGTGAGCGTTTCGAACGGCGTTATGCTGCGCGCAATGATGGCTTCTTTGCAAGCAGCCGCGGGCGAAAGTGCACGCACTCGAATCGCGCGGCGTCTCCTGCCGTTTCTTTTTCTTCTCTACGTCGCCAATTATCTCGATCGCACCAACATCGCCTACGCGACGCTCGGGATGAAAGGCGATCTCGGTCTGACCGATTCGGTCTTTGGCACGGCGAGCGGAATTTTCTTTATCGGTTATTTTGCGCTGCAAATTCCCGGGGCACTGCTGGTGGAACGCTGGAGCGCGAGGCTGCTACTCGCGTTTACCCTGATCACCTGGGGCGGGCTGACGACACTCACCGCATTTGTCCATACTGCGCATCAGCTTTACGGCGCGCGATTTTTATTGGGCGCGGCCGAAGCGGGATTTTTTCCCGGCGTAATCGTTTATTTATCGCACCATGTCGGCGATTCCGATCGCCTATATTCTCGGCGGACCGCTCGCTGGCGCGATCCTCGGGATCAATTGGTTGGGAACACCTGGCTGGCGTTGGTTGTTTTTGCTCGAAGGTGTGCCGGCGGTTTTGCTTGGAATCGTCACACTATTCGTACTGCCCGATCGCCTAACGGAGGCGCGGTGGCTTGCGCCTAACGAACGCGATTGGATCGCTTGGCGTCTCGCCGAGGAACGTCGCGCAAAGGCGCATCTCGAGGAGATGTCGATCTTACAAGCGCTGCGACATCCGCCGGTGATCATTCTGACGCTCGGTTTGTTCTTTTGTTACAGCGGCGGTTACATTTTTTGGTTCTGGATGCCGACGCTCCTCAAACGCATGACCGGATGGAGCGATTTTCATGTTGGTTGGATGGGCGCGATTCCATTTATCGCCGGATTAATCGGCATGCTCGTGTTCGGATGGAATTCGGATCGCACACGCGAGCGGCGCTGGCATTTTGCCGCTCCGCAATTGACCGCCGCTTTCGGTCTCGCGATTTGGTTCTTTCTGCCGCATTCGACCGCGCTGCTCATGGTCGTGTTTACTCTCATTGGTTTCGGCAGCGTTGCCTATTTGCCCGCGTTTTGGGCGTTACCATCCGCATTCCTCACGAACGCAGCAGCTGCGGCGGCAGTTGGCTTCATCAACTGCACCGCGAGCATCGGCGGATTTGTCGGCCCAAAAATTTTCGGCGACTTGAGTCAGCGCACAGGATCGTTCAGCACCGGCTTCGCGGTGATGATCGCATGCTGGATTATCGCTTCGTTGCTTGTTCTCGTCTGTCCGCGAGAGCGAGCAGAAGTTATTTCTTAAGCGCGACCTCGAACGGCGCGCCGGTCTTCGCGCGAATGTCGTCCAGGGTCACGTTGGAATGAATCTCCGTGAGAACGAGGCCGCCGCCTTCTTTGACTTCAAACACGCAGAGATCAGTGATGATGAGATTCACGACTCCGAGACCGGTGATCGGAAGTGTGCATTTTTTCAAAATCTTCGGGCTGCCGTCTTTGGATGTGTGCTCCAACACCGCCACTACTCGCTTCACGCCCGCCACAAGGTCCATCGCGCCGCCCGGACCTTTGATCATTTTTCCCGGAATCATCCAGTTCGCGATGTCGCCGCTGTCGGTCACTTCGAATGCGCCCAGGATCGCAAGATCGATGTGACCGCCGCGAATCTGTCCAAACGAATCGGCGCTCGAGAAATAAGCTGACCCAGGCCGTTCGGTAATCGTTTGCTTGCCCGCGTTAATCAGGTCGGCGTCAATCTTATCTTCTGTCGGAAACGGGCCGATGCCGAGCAACCCGTTCTCGGATTGGAGCGTGACGTGAATTCCTTCGGGAATGTAATTGGCAACGAGCGTCGGAATTCCGATGCCAAGATTGACGTAGTAACCATCGCGCAATT
>QHRD01000188.1:4485-7051 GCA_003220005.1 Verrucomicrobiota bacterium | reverse complement strand
AGGCGCAAAGCGCCGTCAAGCCGCCGCATTCCAAAGCGCTTCCGCGCGTAAAAACATTTGTGTCACCCAGTGTCCACTCGTGGTTATGTCCGGTCTGAGGCGCAGCCTCGCTGGCTGAAATTTCGGATTGCGCATTGCGCATTGCGGATTTGGGATGGAGCCGTGATTCGCAGAACCCTGAACATCATTGAAATCGCGTTACTCAGCGCGTTGATCCTAATAACACGGTGTGCGAATTATCAGGACGTTTTTATTGCCGGGAACATTTACTTTGTCGATGCCGATTGTTACGCGCGGATGACGCGCGTGCTTTTGAGAATTTTCCACAGGGAACAACTCCGCACACGACCGCGCCACTCGACTATCTCATCCTCGGACTGTCGCTTTTGCTGAAGCCATTTACGGTGCACACGCTCGATTTGGCAGGAGCATTTGTGTCGCCTTTGCTAGCGCTGCTTGGCGGCTGGTTTCTCTGGTGGTGGTCGCGCCGAATGCAATTCCGCTATCGCTGGGTAACGCTGAGCCTGTACGCAATCAGTCCCATTCTGGTTCACGGGACGGCACTTGGCAGGCCCGATCATCAATCCCTGTCCATTCTGCTCGTGGCGATCGCGATTTGCGCGGCGTGGAGTTTCCAAAATCTGCAGGCGCTCAACGTGTCGAGCGATGATATACGTGAATCACGTATAGCATTACGCATTCGCGGATGGGCGATGATCAGCACTACGGCGTGGGCGCTGGCGATTTGGGTCTCCGCTTACGAGCCGCTCGTTCTCTTTCTCATCGTAATAACCACAAGCTTTCTGGTGAATCGCCGAGCGCTTTTCGGACGAGATCGTCGCGCGGGTTGGATTTTGTTCGCGGTGATCGTTGTGATTGCGCTTTTGATCGAGCGGCGAATCCCGTCGTTATCCATTTTTCATTCCAGCGCGATTTTCAGAAACTGGTCGCGCACGGTTGGCGAACTCGTCCACGTGTCGCCGACAAATCCGGTTTGGTTGCATTGGTGCGGGTATTTTCTCCTCATCACACCGGTTTTGATTTGGATCAGTATGAGCAGGGACCGCGGAAGGAGCGAAGTAGCGGCGCGCTGGTTTGTTCTTGTGCTTCTCGTTGCAACTTACGGTCTCACAATTTGGCAGGCGCGCTGGGGATATTTTTTTGTACTGATATTCTCACTTGCGCTTCCGTTTTTGCTCGCGCCAATCAAATCGCCACCAGCCGTCTGGATCGCATTTGCGCTGTCGATCTTTCCGATTTTGCGCGATTGGGATGAGAGGCTTTGGCCAAATGAAACGCAATTAGCCGCTCGTGTAGAACGGCGGAGTGAATCAGTGCAATTACGCGAGCTGGCGCTCAGTTTGCGATCGCGCGACGTGCATCCGTTTCTTGCGCCGTGGTGGCTTTCACCCTCGGTCGCCTATTGGTCCGGGCAGCCTGGAGTAGCCGGAAGTTCACACGAAAGTTTAAACGGCAATGAGGACAGCGCGCGATTTTTTCTTTCCGATGATCTGCAAAGAGCGCGCGAAATTTTGCAGAGCCACCGGGTGACGTGGATTTTCGCGTATGATTCCGAACGCATGGCGCAAAATTGCGCAGCGATCCTGAATCCGGCGTTACCGCTGCATCCTCTCTGTCGCGTATTGGATCGAAGCCCCGGCCAGGCGCCGCGTTTCCTGATTTTCACCGCGCAGACCGCGGCGTTCAAACTTTACCGGGTAGCTGATGAACGATAAAAAATAAAAAGTTTGTGCCCAAGAAAGAGAATCCGTTGACAGGCATCGGCGAGTGCCACAATCTACCCAATGCTTAAGAGATTCGTCCCGCAACGGCCGATGCCGCCAGTTCGAGAAGAGCCGCGGTATCCGGACACAGATGACAACAATCATTCTGCGAGCCGGGAAGAACCAAAAACATCAACAAAAATCGATAATCGAAATTCAAATCCTATGGCAGATCATGGAGGTAAAGACATCCTTTCGAGCGATGTCGAAATCAAAGGCTCGATCAAGTTCCAAAAGGAACTTCTCATCGACGGAAAAGTCGAAGGGGACATTAACTCTGATGGCATTTTGACCGTCGGTGAAAATGCTGAAATTCGGGGAGAGATAAAAACCAAGTCGATCACCGTCTATGGCAAAGTGCACGGCAACATAACCGTCGCCGAGCGTTGCGAGCTGAAATCCAAATGCGTGTTGCAGGGAGATCTGAAAGCAGCGCGTCTCACCATCGAGGAGGGGGCCACTTTCATCGGCAAGTCGGAAGTCACCACCGGCACGTTTTCCGCCAAGTCGGCAGCTCGCCCTGAGGTTGTGCGCCCGAGCGAGCCCATCAAAGCAGCCTTTGGAGCGCGCGCATAAGGATCTCGGCTTAAGATCCAGTGGCCAACAATCCGTCGCTTGTAAAAGTCGGTGCGGAATGCCCGCACTGTGGCTTTAAGCAGATGGAATATGTCGCGGCCAAGAGTTCAATCTGTCGCCAGTGCGGTCGCTCGTTTTCGCCATTCACACCGAAACCGGGCCTGAAACTGCGGACAAGAGAAGAAGCGCCTCCCCCAGAGAGCTCC
>QHRD01000188.1:0-4460 GCA_003220005.1 Verrucomicrobiota bacterium | reverse complement strand
GACAATCTGCCCGTCCTGTAGCGCGCACATTGATCTGCGCGACTACAAAATCACGAGCGGTTTCAGCCGAAGCATTCGAACACGTGGTGACGTGCATCTCACCGGCAAAGGCGATCTGGCCAGTAGCAGTGTAGTTTGCCGATCCGCCTTAGTCGAAGGCAGGCTGCGCGGGAATCTGCATTGCGACGACACCGCGACGATTAACTTCTCAGGCAAAATTCCCGGCCGCATCAGCGCGCGGCACGTCATCGTCGATCGGAAAGCCGATGTTCACTGCTTCCGCAGAATCCGGGCAGAAAGCGTCGACATAAGAGGCAGGATGTCGGGCGAGATCGCGGCGCAAACGGTCACGGTCGATAGGAAAGGCACACTAGAAGGCGATGTCACGGCGCGGGCCATTACGGTGGAAAAAGGCGGGATGTTTTCCGGCCAGCTCGTCATCGGTAACATCGCGTTTACGCAGGGAGAATTATTGCAGCAACACGAGCCCGCTGCGCCACACGCTCCGGAATCGGATCTTCCAGAAACGGCACCGCGGCCTTTGCCGGCGACTTAGAACGATCTCCTTCATGCGAAGACTGCATCCACGCAGTCCTTACGAGAAGCTCGGCGGCTATGTGCATCTGCCGCGTTTGATCGATAAGGCCAGACTGCACCGGAAAGGATTGCTTGATGGTTACAACTATAAAACCGTCCGCTTCGATAAACATTTGCTGGCGTTTCTGAAAATCGACGGCGACACGTTCGAAGAGATTGCCAATAAACTCGACGATGACGCCGCGATTCTGAAATGGCTGCAGAAAAACGGCGCGCCACAGTCGCCTGAAGAGATCGGGCAATGGAACCAGGCAATGATTGCCCGGCATCCCGATACCGCGGCCAAAAAGGCGCGTTTCCTCCATTTTCTCAAAGAAGCTGGCGGCGAAGGCCGCAAAGATATTCGGACCTATTTCGACCTGATCGAGTTTGATGAAGGAAGATTAAAGTGACGAAGCGCGAATGACGAAGGAATGACGAAGCGCGAATGGCTAATTTGTCATTATTGCTCGCCTTTGAGCTTGCCGAGAATCTGATCTGCGTTCTCCAAAGCTTGCTTGCTTCCAATATCGAGCCATTTCCCTTTGATTTGAAACGTTTTTACCGGTTTGCGCGTGTAGAGCCATTGCACAAAACGGCCCGGCTGATCCGGATTGTTGCCCGCAGCCAGATACGTCGTTAAAAGAGAGAGAACTGCGGGCGAATAATAGTAAACCGCGACTGCAGCCAAGGTTCCCTGGGGGTTCTCGGGTTTTTCCTCGAAGCGAGTGATGATTCCATCCGCATCAACGCTGATGTTGCCATATTTTTTGATCGCTTCAGCGTCGCCGACATCATAGACCGCAACCGTTGCATCGCTTCTACGCGCACAGGCCACAAAGTCCGTTAAGGACTCAGTCAACAAGTTGTCGCCGGCGACGATTAACAAGCTGCTTTATCGCTTGTGGAACCGTCGTTAATGATTTTGAATTTGAATTCTGGATGCTGGCTCCGGTAGTGCTCACTCCAAGCTTGGAACTCAGCCGCAAATTTGTCGTTTGTTACCACGTAGATCGTTTCCAGATCAGGATCACCCGAGAGGTTATTCACCACCCACTCGATAATCGGTTTGGCTCCCACCAAGAGAAGCGGCTTCGCCTTTTTGAGCGTTAACGGGTAAAGGCGTGTTGCGTATCCGGCTGCGAGAATAAGAGCGTTCATGAGACCGAAACAGTTCGTAGCAGAATTGAAACGCGCTCGTGTTTTCTACTGCGATTTCGCAGCGCCTCCGCTTAAGATCGCGGTCTTTAGATGCTGCTGGATCAGCCGGATGCGGTGCGAATCGGTGATCTTGGCGTGATTGGAGCCGTCCACCACATACAGCGTGTCAATCGCCGCCCCAGCCTGCGTGTTAATACGAGACAGCGGGATCAGGATATTTTCGCGGTCAAGACAGCTCAGCACGTCGTACAGCAATCCGAGCCGGTCCGGAGCCTGAATCTCAATCAGCGTGTAGGTCGGATGCATTTTGTTGTCAATGGCAATGCGCGTCGGAAATTCAATTGCTGGCGCGAGACGACGGCTTTGGCGTTTCGCGTTTTCGATTAATGGCAGAAAATCGAAGCTCTCGTCTTCGAGTGCTCGTCGCAAAGTTTGTTCCACCAGCCGCAAATCGCCCGGGCGGGCAGCCGGACCAGCATTCGTATCGCAAACACGAAAAATGTTAAAAACCACGTTGTCGCCGCGTGGAAAAACGTCAGCGCTCAAAATATTTAACGGCACAACCGACAACGATCCTGCGATTTTTGCCAGTAATCGTTCACGCTCCCAGGTGCAGAATGTGACGACGCTGTGCCCCTGCTCTGGCACAACTTTCCATCTCATTGCTGCAGCCAACCCAGATTCTTCGCTACTGGAAACATTCTCAAGAAAGCAGCGGAACAGTTTCAGGTGTTCGATAATCTCGGGAAGATCCGTCGCGCGAAAATAATGATCTGGCATGTATTCAAAGTGTGCTTCGATTTCGCCTGCGTAATCCCGCGAAAGCTGCTTGGAGACGGAAGCCTGCAAGCTTTCGCGCTCGATTCTTGTCTGCTCGTCGTAAGACTTCCGGTCCGCCAGATACTGCGATGTATTGTGAAATAACTGCCAAACGAGGGACTCTTTCCAATCCGACCACGCTTCGGCGCTTGTGCCCTGTCCATCAGCCAACGTAAGTAGCATCAGCGCATTCAGGTTTTTTTGATTCTTCACAATCTGGGCCAGTTCCATTATCGTGGCTGGGTCATCCAGATTTCTCTGCTGCGCGATCCTGGAGAGAGTGAGATGATGATCGACGAGCAGAATAAGCGACTTGCGCTCCTCGGATGACAACTGCAAACGGCCAGCAACGCGCTGGGCGAAAAGCGCGCTCGCTTCTGAGTGTGGTCGTGCGCCGACAGCTTTGCCGCTGTCGTGCAAAAGCAGCGCGAGATAGAGAACCAGCGGGTCTTCGAGATGCTCAAAAATCCTGCGATATGCAATCAGCTTGAGATCATTCGTCTCCGCCAGGGCATCGAGTTTATCGATACACACCAAGGTATGTTCGTCAGCTGTGTAGCGATGCAGAAATTCATGCTGCACCAGGCAGGTCAGCTGGCCGAATTCCGGAATGTAACGGCCGAGAAAATTGACCCGATGCATCATTCGCAGGATGCGTCCTACTTTGCCTTTTTGTGATAGAATCGATTTGAAGATCGCCCGCGGTCCGCGCGCATATTGATACGTGCGGGTTACGTTGCGGAGACTTCTGGTCAATAAGTCTGCCAGTTCCGGGCTGAGGTCCAGCTCGCGCTCCTGTGCAAGCTGAAAGGCCTGCATCATCTGCTCAGGCTCTTTGCGAAAAACCTCGCGCTGCGCTGGGTGCAGCTGTTGGTTACGAACAAAGAAAGAGTCCCCGATGGGAGTTTTGTCCGCCCCGATCAACGGAAGAAAACTAAAAAGCGAGCGCGTCTTACTGGTGACATATCCGCTCACAAATTGCTCCGTAATGCGCTCCGTCACCCGGAAGATATTTCGCGTATGCTCGTAGCAATCCCGCATGAGCGACTCACTGCGAAGCTGGCCGTTTCGAGGAGAATAATGCAGCCGTTTTGCGATTTGTTCCTGCAGGTTGATGTGCAATATGTCGGTCGCGCGCCCGGTGGCATAATGCAGATCCGTACGCAGGCGGAGTAGAAAATCGTAGGCTCGCTCAATCTGTCGCTGATCGCTTTCGCTCAGCCAATCTTTCCCTACAAGCTGGTTCGTACTCAGCGAGCCTTCTTTGAAGTAGGTTATCCAAAGCAGATTTTGGTAGTCGCGCAGTCCACCGCACCCATTCTTGAGGTTGGGTTCTTGCAGGTAGACGCTGTCGCCGAATTTTTCGTGTCGCGCGACCTGGTCGTGCATACGCATTTCAACATATTTCCGTTCGTGTCCCTCGACACATTTTGAACGAAATTGCTCTCGAAATTCCTGCGCCAGTTCCTTCTCGCCAGCGAGAAACCGCGATTCTAGCATCGCGGTTTTTGTGCGTATATCGCGGTTGGCCTGGGCAATCGCTTCTTTAATGGAATGCGTGGAGTGTCCAACCTTGAACCCGCTGTCCCATAGCAGATAGAGAACTTGATTCACCATCTCCTCCAAGTGCGGCGAGATCTCGTCTCGTTGCCGATGCAACAGCATCACGTCAATGTCACTGAAGGGGTTGAGCTCGCCCCGGCCATATCCGCCAAGAGCGACCAACGCCAGCGGAACCTCCGCCCCGCCATTTTCGCGAGCAGCAGCGGCAGCAGCGCCGAAGACATATTGCAATAAAATATCAATCAATTCAGCCCGTCGGGTGCAAATTTCCCGGCCGCCCCCGCCGGCCTGGTGCTTCAGGCGTAATCGATGCTCCTCAACTTTGAGAAACTTTTTGTAAA
>QHRD01000045.1:3088-6211 GCA_003220005.1 Verrucomicrobiota bacterium | reverse complement strand
TCGGAGCGGGTCTGCTGTTGCAGCTGAGTTGGGCACTATGAAGGTTTCTGAAGAAATCGAGGCACTCGAGGTAATGGCAATCAACCCGGTCCAGTATCTGGTTGTGCCGCGTTTTCTGGCCATGCTCGTGATGCTCCCGGCGCTCACCATCTTTGGAAATTACATCGGCATCCTCGGCGGCTGGGCGGTCTGCACCTTCGCTCTCGATTTCAATACCGCCGGTTATGTACTGCGCGCTCTGGAAAGCGCAGACACATGGGATTTGTATTCAGGAATGATCAAGAGCGTAGTTTTCGCCTGGATCACTATCACCATCGCATGCAACGCTGGGCTGAATGTGGAAGGCGGTGCCGAGGGTGTCGGTCAAGCGACAACGGCCTCGGTCGTGCAAGCTTTGCTGGCAATGCTGGTGATGAACGCGGTATTGACCGGGATTTTCTTTTTTAGCGTATGATGTGAATGACGAAGCTCGAATGACGAATGACGAGGGAATGAAGCCAAATGACGAATGACAAATGACGGATGACGAAGCAATGACAAAGCACGAAACGTTAGCCGATTCTGAAAATTCCTTCTGGGGTGACGAGCACAAGCCATTTGTGCGGGAAGAACCTGACGCGAAACCCCTCTACGATTTAGAGGAACGGACGGCCCGATTTGGCGAAGCGATAATTGATTTCGCAAAGAAGATTCCGGTGGGGCCGCTTACTGACCGAATCATAAGTCAACTAATTGGAGCGGCAACAAGCGTGGGAGCCAATTACGACGAAGCCGACGACGCAGTCTCCAAGAAGGAATTTCTGAAGTGCATTGGGACCTGCAAGAAAGAAGCGCGTGAGAGTAAGCACTTTCTGCGCATGGCTGCACGCGCGGTTCCCGAGTTGAAATTCGAAGAGCGAGGGCTATGGCTCGAAGCCAAGGCTTTGCACCTAATCTTCTCGAAGATTTGGAGAAGCGGAAAAAATGAATGCTGAAATCCAAGCTACGATTAAGCGACGGACGACACTCGTCATTCGAGCTTCGTCATTAGTTCGTCATTCGTCATTCGACATTCGTCATTCTAATCATGCCCGCTGATCCTCCCATCATCGAAGTAGCGGGCCTCGTCCGGCGATTCGGAGATCGCGCAGTGCTCGACGATGTCTCGTTCAACGTCAATCGAGGTGAGACGCTCGTCATCATGGGCGGCAGCGGTTGCGGCAAGAGCACGTTGCTCCGGCACCTGATCGGCTCCATGAAACCGACTTCAGGCACGGTGAAACTTTTTGGAGAAGAGATAACCGGGATGAAGGAACGTGAGATTGAGCGTGTTCGTCTGCGATTCGGGATGTTGTTTCAATCCGGCGCGCTGCTGGCGTCGCTCACAGTGGGCGAGAATGTTGCGCTGCCACTTCTGCAACACACTGCGAAGTCGCCAGACGAAATCGAACAAATCGTGAAGCGAAAGCTCGACATGGTTGGTCTGAGCGGGTTTGAAGATCTCACACCAGATGAAATCAGCGGCGGAATGAAAAAGCGCGTTGGGCTTGCGCGCGCGCTTGCGCTCGACCCGGAATTGTTATTCAGCGACGAGCCGACCTCCGGTCTCGACCCAATCATGACTGCTGTGGTAGATGAACTAACCTTGAAACTGACGCATGGAAGCCACATGACCGCAGTCGTCGTGTCCCATGATATGACCAGCGCCTTTCGCATTGCGACGCGGATGATCATGCTCGGCCACGGTTCAATTGTCGCCGAGGGCGCACCGGATGAAATCCGTAACAGCCCGAACCAGGAAGTGCAGCAATTTATTCACGGTCGCCCGGACGGCCCTATTCCGTTGAACCTTTCACAGGAAGAGCATAAAGATCATCAACTTGTTCGGCCCCGCCCTTTCTTGGGCGGCCGGTTCCGTTTTCACCACAAGCATTCATGAAGCGCAGCAACCTGTCCGATTACCTCGTCGCCTTGTTTGTGATCGCGTGCAGCATCGTCCTGCTGGGAGCGCTCAGTTTTGCGCTCTCGGGTTATCGCCTCAAGAAACCGACACGCACCCTGCAAATCAATTATGAAGATGTGACCGGCGTAAAAGTGAATTCCGAGGTGCGCTATGCTGGCGCGCCAGCAGGACGAGTGCTCGCGATGCGGCATCTTACCGCCAAAGAGCGCGAAGCCTCCGCAAATAAACGAGACGCTGTGCGGGTGACGGTGAGTCTCGACGAAAAAATTCCGCCGCTGCCTACCGATGTAACTGCGACCCTCAGTTCCGATACGTTGCTCTCGCCAAAGTTCGTGGCGCTTTCCGCGGGCACGCCCGGTGGAGACACACTGGCAAACAACGCAGCGATCGAGGGGCATCCCGCGTACGGCATCGAGCAGATCACTGCGGCAGCCGGGCCACTATTCGAGAATGCGAACAAATTGCTCAATGATTTAAGCGTGACAGTCACCGGTTTAAAGAAAGATCTCGGCGACTTCACTCCGAAGCTCGGCCCGCTGGCTGATTCGCTAAAGCTCGACGTGGACAATTTGCAGAACGTGATCACAAATCTTGATGGCGTAGCCAAAGGCGCGGACACCTTCTTGAGCACCGGGAACACTTTCATCAAAACGACGGACAAGCAGCTTCAGGAACAATTAAAACAACTGCACGTGACGCTCTTGAATTTGAAAGTCGTCACGACGTACGCCAAGGCGCTTGTGGAAACGCTCGCGGAAAAACCAAACCGGGTGATCTTCAGCGGCAAACCAGCCCAGCTCACACCCGAGTCGGAAATTCTAAAAAGCTCCAAGCCACTCCCAGCGACAAAACCCTGATCTTAGTTGTCGGTCGTGCTAACCGCCGTGGCGCGTTTGCGATAGCGCCACATCAATTTGAAGAAGTGAATCGCGTCGCGCATAGGATGAATCTTGCTCACTTGATCGGTATAAACAGTGCTAATTGGAACTGATTCGATCCGATAACCTTTGCGGCTGGCGATGATAAGCACTTCAGTTTCGTAATCGAACCGATGCCCGCCGCCAAGTAACTCCGGAATCAATTCTCGCTTCAACATGCGGTAACCGCATTGGGTGTCGGGAATTTCTTGTCCGCAAACGCGACTAATGCGCCTGCTCATGTAACGGTTCACAATGCGCCGA
>QHRD01000045.1:569-2962 GCA_003220005.1 Verrucomicrobiota bacterium | reverse complement strand
GTTTTGATTGTGAACAATGACTTCAGCGCCGGCGTCGCGGGCGCGTTGCGCGGTGTGATCGGTCGAGCCATCATCAATGACAAGGACGTGGTCCAGTTGCTCGCGGGTTCGACGAACGATGTCTCCAATATGTTTTTCGTCCTGGTATGCAGGGATAACCGCGGCAGTCGTCGATCTAATGTTCGTTTCTGTCATGTCGAGCGAAGTCGAGACATCTCAAATTTAAGTCCAGAGATTCCTCGACTCCGCTCGGAATGACAATAATTACTGCACGCGGAATCGCATTCCGTCCGCTATCGGCGCACCACTGGATGAAAGTCGGCCGCGTGATAAGAGCTGCGAACCAGCGGACCGGACGCGACATAGAGAAAACCCTTTCGACGCGCGATGTCGCCGTAGTAATTGAATTGCTCGGGCGTGATGTATTCAACCACGGGCAGGTGCTTCGCACTCGGGCGCAAATACTGGCCCATGGTCAGTACTTCGCACCCGGCTTCGCGCAAATCGTCCATCGTCTGGAACAATTCGGTTTCTTTTTCGCCGAGGCCCAACATGACACCGCTTTTCGTGACGACGCTTGGCGATAGTCTCTTTGCTCGATGCAAAACGTGCAGCGAAGTCCGATACTTTGCGCGCGAGCGCACAACAGGCGTCAGCCGCTCCACCGTTTCCATGTTGTGATTGTAAATATCAGGGCCTGCGTCGAGCACGATCTGGATGCACCAATCCTGTGCGTGAAAATCGGGAACAAGCACTTCGACGGCGACCGATGGATCCATTTTGCGAATCGCTGTGATCGTGCGGGCAAAATGATCCGCGCCACCGTCCTTGAGATCGTCGCGCGCAACGGCTGTGATCACGACGTGCCTTAATTTCATTCGACGCACCGCCTCGGCTACGCGCTCCGGTTCGTCTTGTTCCAACTCGAAAGGCTTGGCCGTTGTTACGGCGCAAAATCCGCAGGCGCGGGTGCAACGATCACCAGCGATCATGAACGTCGCCGTACCCTGGCTCCAGCACTCCCAACGATTGGGGCATTGCGCGCTTTCGCAAACCGTGTGCAAACGCAAATCGGAAATCAGCGCCTTCGTCGAAAAGAAAACCGGATTCGACGGCAGCCGCACCTTGATCCAGGCCGGCTTCTGCGCCTGGTGCAAAGCCGGATCAATCTTCGCGCACGACATCGAACAAAAGTTACAACGTTAAAACCGTTACAAAAGTCAAATCGCCGGCCGGCACGCTCAAGGAAATGGTGTAAGCCTTAACATCTGGAGCGATCAGCAGATTCGTCCCGCGGGCCGCTGGCGCAAAGACATCAATGAGGCACTTGGCACGGCGGCCGCTGCAGTTCTCTTCCTGAGCCCAGCCTTTTTTGAATCGAGCTTTATCCGCGAGCATGAGCTACCGGCGATTCTGGCAGCGGCACAGAGAAGCGAGTTACGTTTGTTCGCGGTTGTCAAGATTCGCCACCGCTGCGCTGGTTCATCTCGTCGGGGCGCAGGGCCTTTGCTGAACATTTTCAGGCATTGACTGAATTGGAAACTCACAGTTTTGATCACCGTCCATTGGCTAACGGTACTCAATCCGATTTTTGCTTGCTTTTTCCTGCCATCTGCGTGCAAAACAGAGCATCGCTGTAAAATCACATCCCAGGTATGAATAAAACCCGATTGTTAGGCAAAATGGCTGTTTCCCTTTGCTGTTGTTTCTTCTCGATGGCTTCCGCTAAAGCCCAAAGTCCGCGCTTCTTTGGTTCTTCATTTTTCGAAACTTCGACTTACGTCGACGCGGTGGTCGTGGCGGATTTTAACGGAGATGGTATTTCCGATATCGCGACGTGTAATGGATTTGATCCAGGCGAGGCAAACATTCTGATTGCCAATGGAGACGGGACTTTCCGAGACGCGCAAACGTATGACATCGCAGGGGCAAATCCCGTGGCTATTGCTGCGGGAGACTTTAATCGTGACGGCAAGGTCGATCTTGTTATTGCCGATCGCGGTAACGATTTCGGTTCCGACAACATCGATGCTGGTCTCCCCGGCGGTCAGCGCGTGAGCGTGCTGCTCGGTAACGGTGATGGCACGTTTCAGAACGCCAGCGTGTTCAGGGCGGGGCCCCTTCCGAACTCCGTCGCGGTTGCCGATTTTAACAACGATGGAAAGCCGGACATCGTAGTTGCGAACGATATAACAAATCAAGGAAGAGTTAGTGTTTTATATGGAAACGGTCATGGAGGTTTTTCGGCGCCCGTAGCCTATACCACCCCACTCCAGGCAATGGTGGTCGTAGCCAGGGATTTTAACGGTGACGGTAACGTCGATTTGGCCGTGGGAGCGTCTTCGCATTATGCGGTCAGCATACTGCTGGGAAACGGTGACGGCACATTCCAG
>QHRD01000045.1:0-550 GCA_003220005.1 Verrucomicrobiota bacterium | reverse complement strand
TCCAGGCGTACCAGGATTTCGCGACCAGCGACCCCCCGATCTTATCGCCGTGGCTGATTTCAACGGTGATTCCAAACTGGATCTTGTGACTGCGGCGCGTTACGCGCAACCCAGGTTCGACATGCTTCTTGGCAACGGCGACGGGACTTTTCAAACACCGATTGATACAGCAACGGCTCGAAATCCGATGGATTTCGCGGCCGGCGATGTGGACGGTGATGCCATCACAGACATGGCCGTCGTGGTGAGCTCGACGATCATCAGCATTTTCAAAGGCAATGGTGACGGCACATTCAACACGTCGCCTCTGAATTATGGAGCGGGATATACCGTATCTATGGGAGACTTCGACGGGAACGGAACCGTTGATCTGGTCAGTGCCAGTGAGCTAGATAGCGAGATTCTCTCGGGCGATTTCGGGATAGCAGTGGTCCCAGGCAATCGTGACGGCACTTTTCAGGCCCGGACAGAGTTGGTCAAAGTCGCCTCGACGCAATCACAAACAACTGGAGATGTAAATGGCGACGGAAAACCAGATATCGTTGGGACA
>QHRD01000044.1 GCA_003220005.1 Verrucomicrobiota bacterium | reverse complement strand
GAAAACAATTCCAACGATCCAGCCGAAAATCTGACCGACCGCAGGCGAAAACATGGCGGTTGCAAATTGTTCGCCGATGAAACGCAACATGTCCTCACTGCGTTGGCCCAGGACCGCCGCGATCTGACCGCGATCGGTTAGATGCAACGTCTTGCCGATTACCGAAGGGACCGAAAGCATTGCCCATCCGAGGAGCGCGGTGCCTAAAACAACTTCGATCGCCACGGGTGTAATCGCTTTCGTTGATTCACGCGCGACGCTTGGGTTTTCCATTGTCGATCCGGGATCGAGCTTCATCACGCCGGTGAGGTTCGCGATCGATTCCGCGCCCGACAACGCCAGGATCACGCCGACGAATTGCACCCACACCGCGCCCAGACTTCTGTGCGGCGGCTCGAGGAAATGCGTGGTCAAATGCGGCACACTCAATGCGACTAATACAACGACGACCACTGCCGTCGGCAGCGCCAACGCCACAGCGAAGCTGCCGGAATGCTTCGGCCCAAAATAATTGATCAGCCCCATGATCAGTAGCACGCCGATCGTCGTCAGCGCGATGAGATCGCGCGCCATGTTGATCCATGCAACGTCTTCCGCCCCGGAGGTGATGTAGGTAAGAGCGGACCAACCGCTCAGCGCCGCGGTAACCGTGAGGTCTGCAAGCAACAACAACGCGCCGACTACCGCGAGCAATCTTCCTTGCGAGCGGGCTGCGGAATAGACGCCGCCCCCGTCGGGAAAATGACGGCAAATGACCGCGTAATTGATGCCCACCAAACCGGTGAGCGCGCAAACGGCAAGGATGATCGGCAGCGATGAAAATCCGGCTGCGACAAATGCCAGGCCAATTACGTACGCCTTGCTGGTGCCCCAATCGCCGTAGAGCAATGCGGCAGCGCGTTTCCAATCCAGATTGCGCGGACGATGCACGCCCGCGCTCGCGTCGAGAACAATATCCTCTATCAGTTCCGCCATTGCCTATTGGCGGAGAATCTCCATTGCACGCTCGTTCGCTGGCAAGCTCTTTTCTGTGCGGGCCGAACGCTCACTTCCGATCTTCAGAATTCACATCTTCCACACTTAGGATGCGCATGCGTTTTCGGTAAAGTCGGCCCCAGGCGTGCATCGCGTCCATGCTTGGCTGAAAGAACTTCTGCGCGATGAGAGTGGGCACAAATGCGCTCAATATTACCACCGTGACAAGGATGCTGTACTGGCGCTGATCGATCAGGTGGTTTTGCAAACCGAACAGCGCGGAAATCGTGCCGAAGGTGAGGCCGGTCGCCATGAGGAGCGTCGTGTAACTCGCTTCGCGCTTGTTCATCCAGTGCATCCGCGCCAGTGGCAACACGCCGACGATTTTCGTCGCCATCTTCAAAATTAGAAAAGCAGCAATGAGCAACAGGCCGGTCCAAAGCGCAGGCAGCGAGACGTACAGGCCGGCTTTGATGAAATAGAAAGGCGTGAACACCGCGAATGCGACGCTGCGCATGCGATGCACGAGTGTTTTGTCGCGCACGAAAACGCCCGCGACCACCAGACCGATCAAATACGCGGGGAGAACCGCTTCGCTTTTGGCTGCGGTCGCAAGACCACCGAGGAAAAACAAGATGAAAAAAATGAATTTCACTTCCGGCTCGCTAACGCGGGTCGCGCCAAACCGGGTGATGATCGACTGTGTCCACTTCGGCATAAACCACAGAGCGATCAGCATGACGATAACAAAGACCAACAGCGAAAGATTGTAAGTCGCAAACAATGTCCCCAATGCGAGCACGGTTCCGAGATCGGTAATGAAACATGCAGCCAGAATCATCTTGCCCATTGCCGTGTCGCTGAAACCGCCCTCGATCATGACTGCATAAACCACCGCCACTGACGTCGTCGAAAGCGCGATGCCGGCAATTTGTGCCTCGTGCAGCCCCCAGCCGAAAACATATTGCGCGCAGAACCACACAACGCCGAATGGAACCGCAAACGACAGCACGCCAATGAACAGGCTCGCCCGCCAGTTGGTCTTCAGCGATTGCGGATCGATTTCCGCGCCCGCGAGAAAAGTGAGGACACCGCTGCCGAGCAGGGCGAGAAAATTCGTCCACTCGGTCGATTGCAAGATGTGATGCAGCTGCCCGCCGGTCGATTGAACAGCAACCAGACCGACGTGCATTGTGCCACCCTCAAACCCAACCGCCAGATTGCCGGCAACTAAACCGACCAGAATCTCGACGAGCGCCACCGAAATTCCCGTGCGGATCGAAATCAGGCTGGCAACGAGCGCCAAGCCCATCCAGATACAGGCAATAAACCAAACGTTATTAAGCATAATGACTCCTTCCTGTTTTCAGGAGTCATCAGCTCAAGTGCAGTTCTTCTTCAGCCGAAGAAAGGCAAACTCCATTGCCCGATGCAAATGTTAGTTGCGATACTTTGAAGGCGCAAGCGTGTGCGCTGGCGAGCACCGTTGACTAGGTCCAGCACCAACCCTCAATTTTGATTGACGGCAACCCAGGCGCGCGGAAATTTCTCCAGTTCTTTGTTTCGCTTAATGGATCGGCGAGTAGCCGGCCCAACGGGGGAACCAATTTCCGCGCGCGAAAGCGGTGCGGATCGGGGCGAACGATGCGCGGCATCGGGAGCATTTAATGGCTCCAGCCCGACAGCTAACCTCGTCAGCATCATTAAAGAGCAAAGGAAGTCGTAGAACCGACTCCTGGCAGAGTGAAGCGCCTCGTCGCGCGAGTGACGCTTCGTTTGAGTCGAAGGAATTGATCCCAACCAACGTTAAACGGCCGCGCAATGTGGATTGGAAGCGCGCGGCAGCGATTTTGTACGGCGACTGGGGAACGAGCAAGGCCTACGTCATCGGGCTTGCGTTCGCTGTCGCAGGCTACAGTTCATTTTGGCTGATCGCGGCGATGTGCGTGCTAACGGCACTCGTCGGGATCAACTACATGATCATCTGCCGCCTTTACCCTGACGGCGGCGGTGTTTATGCAGCTGTCCGCCACCGTTCGGAAGTGATTTCGATTGTCGGTGCGTTTCTGCTCATCGCTGATTATTTGGTAACGGCGGCGATCAGCGCGCTCTCCGCCTTTCAATATCTCGGCGTCCCGCATCCGGAGAAATTCGCGGCCATATCGATTCTAGTCATTGGGTTGCTGAATTTGTTAGGCCCGAAACAAACTGGCGGCCTGGCGTTCTTGGTTTCGGTTCCGACCGCGCTGGTCGTGGTTATTCTCGGGCTGTTTTGTCTGCCTCACTTGGGCGAAGCGTTTGCTCACTTGCAGCCGTTACATGGAACATTTGGACACAACTGGGCGGCATTTGTTGGGATCGTGCTGGCGTTGTCGGGCGTCGAAGCGATCGCCAATGCCACCGGCGTGATGAAGCTCGATCCCGGCAGCACAGATGCGCAGCCGTGCGTGATCAAAACTTCTACGCCTGCAATTTTGTGGGTGATGATCGAAGTTTGCGTCTTTACGGCACTCTTCGGACTCGCCGCGCACGCCCTCAACGGATTGCAAGTCGTCAATGGGGACGTGAACGCGCCTGGGGCCGAAGGCGTGCGCGATTACATGCTCCGTTACATGGGACAAATTTTCGTTAGTGGCGCGGGTGGGCCAGCGTTCGGCCATTTTTTTGGGGTCGTTGTCAGCATCGTGTTCGCGTTCTTGCTTCTTTCAGCCTCAAACACCGCAATTGTCGATCTCATCATGATTCAATTCCTGATGGGACGCGACCGCGAGCTGCCGGCGATCTTTCAGCGGCTTAATAAGTGGGGCGTGCCAAATTTGGCTGCGGTGGTCGCGACTATTGTGCCGATGACGCTGGTGATTTTTGTGAAAGATATGGCTGGTCTCGCCGATCTTTATGCCGTCGGCGTAGTCGGTGCGATCGCAACCAATCTAGGCGCCACGTCAACGGACCGGAAATTGTCGATCAAAACCTCGGAGCGCACGCTGATGTTTGTAACTTTTCTTGTCATGGCTGCGATCGAAATGTCGCTGCTCATCGACAAACCGAATGCGCGCTATTTTGCGGTCACGATTCTCGCTGTTGGATTGATTCTTCGCGGACTTGTACAGGAACGCCGAATGAAAAAGGAAGCTGCGCCCGCGCTATCGCCACGACAATTAGGTGTCGAGGTTGCGCGTCCGATGTCCAAAGCGTCGGCTCCTTCAGAAGGCGAAGGAATCCTATGCGCGGTTCGCAGCGCAGGGCGTACCCTCGATTTCGCGGTGAGAGAAGCAGCCAAGACCGGCGCGCGTCTTTACCTGCTCTTCGTGCGTGAACAACCGTTCATGACAGAAGAGGATGTCCGGCGCAAATGGCAGCAAGATCCGGAAGCCAGCACCATTTTCGCTGAAGCGAAACGGAAAGCCGAGAACATCACGCCGCTGTTCTGCTATGCGGTGAGTCCCTCGGCTGCCGAGACGATTGTCGATGTTGCCGCGACGCTCGGTGCATCGCGCGTCATTCTCGGCGCGCCACAGCGCAGCGCACTCATGAACCTGCTGCGCGGCAATGTGATCCGTGAAGTCTCAAATTCGCTGCCGGAAGAAATCGACCTGCTGGTCTACGCGTAAACCAAAGGCGCCGATCTGGCTGGATCATTTTACTGATAATTTTTTTCGCGTTTGGGGCGCTCATTTGTTTGATCACGATTCTCGCACTTGCATTTCCGGGAAGTTTTCTCGAAGCGACTTGGCGACTGAAACCAAATGCGCGCATTCAGTTTCTGGAAATTGGCCGTGGCGCGTCGATGGGGTTGATGACTCTAATCGGGCTGGCATGTGGACTAACTGCGATTGGACTTGCCCGAAGTGCTGAGTGGGGCCGCCGCCTCGGAATCGGCATCCTTTACGTGAACCTCATCGGCGATTCCTTAAACGCCTGGCTCCGACATGATCCGAAAACCCTGATCGGCGTGCCGATCGGGGGCTTGATGATCTGGTATTTGTCACGACTCCGGCGTTGAGCGGTGGCTCAATTGGACCGCGACCTCGATCTCGGCAGTTTGCGGGAACATGTCGAGCGGTGTGACTGACTCGATGGTGAATTTCTCCTGCAATTCTCTCAAATCACGCGCGAGCGTCGGCGGATTGCAGGAAACGTAGATGAGCGTGGGCGGCGCAAGATTAGCAATTGCCTTTCGCACGTTCGTACTCAGCCCAAGCGCCGGAGGATCAACAATAAGCGTCGTAGCCGCCCGTACCCTGTCCAATTCGGTTTCCACATCGCCGGCGATGTAGGTCTCTTTCGCAGTCGCGTTTTCCTTTGCAGCCTCGATTGCGAATTTGTCCCAATCAATCCCAATTACGCGCTCAAACTTGCCGAGCAATGCTTTCGCAAAAAGCCCGGCACCGCAGTATGCGTCGATTAACAACTCCTGATTCGATGGAATGAGATCGACAACCAAAGCGCGCAACGCATCTGCGACCTCGTTGTTTGTTTGGGCGAACACGCGCGGCTCTGATACTGCGCGCAAAGTGTAATGACCATCACGCACATACTGTTGGGCCCGTAAGTCCGCCAGCCCGCGAT
>QHRD01000187.1 GCA_003220005.1 Verrucomicrobiota bacterium | reverse complement strand
GGACTGAAAATCCACGTGTCGGCGGTTCGATTCCGCCCCCAGCCACTTTTCCGCAGCGCGGATTTTATTGCGGAAACGGAGCGACTTGTTCATTCTCCGCCCATGCCTGAAGTTCAAGCGCCACCGCCGCTACCGAAATCTCAGCCGTCGTTCGGGCGCCGTCACAGCACTATCATCAAATTGCTTGGAGTCGGCGCACTTGTCCTGGTGCTGTTAATCCCTGTCGCGATGATCACCGGCGTGTTGAGCGAGCGGTTGCGGCGACGGAATGAGGCGGTGGCCGATATCACCTCGTCGTGGGGCAGGGAACAAAACGTGATCGGGCCGGTGCTTGGGATTCCGTATCAATATAAGGCGAAAGTAGTGAAGGAGGTTGCAGCGTCTGATGGAAAAATGGAACGGCGCGAGGTGGAGGAGACGACGATCGCCACCGCCTACTTTCTGCCCGAAACGCTGAATGTTTCCGGCGATGTGCAGACGCAGAAATTGCATCGCGGAATCTACGATGCCGTTGTCTATCGCGCGCAGACGGTTCTTTCCGGCAAGTTCGCGCCGCCCGATTTCGGTCCGCTTAAGATCGATCTGAAAGACGTGCAATGGAAAGACGCGTTTATCACGATTGCAATTAATGACTTGCGTGGCGCGCGCGAGGCGATTGTGCTTGATTGGAGCGGCACCAAGCATCCGATGCTGCCGGGTTCACAGGTTCCGGGCTACACGACCGGCGCAACTGCATCCCTCGCCACTGACCAGCCAATTGCGACTGAAACGCAGTTTTCCATTCCGCTGGATTTCAATGGCAGCGAGGGAATCTTCTTTGCGCCGTTCGGCGTGAAAAATGAAGCAACACTGAAATCAAACTCACCCGATGTCGGATTTCGCGGCGCATTTCTTCCGGCGGACCGATCACTCCGCCCCGATGGATTCGATGCCACGTGGAAAGTTTCGTATTACGGACGCAGTTATCCGCAAGCATGGACGAGCCGCAGCGGCAACGAGCGTTTCAATACATCCTCGGTTTCTGAGTCGCTTTTCGGCGCGCAATTTCTTTCGATTCTGGACGCGTATCGCTACGTCGAGCGCTCAATCAAATACGGCGTGCTCTTTCTCGTGCTGGTTTTCACAACTTTTTTCCTCTTTGAAGTCACTGCGCGCCAAAAGATTCATCCGTTCCAATACCTAATGGTCGGTGCAGCGCTTTGTTTGTTTTATTTGCTGCTGCTGTCGATCTCAGAATTTGTCGGCTTTAGCTGGGCTTACCTGATTGCGGCGGCTGCATCGACTGTGTTGATCACATGGTATTGTAACTTTTTCCTCGGCGGCGGTGTGCGCACGTTGATGATCGGCGCGGGACTGACGGGTGTTTACACTTTTTTGTACATCACTTTGCGACAGCAAGACTACGCCTTGCTCATGGGCGCCATCGCGCTCTTTATCGTACTGGCAATCGTGATGTATGTGACCCGCAAGGTAGATTGGTACGCGCGCGACGCTGGCTAAGGTCGCGCTTGTGACAATTTCGTATCGCTCAGCATTCATCGGCGGCTTGGCGAGTGTCGTTTGTATCGGGCTTTACCTGATGTGGCTCTGGCGGCCTGAGCATCAGGTCCGGCTACACACGAAAAATTTCTTTCGCGCCATTGACCATCGAAACTGGGAAGCTGTCGCCGATTTTGTTGGCAACGATTTTGAGGATCAGTGGGGCGACGATAAGACGCGCCTTATCGAACGTATGCGGGAAGGCTTTCGATGGGTGCGCGGGTCCAGGATCCTTGCAGGCAATCCCACTGTGCAGGTCGAAACGCAGCGCGCGATCTGGAGCGGCAAAATCACCGTCTACAGCAGCGACGATGGCGTGATGGAACTGCTCGACCAACGCGTCAACAATTTGCCCACACCCTTCGAGCTGGAGTGGCATCATATATCGGGAAAGCGGTGGGATTGGAAACTCGTCCGAGTGAGCAATTCGTTATTTGAGATTCCACCGGATGTTTATTAACGCCGCAGTCATTCGGCGGTCGCAGACCGCCGCTACAGTTTTATTTGGCCAGCGCTTGGCACAACTGCGTCTTTGCAGAATCCACTTCGCGTTGCGTTTGCTGGCAAAGTAGAATGCCCCGAAGTGTGTCGCCTTGATAGTAGCGGGCGATGAATTTCTTCTTCGCATACGTGCCATCGAGCCCGACACGGGTCGGCAGCACGCTGAAATCGCCGACAAAATCCATGTGCAGATCGAACATCTCCGTCCAAAAATAGGGGAGTTGTTCGTAACGGATGCGCTTTTTGCCTGTCATGTTGGCGCCCGCGATCAGGCCCTGGCTATGCGCATTTTCCCAATGTGTCTGGCGTCGCATGCCTCCCATTATCCGGTCTGGATAAAATGCCAGGTCGCCTACGGCATAAATTCCTTTTTCTTCGGTCTCGAGATATTCGGTTACCGGCGACCCGTGCGGGCTCGCTAATGGAGTGTTGCGAACCAAATCCAGATTCGGTTCCGCGCCGACGGCGACCACAGCCAAGCCGATCGGGAATCGATTGCCGCTTTTTGTCTGGACATTGCGCAGAACAGTTTTTCCCTCAAAACCGTTGAGAGCTTCTCCCATCGACAGGACCACTCCATGTTTGGCGAAGTAATCGGTCAGCCAAGTGCCCGTTTCAGGATCCAGATAGCGATTCAACAAATACGGATCACGATGCATCAGACCAACCTTCAGTTTCATCAGGCGCAGACTTGCTGCGGCCTCGCATGCAAGTAATCCGCCACCGACGACCATGATGCCTCGTTCCACGCTCGACATCTCTTTCAAAGCAAGCGCGTCCCGGATCGTCCGCAGGTAGATCACGTTGCCAAGATTAACTCCGGCTACCGGCGGGCGCACGGGTCGGCTGCCCATTGCCAGGCATGCTTTGTTGAATTCGATGCTTTCCCCATTGGCCAGCACCGCCAGACGCCGTTCGATATTGAACTGCGTTACGACCGTGCCAAAGCGGGTCTCGATCTTCTGTGTTTGAAACCAGCGCTCGTCGGGTTCCTGCAGTTTTTTGAGATTCGGCTCCTTTTCGCGCAAAAAGCTCTTGGACAGAATCCAGCGTTTATAAGGCGGAAAAACCTCGGCGCCGACCAATGTCACCGAGCCGCGCTTGTCGTATTTGCGAATGCCTTCGCACGCGCTCGCTCCGGCAATGCTGGCACCAACGATAAGATAATCACGCCGAATCATACGCGGAAACACGCACAATAATTTCAGCGCTGCCACGCCGACAAGCTAAATCGTTCAAACGCATCAGATTTTGCTAAATTTTGCCTAATCAAGGCGGGCGCGCTGTCATTCTCATCCCGCAGTCGCGGGAGCAGAATCTCTGATCATTGTGATTGCATTACAGGTGCTTTTTTCGGCAGACTGACTGCGCCATGAATGAATCCATTACCCAACTCCGGGATACAACTGGGAATCCGGCGCCGCTGGGGCTGCTTGGCTTCGGCATGACTACCGTCCTGCTGAATCTCCACAACGCCGGATTCTACGAACTCAACAGCATGATTCTGGCGATGGGAATTTGCTATGGTGGCGCGGCGCAAATTGTCGCCGGCATCATGGAATGGCGGAAGGGCAACACGTTTGCCACCACTGCGTTTCTTTCCTACGGCTTGTTCTGGCTGTCGCTGGTAACGCTAATCGTGCTGACGAAACTTGGCTGGGGGACGGCGTCCAACGATACCGCGATGGCCGCATATCTCGCCATGTGGGGCTTGTTCACTGCGGTCATGTTTGTTGGCACGTTGAAGTTGAATGTCGCCGGGCAAGTCGTTTTCGGTTCGCTGACCATTCTTTTCTTTCTCCTCGCCATCGGAGATTTCATCAATGCAAGTCCCGGCTTCAGGCAGTTCACCGGCTACGAGGGAATCTTTTGCGGTTTCTCGGCGATTTACGCTGGCCTTGCGCAGGTGCTCAATGAAATTTACGGCAAAGTCGTCCTCCCGCTCGGCCCGGTAACGAAGTGATTGCTACCCGCGAATCACGCGGATAGACGCGAAAAAGAAAAATTTCTTCTGAACATTCGCGTTCATTCGCGTGATTCGCGGGCTAATGTTGTTTTAGCAAACTCGCTGCGAGCTTGAGCGCCGATTCGCTTTTGCCGCCGAGCATTCGCGCGATCTCTTCCTGGCGCGCTTTTCCAGTCACCTCATGCAAGTTGGAAAAGGTGCGTCCGCGAACGACATCCTTCGTCACAACGAAATGTGAAGATGCGGTCCCGGCGACCTGCGGCAGATGCGTGATGCAAATCACCTGATGATCGCGCCCCAGCGTTTGCATCTTTGCGCCAACCGCGTGCGCGATCTCTCCACCGACGTTCGTGTCGATCTCGTCGAACACGAGCAGCGGGATCGCGTCATGCACCGCGAGCGCAGATTTAACCGCCAGCATCAAACGGGAGATTTCTCCGCTGGATGCGATCGCGCGAAGCGGTTTGGGCGGCTCACCCGGGTTCGGCGAGAAAAGTAATTCCACGGTGTCGAATCCATTCGGACGCGGCTCATCAAGCGCGCTGAGTTTCGATTCGAATTCAGATTGGCGGAACCCGAGATCGCGCAAATTGCGCCGGATATTTTCAGAGAGTTTCGGTGCGGCTTTTATCCGAAGTTTGCGCAGTGCTTCGGCGGCGCCATTCATCTGCGCGCGAACGTTGTCGATCTCTTTCGCGAGGCGCTCCAGCTCCACATCGCGACCTTCTATTTTTCCCATTCGTTCCGCCGCGCGCTCGCCGAACGCGATCACTTCGGTGATCGAACCGCCGTATTTGCGCTTCAACGTTTCGAAGAGCGAGACGCGCTGCTCAAGCGCGGCCAGCTGTTCTGGATCGAGATCGAGTTTTTCGGCGTACGCGGAAAGCGTGCGTGCAATCTCAGAAAGCTCGACAACGGTCGCAGCGTGCGCCGATGAAAATTGCATCATCGAGCTGTCGATCTTCTCCAGCTCGCGCAGCAGCCGCTGGGTTTCCGCGAGTTGTGAGAGAACGGAATCGTCCGCTTCGGAAAGTTTATTGGCGATCGCGCTGGCCAGCTCAATCAATCGTTTGCTGTTACTGGCGAGTCTGTAGCGCTTCTCGATTTCTTCCTCCTCGCCGACCACGAGGTTCGCTGATTTAATTTCGGTAATCTGGTGGCGAAGCAGATCGAGCTCCTGTTCGCGCGCCGTTTCTGCGGTATCGAGCGCGGCATGTTCGGCGAGCAACGTCTGCAATTGTCGGTAATGCTTCCGATATTCCGCGAGTTGCTCTTCCGCGCGCGCGAACGAATCGAGCAAACGTAATTGCGTCTCCGGGGAGAGCAAAGATTGGTGGTCGTGCGGCCCGTGAAGATCGACAAGCTGGTCCCCGAGATTTTTCAGTACCGACAATAGAGAGTCCGCTTCAAGATCAGATCGTTCTCGCATCCTTCGATCCCGGCTTCGACAAGTTGCGGATTTAGCTTTTGCAAATCGTTCCCGCTAAAGACCGCTTCCACAGTGCAAAGATCAGCTCCGGTGCGAATCAGCGATTTATCCGCGCGTTCGCCCAGCAAAAGTTGCAGCGCACCGATGATGATTGATTTGCCCGCGCCTGTTTCCCCGGTAACAGCGATAAAACCCGGCTCCATCTGCCACTCCAGCTCTTCGACGAGCGCGAGATTCTTAATTCGCAACAACGTGAGGACAACAGGCATCGAAGGAGTTGAGGGTTCAGAGTTGAAGCCGCCTTGAGAAGATTTCAAACTTTCACCGACTAACTTTCAACCGTTTGCACAATGCACGGTTAAACTTCACCGAATAATTCCGCGTTCGCTTTGCTCGATGAATTGAATGATTTCGGTGATCTCTTCCGTCTGGGGCAATTCCTTCCGCACCGCTTCGATGGCCTGGCGGGTGTTGTATTTTGAACGGTAAATCAGACGGAACGCTTCTTTGATGAGCTTCACGCTTTCAGGTGGAAACTTCTTGCGCTCCAAGCCGACCAGATTGATTCCGCGAATTTCCGCCGGATTGCCGTCGGCAATCATGAACGGCGGGACGTCCTGGACGATTTTCGAGCAGCCGCCCGTAATTGCGAACCGACCGATCCGGCAAAATTGATGCACGGCGGTGAGCCCGCCCATCATGGCATGATTTCCCACCTGCACGTGTCCGCCCAACGTGCCGTTGTTGGAAAAAATGACGTGATCGCCCACGGTGCAATCGTGTCCGATATGACTGTACGCGAGAAAGTTTCCGCGATTGCCGACGTGCGTTTTGCCTTCGCTGGTGGTGCTGCGGTGTGCAGTTACAAATTCGCGGAACGTGTTTTCGTCGCCGATCTCCAGATACGTCGGTTCACCCTGATATTTTAAATCCTGTGTTTGCTGCCCGATGGAGCAGTAAGCGTAGAATCTGTTTTTCGCTCCGGCCTTCATCGGCCCGCAGAGCGTGACGTGATGTTGCAGCCAGCAATTTGGCCCGAGCACAACATCGGGTCCGATGACGCAATACGGACCGACAATTGTTCCCGCGCCGAGTTCCGCTCCAGAATCAACGATCGCGGTCGGATGAATCTGCACTTCAGTCATAATGACGAATGACCAATGACGAATGATGAAGGAATTCCGAATGACGAATGACAAAAGATCGTTCGTCGCACAGTCCGGCTTCGGGTTTCGTCATTCATTCGTCATTCGACATTCGTGCTTCGTCATTGTCTTCACTTGTCAAGGAACGTGAACATTAGTTCGGCTTCGGAGACGATGGTGTCGTTCACCACGCAATGGCATTTTGCTTTCGCCAATCGTTCGCCGCGCGATTTGGTAAGCTCGGCGTGGATAAAGATGGTGTCGCCCGGCAAGACAGGTTTGCGGAATTTCACTTCATCGGCGCTCATGAAATAGCCGATTCGGCTGGTGGCCTTGGCAAGTTTGAACAACAGAATGCTGGCCACCTGCGCCATCGCTTCCACCTGCAGCACGCCGGGCATCACCGGGTGACCGGGGAAATGACCTTGAAAAAACGGTTCATTAATTGTGACCGTTTTCACGCCGACACATTTGGTTTCAGTTTCGAAGCTGATGATGCGATCGACCATAAGAAACGGGAAACGATGCGGTAAAATCTGCATCACCTGGTCGGTATCGAGTCCGCCGTCGCCGCTCGGCATTGTTCGCGGCGCGGCCACCGCGCTTCTGCGCGTCTGTTCGCGGGTGATTGAGCGTGCCAGCCCCACATTGCTCGCGTGACCGGGTTTGACTGCTACCACATGACCGCGGATGCGCCGGCCGACCAGAGCGAGATCACCGATGATATCGAGGATTTTGTGCCGGACGAATTCGTCAGCAAACCGCAACGGCTCCTTGCTTAGCACCGATTCCCCGCGCACGACAATCGCGTTTTCAAGGCTGCCGCCTTTGATGAGATTTTTGTCCATCAGTGGCTTCACATCTTCATAAAAAACAAATGTGCGGGCTGGAGCGATCTCGCGTTCGAAAACTGCGGGCGTGACTTCCACCGACAAAAACTGCGCGAACCGATTGTTTGGTCCGGCTTGGGTGCACGAGATGCGAAACTTGTCGTCCGGCAACAGAACTAGCAGCGCGCCCGTTTTCGATTCCACGTGTATCGTGTCCCGCACGTCAAAGAATTTTCGCGGCTCTTCCTGCGCGGCTACGCCGGTTTTCTTGATAAGATCGACATAAGCTCCCGCGCTGCCGTCGCCGATCGGCGGTTCATTTGCGTCCATTTCAACAACGGCGTTGTCTACGCCCATCGCCCACAGCGCGCCCAGCACGTGCTCGACTGTGTGGACGCGCACGGCGCCTTCGCCTATCGTTGTGGCGCGCTCAACTGTTTTCAGGTTCGCGATGTTTGCGTCGATGGTCGGCTCGTCCTGCAAATCCTTACGCCTGAACTTAATTCCGTGATCCGGCGGCGCGGGATGGAGTTTAAGCGTGACCTTTTCGCCTGTGTGCAGAGATGTGCCGCTCAAACTGGCGGTCTTGCCAATGGTCTGTTGAAGCTCAGGCGAGACAGGCATCGGCGCTTAACTAACAGAGATTTTAGGTCGTGACTAGCGGTTGTAACGCAGGGGCTGGTGGAGAAATTTCATTAACACCCTGCTTTAGCGGGGTGTTAGCGCAGCGACACTGCCTTTTGAACCGCTTTAGCGGTTTTCTTCACTCCCCGAGAAACCGCTAAAGCGGTTTGCCATTGTATTTTATTCGGAATACACCTCGCTGAAGCGAGGTGCTAATGAGAGCAGTTCATTTCAGTTCAATTTCGCCGCAATCAAATGCCATCATTTTATTCACATTAGAGACGCGGAATTCGCGTACTGATGTTCCGTCATCCTGCCAGACATCGACTGCATTCTCACTTTTCTTTGAGATCCCAGCGCGAATCAAATTCGGGGTCTCACTCACCGTAACCAGCGGCAGTTCGTCATCCGTTTTCAGATAGCTTCCGTCGCTATCAAATCCGATGCCGATATCAACAATTGATCTTTTATCATTGTGCAAAGGATTTGGGATGAGCCTCACTTTGGCGGTGCGAGCTGCGTTATTTTCCGCCACCGGTGCCGAAGCCTGGCCGAGATCTTCCATCTTAAGCGAACCCACCAGATAGCCGTGCGCGTGATATTTTCCGGCGGGCAAATCTTTATCCTCATCGTTCTTCCCGTCCCATTGCGTTACGAGGCCGTCCGCACCGATGGCGAATTCGTTCAATTTCGCTTCCTGATGCAGAACACGCATGAGTTTGCCGGTGCTATCATAGATGCCAAGGCTGATTGTCCCTTCCATGGGCGGTGGAACGAAACTGATTCGCACACTTCTCCCAGGCGGAACCGACGGCGTTTGCTCTGGGAGCGGCGACGGAGCGCCAGATCCTTCGGGCGGGGTTGACAGAGCCGGTGATTCTTCCGGTGGCGCCGAAGGCGTTGGCGACTCTTGCGCGGCACCGACAGAAACCAAAATAGCTATCAGAAGCGCGAAACTGACCTTCGTTGTCATGTCGAGCGAAGTCGAGACATCTCGTACTTTTTCAGAAAATATCCAGCGATTCCTCCCAGCCTTCGCATAAAGCTCCGGCGGGGCAAGCGACTTCGCTCGGAATGAGAAGTGACCTAAATGTAGTATCGCCAGTTCACGTTTGGGAACAGGTTGTCGCGCCATTCGCAATCGCGCAGAAATTCGTCATCGATGTCATTGGTGACAAACTGATCGTATAAACGGTTGAAGCGAGCGAGGTGATCGATGACGCGTTTGGTGGCGTACTCCAGCGCGGTCCCGGTTTTCATCAAAAACGCCCAATCACTGGATTGAGCGAGCAAAAGTTCGCGGGCAAGTTGTTTGAGGACCCGATCGGAAAATTGCAGGGCAGGCGCTTCGCCTGCCTGGCGCGCGGATGGCAACCGGAGCGGTTGCCCTACAAGAGCAGACGCATGTTTCGCAGCTTCAATCATTCGCTGCGCTGCGGCGTGCAGATGCGGATAAATCCACCCGTTGGTAGAATCGAGCCAGACCGCGAGATGGCCGTTCTCACCCCAGGTCGAAGCTGCGGGCTCAACGATTTGCTGCGTGGGTTGCGCCTTCAAATATTCGCTTGGCGTGCTGAGACACAAATCCGGTTGGTCTGCTGCCTGCCGAATAAATTCTTCAAGGAAGCGGGGTCCTTCAAACCACCAATGCCCAAACAATTCGGCATCGAATGGAGCTACAACGATTGGATTGAATCCCAGTTCGCTGATTTCGCGAACTTGCTGGCCGCGCTGTTCCAGAAAGTGACTGGCATGTTTCGCCGCCGCATTTTCGGCCGCCACGCGGTCATACAACTGTTTCTCATCACCGCCTCCGGTGATCCGATGATATTTCACGCCGGAGAATTTTCTGCTCCCGCGTCCGATTGGTCCCAAATGTTCCTTGGAAAGATCGAAACCGATGTCGCGATAAAATTCCCGGTAAACTGGATCGCCCGGATAACCTTCGTCCGCGCTCCAAACTTGCCGACTTGCGTCAGGGTCCCGCGCAAACGCCGCCGGCCCAGCCGGCGTATAACAAGGGGCATAAATCGAGCGGCGCGGTTGCGGTTTTCCAAATAACAGGCCGTGTGCGTCGAGAACGAACCAGCGAATATTCGCTTCATGGAAGACTGCTTCCAAGCCCCGCGCGTAAGCACATTCTGGCAACCAAAAACCGCTCGGCTCTGCACCGAAGAGATCGACATAGACATCGCGGCCGATCAGAACCTGGGCACGCACTGCTTGAGGAGCTTGGTGTTGAAGAATGGGGAGCACACCGTGCGTGGCGGCGCTGGCGATGATATCGAGTGAGCCCGTCTCTCGCAGCTGACGAAAAACGGAGAGCAAATCGCATTTCCATTCATCGACAAAGAAGCTGCGGTTCTCCGAGAACAGCTCAAAATAAAAGTTAGCCAGCTCGCGAAGCCGGGGATGCTTGCGGTTCCGGCTCTTTTCGCGCGCAGCGAGATCGATTAACGCGTCGAGGTGCCGCACATAACGCTCCCGCAACAACTGATCCTCGAGCATCGCGCACAGCGTTGGCGTGAACGACATCGTGAGTTTGAATCCCGACAAGTCGGGATCGTTCACCAAACGCTGCATCGTGCGCAGCAGTGGAATGTAACTTTCCGTTATCGCTTCGAAGAACCAGTCTTCTTCGAGGAAATGCTCGTGTTCCGGATGGCGAACGAACGGAAGATGCGCGTGGAGAATGAGAGCGAGGCAGCCGGAAGACATCGCGGATTTCGGAGTGCGGATTGATCAGCTAGTCGCCGGCTTTGAAATCCGCAATCCGCAATCGCCAATCCGAAATCGTTAGAGCGTCCGGCAAAAGTCTTGGAAGCGGTCCAGACCTTTTTTGATTATGTCGAGGCTGGTGGCGTAGCTGAGCCGGATGGTCCGGTCGTCGCCGAAGGCAGCTCCCGGAACGACGGCGACGCTGGCTTTGCTCAGCAAACGGTCGGCGAAATTTTGCGACGTCAGCCCCAGCTGACTGATGTTTACTAGCACGTAAAACGCGCCTTGTGGTTTGACAGCAGTAACGTTCGAGATCTTTGAGACGCGGTCGACCATGTAGTTGCGGCGCATATCGAATTCCTCGCGCATGTCCGCGACCGTCTGTTGATCGCCTCTTAGCGCCGCAAGTGCGCCATACTGCGAAAAGGAAGAGGGATTCGAGGTGGTATGGCTTTGGATTGAATCAACCGCTTTGGCTACTGCTTCCGGTGCCGCCATGTAACCGAGGCGCCAGCCGGTCATGGCGTATGTTTTGCTGAATCCGTTCACAGTGATTGTGAGATCGTACGCTTCCTTTGAGAGCGACCCGATACTTACATGCTTGACGTCGTCATAAACGAGTTTCTCATAAATTTCGTCGGATAAGATGTAAATGTCTTCTTCGGCAGCGACATCGACGATTGCCTGCAATTCTTCACGCGTATAAACAGAGCCAGTCGGATTGCTGGGACTATTCATGATCAGCATCTTGGTGCGCGGGGTCATTGCATTTTCGAAGTCCTCGGCGCGCATTTTCCATGCGTTGCGTTCGCTGGTGGGCACAATCACCGGTTCGGCGCCGGCTAATCTGACCATCTCCGGGTAACTGACCCAATACGGCGCCGGGATGATGACCTCGTCACCAGGCTGGCAGGTTGCCAGGATCGCGTTGTAACACGAATGCTTCGCGCCATTGCTTACAATAATTTGGGCGGCACGATAAGTTAGGTCGTTATCCGCAGCCAATTTTTCCGCGATTGCCTGGCGCAACTCCGGGATGCCGGCACTGGGCGTGTATTTTGTGAAACCAGCCTCCAGCGCCTCGATCGCCGCCTTCTTAATATGTTCGGGCGTATCGAAATCCGGTTCCCCAGCGCCGAAG
>QHRD01000036.1 GCA_003220005.1 Verrucomicrobiota bacterium | reverse complement strand
AGCGTGCCGCTTGTCCCACGCGCCATAGTGAGAATGCTGACGGAATCACTCAGACTGCGTGCGATCCCAAAATCAGTGATTTTCAGTTCGCCCTTGCTGTTGACCATCAAGTTAGCCGGCTTGAGATCGCGATGCACCACGCGCGCTCGTTCATGCGCATAAGCAAGCGCCTCGCAAAGTTGTTCGACCCACGGTTTGATCTCGTCGACTTCGAAAACCTTGTTCTCTTTCTCGACGCGTAATGCGGACAGCGTTTGGCCATCAACGTACTCCATCGAAATGCACGCGCTCCGGCCATCCTGCTCGAAATCGTAAATCCGGACGATATGATGGTGTGTCAGCTCAAGGCTGCGCTTGGTCTCGCGCTTCAGTTCATCCATTGCCGCCTTATCGAGCCAGACAATTCCCATTCCGCCGCGCCCAAGAATTTGCTTAAGCACGTAGCGATCGAACAACCGCTGCCCGACAGCGAAACCACGAATCGTGGCGCCAAAGTCAAGGTCGGAAAAGTCCTCTGGCATTTCAGCCGTGGATAATTGCAAACGGCATACCAATTTGCCAGACGGAAATCTAAGAACGGCGAATCAGAAACTCACCAAACGCTCCTGAGACCGGTTCGTTGCTGAGCAAGCATCTGATTCAAAAGTCAGTTGCTCTGACGATCAAACTACCAGTCCAGTCGCTGTTACTCAGCTAGGGTTCACAAAAATCTTTGGGATCTCGATTGCAGCAAAAATGAGCCTTCGTATGCACCGTGCAGGAATCGAACCTGCAACCCAGTGATTAAGAGTCACTTGCTCTGCCAATTGAGCTAACGGTGCAAATGGCTGTTTCCCAACTAAATGCCGTACAAGCCTGTACTAGCTTACGCGAAGCGCCGAAAAGTAAAGAGTCACTCCAGGTGTGAGATCTATCACCACGCCGACTCACGGTACGTCAATCCGTGTCTCATAGACTCAACGGCGAATCGTTGCCGCTTGGTTGAACATCTTCCTTGTCATCCGTTTCTCCGCCGAGTCCTCTTGTTGTAGAGAACACGTGCAAACACCTCGCGATCTACGTTGCCGCCGCTGAAGAGGACTGCGATTCGTTTTTATTTTATCAATGCTCGCTCTTCCGCCGCCGCGGCGTTGGAATGTACCGGTGCACTACCTCAGCCGCCTCCCGCAGTTCGGTCGATGAAAAAAGCGCCATTGCAGAGTTACGGCTCACAACCGTAGTGTTTTAATCGATCGATGCGATCTGAATAGCTTTCGGATTCGAGCAACTTTTCCTTGTGGTGAAACGCGTCGGAGAAAGGGCGATAATGCCGAAGGAGAGTTTAGCGTCCAACGTTCAATGGGAAGGCAGAGCAGCAAACAACGCGGCGTAAATCTCGATTGCGTCCCAGAGATTTTGCAGCCGGAGATTCTCGTCAGCCGCGTGTTGGTTATCATCATGGTTTGCGATCGGTAAACCGATGACGGGAGTGTTGTTTGGCTGCTGGAACAAATACATCGGAATACTGCCGCCCGACGTCGGAAGCCGAACCGGCTCGTGGCCGGCGATGGTCATAATATCGAAAATTTCGCGCGAGAGCGGTAAATCGATCGACGTCCGCGCCGGGGGATAACCCGCCCCCCACTCCACAAGCACAATTTTGGGATGCTGCATGCGCGTTCCGGCATCCGGCGCTTGGCGGACGATAGTATAGCCCTGCGATTCACGGTGCTGCTCTACCAAACGATTGATCGACTCCGGCGTCTCGTTCGGCACTAACCGGAAATCAATTGAAGCGCGCGCCTCGGTTTGGATTGTGTTCGATGCTTTGTCACCGACATGGCCGGATACGATTCCGCGGACATTTAAAGCCGGCAAAAGGAGGACTTCATTGAGATGTTTGCCACCGCCTTCCATCGCGCCGATCTGAAACTCGCGACGCAGATCACCTTCTATGTCGGGAATCTTTGTTAACGTCGCACGCTCCGCCGACGTAGGCGCGCGGACATCATTGTAAAACCCTTTGACCAGAATATGGCCGTTCTCGTCCCGCATCGAGTCGATGAGATGCGTCAGTCTGACGATCGGATTTGGGACCCAGTTTCCGTAATGACCGTCGTGCAAACCTTTGACCGGACCATAGACCGTTAGTTCAAGATCGGTCGTGCCACGCGCGCCGAAGAATAGCTCCATCCTTCGACTTTGATGAACCGGACCATCGCAGATCACCCATGCATCGGGCCGCAGCAGCTTCGGATATTCTTCGAGATACCGCGCGAGGTGTGGTGAGCCGGCCTCCTCCTCGCCTTCAAAAACCAGGCGAATATTAACTGAGGGTGTGACGCCGCTCGACCGAAGGGCATCGATGGCCGCAAGCATGCCGATGATCGGCGCTTTATCATCACCGGCGGAACGCGCGTAAAGACGCCATTCCGGATCAATACCCCTGGCGTCCTGCCAATCGACATCGTGGCCCGATTGGTCACGCATCACCGGTTTCCACGGATCGCTTTTCCATCCGAGCGGATCGACCGGTTGACCATCGTAATGTGCGTAGAATGCGACCGTACGTTGAGCGCTTGGAGTAGAAAAATCACCGACCACAATGGGCGGCGCATCAGCGAGGGTCAGTAACTGTGCGGTTAACCCGCGCTTTTCTAGCATGGCGCGGATTGCCGCCGCATTGCGCTGGATGTTGGGCTCGTCGCTCGCCAAATTCGGAATCGCAAGCAAATTAGAAAATTCCTGCAGAATGTCGCGCTCGTGCTGTGTGCGCCAGTCACGTGCCTGTCGTGCAATCGAACGAGAATCTGAAGCTGCGGCCGCAATAATCACACTGCCAATGACAGCGCAGATTAAAAGTCTGCATATGGGGATTGCCTTCACTAAAATTGAAGATGACAAATACCTCCGCAGTCTCATGGAATTGGGCCGGTTCATAAAGAGTCGTACTGACTTGGTGCGCTAGCTCTTCACTGCGTTTGAAAACTCCGTAGTGTATTCGGTAGCACAAGGCTAATTGCCTAGGAGGCACCGTAGTTAAGAGTCACTTGCTCTGCCAGAATTGCTCGCAAGTTGGTACCATGAATGTATCGCAGCTGATCATTACTTCGAGCTGTCGATGATCTGCTGCGCGTTCCTGATCGCGGACTCGTCTGGCGCTTTGTCTTTCTTCAGGATGTCGATTGCCTTTTGCGCCGAGGCAACGGCTTCTTTCTTGTTGCCAAGCTTCGCCTGAATCTGTGCCTTCTTGTAATGCATAAAGTAGGCATCTGGGTTCTTCTCCAGCGCCTGGTCGATCCACTTTGCCGCCTGGTTCATGTCCTTGTTGTTATCGTAGTAGAAGGCCGCGGCTTGATAGGCGGTGCGCGGGTCAAGCGAAGTCCCTGCGCTAACGACTGCATCGAGTTGACTGCTTACCTGGTCGACATCATGCGTGGTCAACTTCACCGGCACACGCGTTTTATCCCAAAGGAAATTAAGCGTTGCGGAAGCGCCTTTCACATCAGCCAGCCCGATGGTAAACGTCTCGATTGTGTTCGGAATCGGTTCCGGCTTCGCCATGATACGCGCGGCATCGTTCTCCTGCTTATAGTCGGCCGCGCTCTGGATCTTCGCGTCCTTTGAAATGATGATGGTCCACTCGTCCGCTGTCGGAATCGTAAACAGTGCATACTCACCGGCCGGGATCTCCTTGCCGCCAAGCGTTACCGCTTTGCTGAACTTAATTTTTGTGACCGCATTGGCGCCGGTGCGCCAGAGCTTACCATAAGGCACCAAGCCGCCGAAGATCTCGCGGTCGTTTTTATTTGGACGCGAATAATCCACCTCGACATCGGTCAACCCGACACGCTGTTTTAATACTGAATGCTGGCTGGCAGCCGGGAATTCTATTTTTTTCTCCTCCGCCGCCCACAGACTGTCGAGTCCCAGCGGTCCCGCCACAAAGGGAAATGCGAACA
>QHRD01000186.1 GCA_003220005.1 Verrucomicrobiota bacterium | reverse complement strand
TCAGTCGGATGAAAACACGCGCATTGTCATCGAGCTTAAGCGCGATGCCAACCCGAAAGTCATTACCGCCAATCTGTACAAGCACACTGCGCTGGAGAGTTCATTTGCGGTGATCATGCTGGCGATCGACCACGGCCGGCCGAAGCTGCTGTCACTCAAGGAAGCCAACGCGGCTTATATCGAGCATCGCCGCGAAGTAGTTTTGCGCCGCACGCGTTTTGAATTGCGCAAAGCCGAGGAGCGCGCCGAAACGCTCGAGGGTTATTTGATCGCGCTGAAAAACCTCGACGAATTCATCCGCATCATTCGCGAATCAGCCAATCGCGACGAGGCCCGCGTGAAACTCCTCGCATTCGACTGCACCAAAAGACAGGTCGAGCAAATCGGGATCGTCATTCGTAATCCGGCCCGACTGGCAGAAGGCCGTTACGCCTTCAGCGAACAGCAGGCCGATGAGATCCTCAACCTGCGTTTGTATCAGCTCACCGGACTCGAGCGGGAAAAGATCGAGACGGAGTACAAGGACGTAATCGAATCGATCAAGGACCTTCGCGATATTCTGGCGAAAGAGCAGCGCGTGATGACCATCATAAAAAAGGAACTGTGCGAAATTCGCGACAAATACGGTTCACCGCGCCTGACGGAAATCGTTCCTGATGAAGGAGAGATCAATATGGAAGACCTCATCGCGAATGAGGGCTGCATCATCAGCATCACGCATGGCGGTTTTATCAAGCGCACGGCCGTCAGCGCGTTTCGTGCACAACGCCGTGGCGGCAAGGGCGTGATCGGCATGGCGACGCGCGAAGGCGCTACTGAGCAGGAAGAAGGCGATTTCGTCCAGCATCTTTTCACGGCTACCACGCACGATTATCTGATGTTCTTCACCGCGGCAGGGCGCGCTTACGTGGAAAAGGTTTACGAAATCCCCGATATGGGACGCGCGGCGAAAGGTCGTTCGATCGCCAATATTCTCGAGCTTAAGCCGGATGAAAAAATCGCTGCCACAATTCGCGTGCAATCCAAAAAATCCGGCACGGGGCCGAGCGCTATCGATCAAACGTGGGATGAAAATCTGCACATCGTTTTCGCCACGGAGTCCGGCATCGTCAAAAAATCGAATTTATCTGATTACGCGAACGTCCGGCGTGGCGGCATCATCGCCATTCAAATCGAAGAAGGCGATCGTTTAATCGACGCCAAACGAACGAACGGCAACAACGAGATTGTCCTTATAACGAAGGACGGAATGAGCCTGCGTTTCCATGAAGAGCAACTGCGTGATCAGGGCCGCAACACCGTTGGCGTCTGGGGCATTCGCCCGGAGAAGGGCGATCATGTCGTGGCCATCGCCATCGTCGATCCAAGCGCCATGCTGCTAGTAGCCGGCGAAAACGGGATTGGCAAACGCACTTCGTTTGATGATTACCGGCGGCAATCGCGCGGCGGCAAAGGCATCATCACCATGAAGACTGGAGAAAAAACCGGCGACGTCGTCGGCGCGCTCACCGTACGCGAGACAGACGAGATCATGTTGATCACGAACAAAGGCCAGATGGTCCGCACCCGCGTTAAAGAAATCCGCGAAACCGGCCGCAACACCATGGGCGTAAAATTGATGAACCTGCGCAACAGCGAGAAACTACAGGCAATCGCGCCTGTAGTCAGCGACGTGGAAGAAGAACAAGCGCAAAGCGCGGAGGCGCCCGTCGACAAGTCGTAGACTTGGCTGCGCAGCTCCTGCGTGATTACGTTCGAAAATGAAAGGGAAGCCGGCTCGGCGATCCTTCCTCGCGAATCGGCAACGTCCGCGTTGTGGTAGTGGTCGTCTCGGGTTCGCTCGAGCAAGACACCAGCATCAAACCCAGCAGCGAAAATGCAGAAATGACAATGATCGTTCTTTTCATAGTTGAATTGCCTCTTTAAAAGCAATTCGTCACAAGTGGCTCTGAAAGATGTATTAGAACGAAGAAATTCTCTTAAATTTCGATCCTGGCGCGTTGCCGCTTTAGCTCGCCCCGTTTCCGTTTTCCTTCGAGGATCTTGGCCTTCAGCGCCGCTGGCCGCGGCGATTTTCGACGGCGCGCCTTTTCGCGCTGGGCAATTTCGGCGGCGCGGCGTTTTTCTTGAGCATTCTCGATCGCTTCGAGCAAACGTTCTCGCGCGAGCTTGCGGTTTGTTGCCTGCGAACGCGAATCCTGAACCGTCAAACTGATTCCGCTCGGCTTATGCCGCAGGGTCACCGCGGTGGACACTTTATTGACGTTCTGTCCGCCCGGTCCAGAAGATCGGGCAAACATCTCCTCCAAATCGGCCTCACATATGCCGAGCTGCCGCATTCGTTCATTCAGCGATTGCATGCTTCATCGTGGTCGTTTCCGAAAATCTCCCGCTTTTTTCCGAAACTTCGGCCCGCCGTTTCCGTAGTATAAACTAAATAAGCGTTACATTCGCCGACACGAAATGAAAAAGAGAGACCGCATTAAGAAGGAAACCGGCTGGGCTTTGGCTGTTTCGCTCCCAATATTGGCCTTGACCTTTATTAGCCTGATTCTTAGTCTCGGCGGCAAGCCCCAACCAACCGGCAGCAGCGCGGCCTCGAAACCCACCAATCGATACGCTTCGGCCATCCCGGGCAAGAAGCTATCCGAACCGCTCGCTTCGGAGGTATTCGATCTGGCCGCCACCCGCGCTGCCGCAGCCGAAGAGAGCGAATCGCCCGACGAGGCGACCCTCACCACCGATCAAGAGGATTACCACCCATATACATACGTCTATTTCACCGGCACGGGATTTGGGCCGGGCGAAACCGTCAACATGATCGTAGTGGAATCAGCACCCATTCAACAGACCTTCGAACCGTGGGACGTGGTTGCCGATGAAAACGGCAATATAGAGACGAGTTGGTATATCTTCACCGACCAGCTCACCGGTGCCACGATGCAAGCAAGCGCGACCGGGCAGTCCTCCGGGCTGAGCGCATCCGCTATCTTTACCGACGATTGCACGGGCGATTCCAGCATCGCTTTTCAATTCAACAACTTTGCCATCTCTGCTGGCAACACTATTTGGTTCAGCGCCGTTACAAAATTGACCGGAACGGTTCCCTGCCCGGTCACGCTAGACTTCACTAATCAAACAATCCAGAGCCCTGATTTAGGAACCTTGACCCTGCCGGACAGTGAAATCCAGGTCGTGTCGGGTGCTTGCCCGGCTTCAACTACCTTTATCGGCGGCAAGTGGGTCACCACCGTCGGGTGCGGCTTTAGCGGCAACGCTTTCCTTTCTGGGTTCGCCTTTGTTGCGCCGACGAATCTCCCAGGCAGTATGAGAAATATCACCTGGTCGGGCACCTTCAGCTCATGCACGCCTGGCCTGAAGCTGAACTGGCAATGGGCGGCCTCGATTTACACCAGCTTCACCACCGACAACAACGCCATCGGCGTACAGCCCTTAGATGGTCCAGATTGTAGTCCTTACGGCAACAGCGATCACGCGGGCACGCCCGAAAACTTCAAGAGCTTTCTCGTGGCAGGGGGCAGCGGTGGTGGTGGCTCCAACTTCACCGGCTCGCTTTCTAGCACCGCTGCAGCGTGCCCATTCAACTGCACGCCAACACCTACACCGACTCCGACGGCGACAGCGACGTCTACGCCTGCAGCGACAGCAACATCTACGCCTACACCTACCGCTACTGCTACCTATACTCCAACGCCTACGGCCACAGCAACTGCAACACCCACAGCGACGGCGACCGCAACACTAACACCAACGTGCAGGCCTCCAAAGGCGCTACCGCCAACCAACGTGACTGCCACCAGCTTCACCGCGAACTGGAGCAGCGTACATGGCGCGACAGGTTACGAGTTGGATGTGGCCACGGACAGTTCTTTTGTCAATTATGTACCTGGGTATGAGGAATTGGATGTTCACAATACGACGAGTTACAACGTTACCGGGCTGACCGCGCATACGATCTATTATTATCGGGTACGAGCATATAGGGGCTGGGGTGAAAGTCCCAACTCCAACGTCGTCCAAGTGAGGACCAGAAACCACTGAGCTGAGTAAAACTGCACCGCGAACCGTCCTCAACAATCAGTAAAGCAAAATACTGCCGCGCAATCACAGCTTTCGGTCCGCTTCGCTGAACGGAATGATGCGCGCGATAACGCCATCTGAGTCGAGAACGCGAACCTCGCCTGGGCGAAAGCACGCGCGCCCCGCTGCGTAGCTGATTGCATCTTCTTGATTCAAGAACACCGACTGCACACCGGCGCACTCGTAAACTTCCCAGCCGTTTCTATTGTGCCCGTAACGTTCTCGCGCGAGCTTGCGATTCGCTGCCTGCGACCGCGAATCCTGAACCGTCACACTGATCCCGCTCGGCTTATGCCGCAGGGTCACCGCGGTGGACACTTTGTTGACGTTCTGTCCGCCCGGTCCGCCGGATCGGGCGAAAGTTTCTTCGAGATCGGCCTCGCGAACTCCGAGACGCGCAAATCGACCACTGATACGGCTGTTAGCCATACCGCCGAAATGTTTTCCAGAATTCGGGCCAAGTCCCACGTAAGCGACGACAAACAAAAATGTCGCTGTGTTGCTTCGCCTCTTCGTTTGCGATGCTAAAACGGTTCGTCACCTGGCCTGCCAATTCGCATGATTCAAAATGTCGCTCGAGATATTCTCGCGAGAACCCGAGCACGATCAGCGTCTCCGGCGGCGGATCACCATAGCCGCGGGCCCAAAATGAATTCGTTCCACAGATCGCCTGCGGCAAGCCGTAGCGCTCTCCGTAAAGATTAATCGCGCCTGCCTCTCCGTAGTTTCCAGTCAGGATCCCCAATTGCGTGTGGTCCTCGCTGCCTAACGAATCGCGAATCTGTGCGACCGTTGCGACCATTTCTTCCCAGCCGATTTCCTCACGAAGATCGTCATTCGATTTCAAGATTCGTTGCGCCCAACTCGATTCGATCGGCGCGACCGGAACGAAAAACGCGCAGACAAGAGTGAAGTTAGCGAAAATGGCGATGCCCGTTGCTGTTCCCACGGCAACTCGGCATCCACGTGACAAAGTTGAAATGATTTGCTCTCCGAACACGCATCCGCCTGCGTACAAAACTGGATACGCCGGTGCAAGATAATAGCCGCGCCCTTTCGCAATCAAAAAAAACAGAAATGGAAAAACATAAAGCCAACCGGCTGCGCGAAATCGGCGGCCAGTTCGCGACACGAAATAAAAGCACAAGCCAAGAATCGCCAGCGGCGCGCTGAAAAGGGTTAACAGAAGTTGATCCGGAAGGAAATCCTTGGTTCGGCCAATGCGCACGTCCCTTTCGTGAATGTGCCGGAGAAAATCGAGCGAGATGAAGTCGTGCTTCAGTTGCCAGAAAAAATTCGGCAAGAAAATGAGCGCCGATAATCCCGCACCGATCCACAGCCATGGTGATCGTAAGTAACGGCGAAGATGAGACAAGAGAACGCCGACAATGATCGCGCCCGCGCAAACGACCATGCTGTACTTCGTCAGCATTCCAAACCCGATCGCTGCGCCAATAGCGAGCCACCAGCGTGGGTCGTTCGATCTACAGAGACAGATCAGGAAATAACTGCACGCAATCCAGGCCAGATAATCGAACGAGACATATTGCATCAGCATTCCGGCAGCAACCGAAAATGGAATTGCTGCGGACGCAGCAACCAACTGGGCTCCGCGGTTGCCGCCTAGATCGCGCGCCATGAGCCCGGTCAGAACAACTGCTGTTGCATCAGCAAGCGCGGCAAAAAAACGAAACCCCGTCAGTGAAGTTCCAAACCAATGCAGCGATATCCAGCCAAAGAATGGTGTCACCGGCGGATATGCCACGTAGCCCCACGCTAAATGTCTGGAGTCATCGAGTGTCGCTAGCTCATCCCGATGAAATCCGTAACGGTGACCGGTTGCCAGATCGATGGCCAGCGCTACACCCGCAAGCGCGACAAGCGCAAACGTTCCCCAAAAACGCGCCGATGCCGGCTTATCGATTCTCCTCCGCATCAATCTTCGTGATAACGCGACGGAATCTTCTCACGGCCGTAACGCAGCGCGCGCGTCATCCAGATTAGTTCATCCAGGAATTTGTTTACGCGACCGACGAACTTGTCATCGAGCAAATTCCCACGTTCGTCGAAAAGCGTGCCAACCCCGCCGAAATTTACGTCTTCGAAAATTGCAACGAGACCCAGCTCGCGCATCACCGGCAGGAGATTCTCAATCGCACGCGCGCCGCCAAACGGTCCCGCTGATACGCCGCAAATCCCGACGGCCTTGTGAATGTATTCCTTCAAATTCATGTCGAGCGCGTGTTTCAGAAGCCCGGGATAACCATGATTGTATTCGGGAACAACGAGAACGATTCCACCGCACCGCTCGATCGTCGCCGAGAATGCCGGGTCTTTCATTTGCTCTCCCGCATCGTCAAGCCGCATCGGAAGCTCGCGCACGTCGATCAACTCCGTCTGCACATCCGCGCGCTTCTTTGTCTGCTCAAAAACAAAACGCGCGACGTGTTCGCTCTGTCTGCCCTGACGAGCAGTTCCGAGTATCACTGGAATAAAAAGTGGGCGTTCCATTTATCCGCAATCCGAAAGCCCCGTTCCCCAATTGAAAACTTGCCGATGGCCGGACTCGAACCGGCACGGGCCTTTTACGGCCCAACGGATTTTAAGTCCGTTGCGTCTGCCATTTCGCCACATCGGCGCTGAGTTTGATGGAGTCTAAGCCGTTTTCCGAGGGGCGAAAATGAATATCGCAAGGACCAAAGCGTTTCAGCGTTTGGAGAGAAGTCTTGAACCCAGGATGCAATCTCTGGTAAAGGACTTGAAATGCCAAGGTACTGGATCATGAATGATCGTAGCCAGGCGGTGTTGGCCCTGACGTCAGTACCGCTGGGATGACTTCAAATTTTAATCTCTAACCCCGATCGGGGTACGGATGGCTGCCGGATCTGCCTGACCATCGTGATCTATTCTATTCCGCGATCGCACCCAGGATGGCTACGTTCCCGGGGAAAGTCGATATGCGCGCAAAATGCTCGCCGGTTGAAGACCAGGGGCAGCTTGGTAGTTGCACTGCTAATGCCTTGGTCGGCGCGCTCGAATTCCTTGAACTTAAAGACGGCGCGAAGTTCTCCGATCTAAGTCGTTTGTTCGTTTATTACAACGAACGTGTGATCGAAGGAACTGTCGATCACGACAGCGGGGCGTTCATTCGCGATGGTATCAAGTCGCTGGCCAAGCTGGGAGTGTGCACCGAACCCGAGTGGCCATATAAGATCAGCAAATTTAAAAAGAAACCGCCTGTAGCTTGCTATCGAAACGCAAAGAAGCATCGCATACTTTCTTATCATCGAATTAGCACGGTGGATGAGATGCGCAGCTGCCTGGCCGAAGGATTTCCTTTTGTGTTTGGCTTTACCGTTTACGACGCTTTCGAGTCGGCCGCGGTAGCAAAGTCGGGTGTGTTAAACATGCCCGGCCCCAGGGAGAAGATGGCTGGCGGCCACGCAGTGATGGCGGTCGGTTACGATGATAGAGCACAGCGGTTCGTAATTCGAAACTCATGGGGCAGTGACTGGGGGCAGAAAGGTTACTTCACCATGCCTTATGATTATCTGTCGCCTGATAAGAACCTCGCTGATGATTTCTGGACTGTTCGCATCTTTCAGGAAGGCTAAGCAGCCCATGGGATGACGTGGCGGAATCCATATTCAACGGGAAAAACAATGGCGCATCGGTTGAGGTGCAGCGCGGCGCAAAGATCACCATCGAGCTGCAGGAGAATCCGACAACCGGTTACAGGTGGACGATCAGCAGCGTCGATGAGGCCTTCCTGCAATCAGAGGGCGACGAGTTTCTGCCCCCGAATCAGACGACGCCCGGAGCCGGCGGCCTGCGCAGGTTTCTCTTTCGTGCGAAAGGGGCAGGTTCCACGGCGGTGACCTTAATCAGCAAGCGCGCGTGGCAGCGCGATGACCAAGCGGTTGGCGCCTTCAACCTGAGAATTTGCATCCTCAATTAGCTACTCTGCAGGGTCCGGTCGACGTTGTGAACAGTTTGGCGCTATGCACTCGCAGATGCGACCGATGCTTGGGTGCCGGCAAATGTCTGAATTGATTAGCCTTCCTGGATCAAGGGCTCCGGCGCCGACGCTTTTCGGAAAATCATCCAGACACCGGTAAGAACGAAGGCTGCGCCTAACAAGGACGAGGCCGGAAAAGTCTCGCCGCCTAACGACCAGCCAAGAATGACTGCACCGGGTGGCGTGATCAGAGAGATGCTTTGCAGCTGCGCTACTGTTAGCCGCGGCAGAAGCCAGTAAAGAAGGAGAAATGTTAGTGCCGACCCGATGACAGCGAGATAGAGCAAGCAAAACACCGACATGGCAGTCCAGTGAAAGCGCATTGGATTTCCATCGATCGCAAACCCAAGAACCAACAATGGCGCGATTCCGAAAATCATCTGCCACGCGGCCAGCATAGCGGGCGCAAGCTGGATCGACCGCGCCTTGACCAGAACGTTGGCATAGGCGGCACTGGCAGCTCCAACAATAACTCCTACGCCGCCCCAGAAGGCAAGTGGCCCATTAAAACCAAGCAGTCGTCCACAGATCAGGGTCACGCCGCCGAGCGCGATGATTGCGCCGGCAAACTTTTGCAAACGCAGCGGCTCATCCGGCAGCATCCAATGGGCGAAGAACATGCCGAAGATCGGAATGGTTGCCTGCAAAACAGCAGCGAGACCGGATGAGACGTGTAGCTCGGCCCAAAACAGCAACGTGTAGTTCACAGCGAACATGAGGACCCCCGTAATCGCCAGGACCACGTAATCGTTTCGACGCAAAGGCAGCAATCGGCTGCGGCCGATCGAAACAGCCAGCAGGACCATGATCGCGATGAGAAAACGAATCGCCACAAACGAAACCGGCGGCAAATCTCGCAAACCGATTTTGATAGCAAGCCAGGTCGAACTCCAAACGATGCAAAGCGTCAGCCAAGCTAGTGGCACGCCCCAGCCAACTCGGGGCCGCCAATTGCGTCCAGTCATTGACGTAACGGTTTTCATCAACGGCGGGAGCCGCGTCGCACGGTAGCGATAACTGCCGCGCTTGTCGCTCCTACACGACCCACTTTGCTTTTCGCTTCTCGTTAAAGGCCGCGATGCCTTCGCTGGCTTCGTCCGAGTCGCGCGCCTGCAGGTGATACTTCAACGCAACATCGACATCTTCCTTCACTGAACGCCACCACAGTTCGTCAATCAATCGCTTGGTTTGCGCCAGTGCGCCGGGTGCGCCTTGCAAAACCGATTCGGCAAACTTTTGCGCTTCGTTCATTAAATCGTCTCGCGCCACAACGTGGTTCACGAGGCCGATTTCCTTTGCGCGCTCGGCGTCGATTAACTCGGAGCCTAACAATAGCTCGCGCATGTTTCGTTCGCCAATCTGCCGCCGCAGAAAGGTCATAACCAATCCCGCAACCAATCCGCGGCGCACCTCCGGATATCCAACCCTGGTTCGCTGCGCGGCCACGACAAAGTCGCATGCCGACATGATGCCGGCTCCACCTGCAACGGCCGCGCCATGCACTGCCGCGATGGTGATCAGGCGCGTT
>QHRD01000184.1:2664-10660 GCA_003220005.1 Verrucomicrobiota bacterium | reverse complement strand
ACACCGGCGCCGAGAAAAAAGCGGCAATACCAGGTGATTAACAATGTGGATCCAACCGCCGCGATCAGGTACGCCCAACTGAATCCAATAAACTCCGAAATGGATAGTAATAACAGATAAAACAAGCAAAGCGCTGCGCCGACCATGAGGTACTGAAAAGGATGAATTTTCTGCCGCGCGGTGACTTCAAAGAGGAAGAACGCTGTGAAAACGAGCACAAGAAAGAGCACGCCATATTTGATCGAGCGTTCGACGTAACGATACGTATCCAGGATCGATAGGAATTGCGCCCCGAAAAGCGAATTTGAAACGGACTGGGCGTTGAATCGCTCGTTGCCAGCACGGCTTGTCCATGATTGCGGGTAGTCCCGTCCGTAATACGAAACCTTCCACGTAGCATCGAAGCCATCTGGGCGCACCGACCGTTCGGCCGGAAGGAATGCGCCGCGAAATCCGACATCGGGCGAGTTTGATTTCAGTGTCGCTTCATTTTTCACGCCGAACGGCGCAAAGAAAATCCCCTCGCTGCCGTTGAAATCCAGCGGGATGGAAAACTGCGTTTCAGTCGCAATTGGCTGGTCACTGACGAGGGATGCAGTTGCGCCGGTCGTGTAGCCCGGGACCTGTGAACCCGGCAGCATCGGACGCTTGGTGCCGCTCCAATCGAGGAGAATCGCCTCGCGCGCCCCGCGCAAGTCATTAATTGCGATTGCCACAAACGCGTCTTTCCATTGCACGTCTTTCAAATCGATCTTAAGCGGCCCGAAATCGGGCGGCGCAAACTTGCCCGAGAGAACCGTCTGCGCGCGATAGACAACGGCATCGTAGATTCCACGATGCAATTTCTGCGTGTGCACATCGCCGGAAACATTCAGCGTTTCGGGCAGAAAGTACGCGGTGGCGATCGTGGTCTCTTCAATCTCGCGTCGCTCCATTTTCCCATCAGCGGCTGCAACCTCCTTCACTACTTTCGCCTTATATTGATATGGAATCCCCAACACCGGCCCGATCACATTCTGTTCCCTGCCCCACGAAGAGGTGATATCGGTGACCGCCTCATTCCGTCGCCGCAAGCGCTCGTTCAACACGCCGGTGATCATTGCGAGGGGAATGAGCAACACCAACACAAGGGCGCCGACTCCGAGCAATTTGATGATAGTGCTGTGACGGCGCCCGAACGACGGCTGAGATTTCGGTAGCGGCGGTGGCGCTTGAACTTCAGGCATGGGCGGAGAATGAACAAGTCGCTCAGTTTCCGCAATAAAATCCGCGCTGCGGAAAAGTGGCTGGGGGCGGAATCGAACCGCCGACACGTGGATTTTCAGTCCACTGCTCTGCCAACTGAGCTACCCAGCCGTGATCGACGTGGATCTCGCGTCGCGTCGTGGGGTTTTCACTATGCAGCAATGTGATTGTAGGGCAAGCGCTCCCCTAGTAGCCATGGCGATGCTGGCGGTTGCCGTTGCGGCCGGCAGGCGACGAGCCCCCCTACAGCTGACAAGTCATACCGCTCTTTTGAAATCGCCCTTGTGCCCGTGCGTCTCAATCACATTGCCAGCGTTATCGTAAAACACAGCCAACTTTTGGTCGCGCCACGAAATGAAACCGAAAATGTTATGAAAAACAAAACAGTGACGCTGTCTCGTCGCTTTGTTCTGTTTGCGCCGAATGTGGCATGAGTACGCTCGAAATGACTTTGATCTGCTTGGACTTCGAACTGCTCTGCTACCTTGCTGTTAAGGTGGCTGAGGCCATCGGCGCCTAGCGGGTTGTTCGATTTTTTAGGTCCACTGCTCTTGCCGACTGAGGTACTCAACCGATGTCGATCCCTCGCGTCGCGTCGTGGGGTTTTCACTATGCGACAATGTGATCAGACTGCAAAGTCGTGTATCGGAGGTGGAAGCTGACTCACAGCGGTTGTAGCCATGCCCCTGTGAGGCGTTTCCATCGATCCGACCAAAGTTTCGACGGTGCACCGCGCCTTGGCTACAGCTCCTCAATACTTTCCAAGTCTCCGCGATTCATTGTGCCAGGTAGATTTACCCGTTACAATCGCTCACATGAAGAAGATCATTTCCACGAACGAAGCGCCGGGGGCGATCGGCCCCTACTCGCAAGCGGTGCGCAGCGGGAGTTTCCTCTTTTGTAGTGGTCAGATTCCACTCGATCCGAAATCGGGCCAAATCGTTCCCGGCGATATCGCGGCGCAAACGCGGCGAGTGTTGGACAACATCGCGGCGGTTTTAAAAGCCGTGGGACTCACTTTCGATAACGTTGTGAAGACAACCATTTTCCTCACTGATCTGGGAGATTTCCAAATCGTAAACGAAGTTTATGGCTCGTACTTCAAACAAGACCCTCCGGCCCGTTCAACTGTCCAAGTCTCCGCGTTGCCAAGAGGAGCGAAGGTAGAGAAGATGAGCGAAGATCTTCTCACGCTTTTCCGCAAGACCGGCGCGTTACTCGACGGCCATTTTGTTTTGCGCTCCAGTCTGCACAGCCGCCAATATTTCCAATGCGCAATCCTCCTGCAGCATACCGAAATCGCTGCGCAGGTGTGCGGACAACTCGCTGACAAACTACGCAAGTTTGATTGCGACGCAGTGATTTCCCCTGCTCTCGGCGGAATTATTGTCGGCCAGGAGGTCGGCCGTTCGTTAGGCAAACGCCACATCTTTGTCGAGAAAGAGGAGGGCAAACTTGTTCTGCGCCGCGGTTTTCAAATTTCGCCTAACGAAAAATTCATCGTGGTCGAAGATGTGGTGACCCGCGGCGGACGCGTGCAGGAAACAATCGACATCGTCCACGCGCATGGCGGCATCGTCACGGCAGTCGGCGTGATCGTCGATCGAAGCGGCGACAAGAAACCAGATTTCGGCTGCCCGTTTGTTGGTCTGGTTGAAATGGACGTGGAAACTTTTCCCGCAGAAAATCTTCCGCCTGACCTCGAGAAGATTCCTGCCGTCAAACCCGGAAGCAGATAGCCATGGCGTTGTAGCCACCGGCCTGTGGCCGGTCTCCAGCGCTGACACGACCCGCGGACGGCCCGCAGGGCCGTGGCTACAGAATCGGCTCCCCAAAATACAATTATTCGACGAGCAATTTGGCAACCAGCTCTGGCTCGGTCACCGGTGCGCTTTGGAGCGGAACTGCTTTAGGGAAACCAAAGTCTGGTCCCGGCCAGTTTCTCTAGGACCGCGGTGGCGGTGTTGGGTGGAGCCGCGGCGTCGGACTCGGTCTAGGTACCCAAGGCGAGACTGGATAATTTCCTGAGAATGCCACGTTAGGATGGCTATACTGACTATTGATCGCCCCAGCGGCAATACTCGCCGTCAAACTTCCCCCCGTGGGGATATCTAGTGTGAACTCGGTAGTCAAGTTTCCGTTGATCACGGCTACCCCAGTCACAGTGGCGCCCTGAATGCCACTCAGCGTAAGATCGGTAGGTTGAACTGACGCCGGATCGACAGGCTCGTTCCAGTTCAGGTCGTAGCTGTAGATGCCAGGTGCTGGCGGGGAGAACGTGCCACCAACAAGCGGAGTGGTCCAAATCACTTTTAACCAGTCACCTGTAAAGGTGAAATAACCATTGCCGTCGTTAGCCCAACCCAGGCCGTTACTCCCGCCCTCGAAGCTGGCGGTATCATCGAGGACAAGGTCCGGCGCACCATCGCCAGTCATATCGACCAAGTGGATCCAAACTACCCACGGCGCGTTATTACCTATCCACGTGCTGGGATCGTGGATCAGCCGGGGCAACGATTCATCTGCAAATACGCGGCGGCTTGTTTGCATTACCACCTGAAAGTAAAAGCCGGTATAGTCGTTAGTGCGAGTAATCACCAGGTCGCGCAGGCCGTCGTGATTGATGTCCTCCGCGTCAATGTCCAGCACGGTGTTCCACGCACACTCTGGTGGCAGAACAGTTTTATTTGCATCGCTGTAAAACCCAGTGCCATCTCCCCAGAATATCTGTGTCGGCAAATCACCACATTCGGTGCCGCCAACGATCAGGTCCAGGTTGCCGTCGTTATCGACGTCAATCAGCTCACAGGCGTATATATTCGAAAGATTGGTAGTGGGAGGCACTCGCGTCGTATCGACCGTGAAGTGCCCCTGCCCATCGTTGAGAAGAAAATAGTGGCTCGTATTGGAGTCTTCTGGCACGAAGATATCGATATGCCCGCTATGATCGATAGCTCCCGCCGTCGCGCCATGATGAAATCCCGCCGGATCAATGTTAACCAATGCGCTCTGGTAAACCAAATGGCCCGTGCCGTCGGACAATAATAGCCAGTTATGGTATCCCGGATAAGGCGGCGCATCGTAACCGGTATCGGCGATGAAAATGTCGGGCCAGCCGTCTCCATTGAAATCGGCGACAAGGATCTTACGCGGGTCTACGCCAGCGGGCACCTCACCGGGGATTATTTGTGTCGTACAGTCCACGTAAGAGCCTCCGGGCTGACCACAAGCGATGATGATGGGCAACCCCTCCGTGGGCTGTCCGCTGATAAAAGTAAAGACCACGTCCGGAATCCCGTCACCATTGAGGTCTGAGTAACCGCCAAAAATACCCCGGGTGGGGTTATGGCCAATCGCCGTCAGAATGGCTGTTGGGTCGAGTGAGGATGGAACCTTTGAGTTACTGTACGAGCTACCAATGTCGGCCGTGAGCGGCGGCGTTGGCCTCGGGGCAGGCGTTGGACGCGGACGTGAACCCTTCACAGCGCCATTTGCGGCTACTGTGCCGATGGCGAAAATGAGAACTGCTAACGCCGCGCTAATAAACTTGGTTATCGTTTTCATCTGTTTCTTCCTTTCATCTTCTTCTACGAAATTTGCCGTTCGAAGTTTTGGAATTTCTTCCGGAATCGGAAGAATTTTTAGTCCGGCGTGAGATTGTCTGGGGGAGTTCAAAAAGCGCGCAGTTTAACGGACTGTCATGCCTCCACAAGCATTAATCATGTCTCCTGCCGAACTAGCTGCGAGACATGATTCGCCTGCAATCGTTCAGCGGCTGCGCCGGCTCGAGAATGGCGACCAAAGCATCACGCTTCGTGGACTTCAACAGATCATGAAGCGATTGAGGTGCAATCTCTCGGATATTTTTGAAGTCTGAATGAGATGCGACAGCGCTCGCCACGGCGAGCGCCTCTACAACTTCAGCAGTTCCGCTAGCGCTTTTGGATCCGTCACCGGCGCGAGCCGCTGCGGGAATGTTTACGGCCCACTAAACACACGAAAAGACACCAAAATTTTCAATGCGACTTCAGCCGTAAGAACGGCTAAATCCGCGTTTTCAAAGATAAAAGTCGACGCACTGACTGTCTCGGGACAGGAGGCGCTCGTATTCCAGCCTCGGGTAATGGCCGAAGTTCACGAGCAGACCCAGCTTGCAATTCGTTGCGCTGAGATAATTCAAGACTTGCGCACGGTGCTCGTCTCACAACTGAGAGACCGCTTTGATTTCAAGAAGTATTTTTTCGTAGCAAATGAAATCCGGACTCAATGTTTGTACCAATGTACCGGCCGCGATATTGCAACGTTTGCGGTGGCTTCGACAAAAATGGAATTCGTTGGAATTCCAGCTCGATCTCGAGGCACTCATGATAAACCGGCTCGAGAAACCCGCAGCCCTTATCTTGGTAAACGGTAAAGCACGTCCCGAGGATCGCGTAACTTTCATCTTTGTAAATCAATTCTGCTTTTTCTTCTTTTCGCGTCATTGGTGTGTTTCGTGGGCTAAAACCGGCGGTTTCAAAACCGCCGCTCCTTGTTCTACCGCGCGAGCAGAGCACCCAGCGCTTTCGGCTCGGTCACAGGCGCTTTGCAGGTGAAATTTTCGCAGACGTAAGCGGCTGGTTTGCCGTCAAACAGCGACATGGCGCGGATCGCTTCGTTTTTATCTCCGAGATATTTCTGGCCTTCGGCGCCATCAGCCAATAGCAGGATCGTTTTGGGGAGAAAATGGCGATGCACCTCTGTAAGCAACGCCTTGGTTTCCGGCGCGTCCTTCTTTCCGGCGATCACGATTTGTCGCGGCTTGCTTAACGAATAATCGAGCGCCACCAGCATTTGCGGCATGGCGCTGGGGAAATGCGAAAGCGTAGTCGCGAACGCGTCGATCGTTTTTCGTGCGCGCTCCCGTTCGGCAGCTGCCGGATCGTCGCGGAGCTGCGATAACCGCAAAAGATTCAGGGCTGCGACCGAGCTCGCGGCCGGATCGGCACCGTCGTTGTCGTCTTTCATCCGGAGAAACACACTCTCGTCTTTGCCGCTCGTGCTAAAATAGCCGCCGTTTTTCTCGTCGAAAAACAAGCGGTCCTGCGTCTCCTGCAATTCGATCGCAAACTTCAGCCACGCGACATCGAACGACGCTTCGTAAAGGTCCAGCAGCCCCTGGATCACAAAGGCGTAATCGTCTGCGAATCCTTCAATATCGCTGCGACCTCCGCGATAATTCCGATAGAGCAATTTGCTCTTTTCTTCATACAGGTTTCTCCGCATGAAGTTTGCCGCACGCGTCGCAATTTCCAGGTACCGTCCCGCAGTCGCGGGATCGAGCACTTGCGCGGCGCGGGCGTAAGCAGAGATCATCAGGCCGTTCCACGCGGCAATGATCTTATCGTCGAGGTGCGGGCGCGGCCGCTTACTGCGAATCGCAAACAATTTCTCGCGGCTTTGCGCGAGCGATTTCGCAATCTCCTCTTCACTTTTCTTAAAATGCTCAGCGGTTTCTCCGATCGTGTGGCGTTCGATCAAAATATTCGTGCCACGGAATTCGTCGTGTGGGTCGCTTCCTTCCGGGGCGTTGCCGTGCGCCTGCACGCCATAATGAAAATCAAAAATCTCCGCGGCATCGCCAAGCGCCGTGTCGATTTGTTTTTTTGTCCAGATATAGAATGCGCCTTCCTTCGTTTTGCTGTGGCCGGGATCGCCCGCCTTCGCCGATCCAGCCTTCGCAGCCGCTTCGGCGGAGTAGGCGGCTACGGCGGACAAGTCCCGAGGGGTCGGGACTACAACGGGGCTATCGGCATCTTCGGCGGAGAAAAATCCGCCGTCCTTCGAGGTCATATCACGAGCCACGTAATCGAGAATGTCGCGAGCGACTGATTCGTATTCCTTGTCTCTCGCGATTTGGAATGCGTCCAGATAGGCGACGCCGAGTTGCGCCTGGTCGTATAGCATTTTTTCGAAGTGCGGCACGTGCCAGTAACGATCGACCGAGTAACGATGAAAACCTCCGCCGATATGATCGTGCATGCCGCCCGCCGCCATTTTGCGCAGCGTGAATAGCGCCATCTCCAGAGCGTGTTTGCCCGAATCGCTATTGGGGTCACGTGCGTAGAGCCGCGTGAGAAAATTGAGCGCGACCGGACGCGGAAATTTCGGGGCGTTACCAAACCCACCCTCCTTTGGGTCGTAACTGCGATCAAGCTGCTTGAAAGCGGCCTCCAAGACCGCCGCCTCGATTTTGCCTTCGATCGCTGCTCTTTCCTGAGATTCCCGCAGCGCCGCAACGATCTGGCCGCCTTGCTCGACAATTTTATCGTGATTTTCCTTCCAAGCGGTCGCGATTTTTTCGAGCACCTTCTTGAACCCCGGCTGACCGTATCGGTCTTCTGGCGGAAAATAGGTGCCGCCGACAAACGGTTTCAAATCCGGCGTGAGCCAGACGCTCATTGGCCAGCCCCCACCGCCTGTGGTTGCCTGCACAAAAGTCATGTAAACGCGGTCAACATCGGGCCGCTCTTCCCGGTCAACCTTGATGTTGACGAACTCGCGATTCATGATCGCAGCGACTTCTTCATTTTCGAACGATTCGTGCGCCATCACGTGGCACCAGTGGCAGGTCGAGTAACCAACCGAGAGAAAAATCGGTTTGTTTTCCCGCCGCGCTTTGGCGAACGCTTCCTCTCCCCACGGATACCAATCGACCGGATTATGTGCGTGCTGAAGAAGGTAAGGCGACTTCTCATACGCGAGCCGGTTC
>QHRD01000184.1:0-2571 GCA_003220005.1 Verrucomicrobiota bacterium | reverse complement strand
GTCAAACCGGCAAGGCGCAAATCCAATGTAACGGTGTAACGATGTAACGAATCACGCCAGTTCTTGTCATTCCGAACGAAGTCGCCTGCCAAGCCGTAGCTTTATGCGAAGGTCTGGAGGAATCTCTCGCTGTTTTTAGCGGGCGGTAGCGAAGGGCAGCCTAGAAGTTAGGAATGTCTCGACTCCGCTCGACATGACAAAACATGGACACGACTCAGCTCATTCTTCTTTTTCTAGCGATTGGCGTGATCGCGTTTCTGTACTCATCGGTCGGTCACGCAGGTGCGTCGGGCTACATCGCAACGATGACGCTTTTCGGGATAGCGCCCGCTATCATTCGGCCGACTGCCCTTGTGCTTAACATCTTGGTCGCCTCCATTGGCACATTCCAATTCTGGCGCGCCGGTCGATTTTCGTGGAGACTTTTCTGGCCATTTGCGCTGCTTTCCATTCCTGCCGCTTATGTCGGCGGTTACTTACAACCGTCTGCTTGGATTCTCAGAATTTTAATCGGAATTGTTCTCCTCTTCTCGGCCGCAAGACTCCTCGTTCGCCGCAGTGACCCGCCACAAACGTTTCCGCCTTCGACACCAATGGCGGTAAGTGTCGGAGCGGGTCTCGGATTTCTCGCAGGACTAACTGGAACTGGAGGCGGAATATTTCTCACGCCGCTTCTGCTGTTTTGTCGATGGGCGCACATTCGTCAGGCTGCCGCGGTCTCGGCGCTGTTCATTTGGGTAAATTCGATCGCCGGGCTGGTTGGTTACTTCACTAGAGTGCATTCCATCCCTTCGTTAGGCCTGATTCTTGCAGCAGCCGCAATCATGGGCGGCCTTGTCGGATCGCATTTAGGAAGCAGACATTTTGCCGTCAGAGTGATTTCACTTTGCCTCACGACGGTGCTGCTGATTGCGGGAATCAAATTGATTTTTACCAGGTAGGGACGCCGCGCTCTCCCGAAAGTTTTCGGGAGTCGGCGCAGCGCGCCGACCCTACCCTAGCTTCAATTTCGGCGCGGTTGCAGGTGACCAGGGATTCATTTTGTAATCCGAGGCCGCGATTTGGTCGGCGTATGCGTTCAAAAGCTGGCAAAGCGCGGCCACGTCCAAGCCGTGATGTTGAGGTGCAAAGCTCGCTAGATTTCCCTCCGCAAGCCGAAACAAGCGCACCGCTGGCGCCAAACGCCTGCTGTGCTTGGCATGCGACGGGTGTTCGAAGTGCTTCTGAAGGTGGACGAAAGCGCCAGCGGCCTGGATCAATCCCTTGAAGAAATCCGCGTCGCTCGATTTGGTTTTGAGCCAAAGCTGCTCGAGGACATCGTGCGCGTCATAATAACGTTGTTCGTTCCAGCAATGGAAAAACGCGCGGTAAAACGGATGTTTTGCGACATCCGTCTGACCCGGATCGACATCGTCGTTTCCCAGCTCAGCCACCAACTGCGAAATCCTCTGGCCTTTGCTCATGGAAAGCTTAATTTGCTTCTAGTGTCGTGTGACCCGGTATGGCTTGCCAATCGCCGTTACACAACACTAGCTCAGCGAATGAGCAAACCACCAACTATCAGCTCTTCTGCGGATACCCTCATCCGCCTCCTCTTCCTCCCGGGGAGTAGGCGATCCCTGCGGCGCGCGACGCCGTGCCAAAGGAAATGACCGGCTTCAGCCTGGCCACTTTGGTCGCCGCCATCGCAATTTTGGTTTTGTGCTCCGCGCTGTTTTCCGCCGTTGAGACGGCGCTTTTTCTGCTTAAACGACATCAATTGCATCGCTTGGAAACGCACTATGCCGGGCTCACGAAATTCATACAACTTTTCCGCGAAAATCCGCGTCGAGTCCTGAATCTTCTGCTGCTCGGCGACGGCCTGGTAAATGTGATCCTGGTCGTGTTGTGTCTTCTCTTTCTGTGGGAGAGCCCGCTAGCCGGACGCGTTCCGCAGTGGCTGGCTGGAATTGCGATCTTTGCCGTTGTGGTGTTGCTCTGTGATTTGATTCCGAAGCTTCTCGCGATTTCGGCGCCTTACAGGCTGTCAGCAATCAGCGCTTTCACCTTGAAGATATCGATGCCGCTGCTGGACCGCATGGGTCGTGGGCTCGAGACGTTCAGCGATCATGTGGTCGATCTGCTCACGCCTGGACACCTGCGCACCCGTGCGCGCTTGAGCGATGAGGAGCTGGAGACGCTGATCGAGATGGGTGAAGAAGAGGGCGCCTTGTACGAAGGCGAAGCCGAAATGATCCAGGAAATCATCAAGCTGGGCGATAAAACGGCCAAGGACTGCATGACGCCGCGCGTCGATAGTTTCATGTTGCCGGATGATTTGACGAACGAGGACGCGGTCGCGCGGTTGAAGGAGAAACGCCATCGGCGCGTTCCTGTTTACGTCGATACGCCTGATCAAATTCTCGGGATCATCGATGTGAAACTGTTCCTGCTCGATCCGTCGGAACATTACACCGGAAAACTCATCGCTCCTTCTTTTGTGTCCGAGACGATGGCCGCGCTGGAGTTGCTTAAGCTTTTTCTCACTCATCCTCAGGGATTGGCAGTGGTAGTTGACGAATTTGGCGGGAC
>QHRD01000185.1 GCA_003220005.1 Verrucomicrobiota bacterium | reverse complement strand
AGAGGATTTTCCCGCGAGAAACTGGATCGTCGTTAGCCATTCAGGAACCACTGCGCCTAGGCGAGGTTGGAATTTTCCAACTCATTAATGCCTTCCAAACGGTAATTAAAAGGATCGAAGCGCGAGAAGACGTGCAGGAAATTTTTGGCGAACGTTTTAGCGTCTCGGAGAAGATCGATGCAATTTTGCAACGCGTTGCCAGTAGCAATCGACTCCGTTTTTCTGAGTTGTTTGGCGCTGTTGTGTCGCGCGTAGAAGTGGTGGTAACTTTTCTCGCGCTTCTGGAGCTGATTCGTCTTAAACAGGTCCGGGCCGTCCAGAAAAACATTTTTGAAGAAATTGAAATTCTGGCTGCGACAACGTGAGCGTCTGAAGCCATGCCGCGAATTTTGATCGCTGGGTGTGGTTACGTCGGGCTGGCGGCAGCCGATCTGTTCCATGCTGACGGCTGGGCGGTGGAAGGCTGGACGCGGTCTGCAGAATCCGCAGCAGGCCTATCAGCGAAACCGTATCCGTTGCGCGATGTTGATATCTCAAAACGCGCTCAGGTCGCGAAGTGCCCGGGAACGTTTGATGCAATAATCCACAGCGCCAGTTCGCGCGGAGGCGACGCCGAAACGTATCGGCGAATTTACCTCGATGGTGCACGCAATCTCATCGAAAGGTTTCCCGAATCAAAACTTCTCTTCACGAGCAGCACGAGTGTGTACGCGCAACACGATGGCTCATGGATCACCGAAGAGAGCGAGACAAAACCAATGCACGAGACCGGTCGGATACTTCTTGAGGCCGAAAGACTGGTGCTCGACCGGGGCGGCATCATCGCGCGGCTTAGTGGGATCTACGGACCGGGGCGATCTGCTTTGTTGAGCAAATTCTTGGGAGGTCATGCGATCATTGATCCCGAGAACGATCGGTTCGTGAATCAAGTGCATCGGGACGATATCGCGTCCGCGTTTTTCTCCTTATTCAATCGAGATGTCGACCGCGCTCAGATTTTCAACGTGGTTGACGATCAACCGATTCTGCAAAGCGAGTGCTACCGCTGGCTCGCGCAACGGCTGAATCGCCCAGCCCCGCTGATCGGTAAAACGAAAGAACCGCGCAAACGCGGGGACAGCAACAAACGTGTGAGCAATGCAAAACTGCGGGGTCTGGGCTGGAGGCCCCGATATCCGACTTTTGCCGATGGTATGGAAAAGAGCGTCCTGCCGAGTTTCGCCCTGTCAGCTTGAGCGCAGCCAAACATCCAGCTACTTCAACGACTACAATGTTCATTATGCATGCGAGTGCACACAAAGTCTTATATTCTCGGAACTGGGCCTCGCCTAGAACTAGGTGGATTCTTCGCTTCCCTCAGAATCACAGGCTGCCTAACTGACGTGCGCGGCTTCGGTAACTGCGGCTTCAGCAGAGGCGTGAATCTCGCGCCGCTCACCGAACAGTTGCCGGATCACTTCTTCGACCGGCACCTCCTGCACGTTGATGTCGCTTACATCACACGCTTCGAGCAGTTCCCGGCAGGTCTCGGTCACTTTTGCGCGCGGAACTTTTAGCTGCACCGAAACCGGCGTTTGTTCGGTTACTTCGCCGAAGCGCGAAAGATCGCGAGTTGCCTCTTTTTCAAAGGTAAGACTCAGAACTTTGTATCCTGAAAAGCGATCGACAATCTCTTCCAGCGGCCCGTCGAAAAAGATTTTGCCGTGATCGATCACCAGAACCCGATGGCACAGCTCCTGGATGTCTTGCATGTAATGGCTGGTGAGCAACGTCACAATGTGATGTTCCTCATTGTAGATACGCAGAAACTCGCGCACGCGTTTTTGACTGACCACATCCAGTCCGATTGTCGGTTCATCGAGAAAAAGCACGCGCGGCTGGTGAATGAGCGCGGCGATCAGTTCCATCTTCATTCTTTCGCCCAGTGAGAGTTCGCGTACCATCACATTCATTTTGTCCCGGACCTCCAAAAGGTCCGATAATCCATTGACGACTTTTTCGAAGCGGTCGCGGTCGATTCCGTATATCGCGCGGTTGAGTTCCAACGATTCTTGCGCGGGCAGGTCCCACCACAAAGCATTTTTTTGTCCCATGAGCAAACTGAACTGGCGCTTCATCTCGTTGCGTCTTTCCCAGGGAACAAAACCCAGCACGCGCGCATCTCCCGAAGTCGGGTTGAGCAAACCCGAAAGCATTTTGAGCACGGTAGTTTTCCCGGCGCCGTTTGGACCGAGAAATCCGACAAACTCGCCTTGCTCGATTTGAAACGAGACTTGGTCTGCCGCTCGCGTCTCATCGTACCGCCGCCTCAACAAACCCTTCACCGAGCCCCAGAGGCCGCGCTCCTTGCGATAAGTGCGATAGATCTTGGTCAGTCTTGAAGCTTCGATCGCTGGCATACAGGAGCTTTGTAGGGGAAGCTGTCAGGTTCCCCTACAGAACGTCATCGAGACAGGCGAGCAAGTGCGAGACGGTCTCTTCGGTTTCATCGCCCATGTTTGAGAGGCGAAAGGTTTGGCCTCGAATCTTCCCGTACCCCGGATCGATGATCAGATGGTGTTTCTCACGAAGTTTCCTCGCCAATCCTAGCACGTCGATGCCTTTGTTGTTCTTGACGCAAGTGAGCGTTTTCGAGCGAAACCCTTCCTCGGCAAAAAAGTCGAATCCCGCACGGCGCACCCAGTCGTGCACCAGCGCGTTCGTGCGCGCGTGCCGATCGAAACGGACCTCCAGACCCTCTTCGAAAATCTCATCGAGCTTGAATTGCAGCGCGTGTATGTGCCCGATGCTCGGCGTGCTTGGCGTCATCCATTGGGCCTGCTCCTTCCTGAACTCGAGAAAATCGAAATAGAAACCGCGGTTCGGAACCTTTTCTGCGCGCGTGAATCCTTTTTCAGAAACGGAGAACAACGAAAAACCCGGCGGAAGCGCCAGCGCTTTTTGCGCGCCGGTGAGCATGACATCAATTCCGAGCGCGTCCATGTCGATCTTGACCGCCGAAAACGAGGACACGGTATCGAGGATCAGCGCGATATCAGGATACTTTGCAACGATGCAGCAAATTTCTGGAAGCGGATTCATGACACCAGTCGAGGTTTCACTGTGGGTCAATGTGACGGTGTCGAATTTGCCGGTGGCCAACTGCCGATCGACATCCCTAGGGTCGATGTGTTTTCCCCAATCTACCTGGAGTGGCTCCGCGTTTTTTCCGCAACGCTTTGCAACGTCGAACCACTTGTCTGAGAACGCGCCACACATGCAGCAAAGCACGCCGCGATCGGCCAGGTTCCGAACCGAAGCTTCCATCACGCCCCACGCCGAGGAAGTGGAAAGGAACACCGGCTGCTTTGTTCCGAACAATCTCTGAAGCCCCGAATGAATCGAGGTGTAAAGATTTTTGAAATCTTCGCTACGATGCCCGATCAGTGGTCGCGAAAACGCCGCCCACGTTTTTTCTGACACTTCAACGGGACCGGGAATGAAAAGCTTGTCGTGCGGAATCATGGCAGAAAACGTCGAACGCCAAACGCTCAACGTCCAATGCTAAACTGCTCTTGACGCGGCCCGGCATGGGTAGCGCGCGCGTCGCGCGGCGACGAACTTTTCTGGTTCCGGCTCCGATACGGATATCACATGCGAAGTTTGCGAAGGCGCGATGCCTTCGCCAGCACTCGCGACGAGTGCGCTATCCGAAATTTCACGCGCGCTTGATCGAACGAATCAGTACGATCTAGTTCAGGAATGAGATTCAGTCTCTGGGGAATTGCATGCTTCGTGGGCGGTGTGGTCATGTGCCTGGGCCAGGCGGAGCCCACAAGCTACCTCGTGTTCGTCAGCAACGAGCGCTCCGGCGACGTAACGGTAATTGACGGGACTACAGATGCGGTCGTTGCGACTTTGCCGGTAGGCAAACGGCCGCGTGGCATTCACGCGACGCCCGGCGGTCAGCGGCTCTTTGTGACATTGAGCGGTTCGCCGCGAATGGCCCCCGGTGTGGATGAAAATCGCGCGCCCGCGGACAAGACCGCTGATGGCCTTGGTGTAATCGATCCGGCGGCGCAGAAGTTGATCGATCGCTGGCACGTCGGATCGGACCCGGAACAATTCGCAGTCAGCAAAGATGGGAAATTTGTGTTTATCGCAAACGAAGACGACGCCAGCGCGTCGGTTGTTGACCTCAGTTCGGGCCAACCTCGCGGGAAAATTAAAGTGTCGGAGGAACCGGAAGGAATGGGCGTTAACCCGGCGAACGCCGAATTGTACGTGACCTGCGAGGAGAAAGGCGAAGTGTTCGCAATCGATGTCCATGCGCAGCGAGTGATTGCAAAGGTCGATACCGGCGGCCGACCGCGTTCCGTTGCATTTCTACCGGACGGCTCGCGCGCGTACGTCGCCTGTGAAAACGGGGGTTACGTTGCTGTGATCGACGCGAAGTCGCACAAGCTGTTGTCCAAAATCCAATTGCCAACGGGCTCGCTGCCGATGGGCACGGCGATTTCCAAAGACGGAAAAGAGCTTTACGTCTCAACAGGGCGCGGAAACGCAGTTGCAGTCATCGACACGCAGAAGAACGACGTGGCGACCACGATCTCAGTTGGAAACCGCGCCTGGGGCATCGCGCTCGACCCGAGCGGTTCAAAGCTGTACACCGCAAACGGCGCATCAAGCGACGTCTCGGTTGTCGATCTCAAATCGCGCAAAGAACTGCGCCGCGTCAAAGTCGGCGATGGCCCGTGGGGCATTGCAATTGTCCCCAAGGAGTGACGGCTTCCCAGCCGTCAGGTTTTGTAGTAAGTGGACGGCTGCCCAAGCCGTCCCTCCTTGATTTTTACCCGCCAGCGTAATTGGGATACCGCTCATGCAACTCGCGCGCCAACCGGTCTGCCTCCTCCGTGTTGCCGGCTTGGCGATATGCCAGCGCTGCTTTGTCGAGGGCGCGAGGTGTTATCGCCGGATCGTCGTAAAGTAGAGCGACTCCCTTAAACGCCTTGCCTGCGTCATCGAAATTTCCGCGCTCCAACTGGACTTCGCCTGCAAGTAAACGCGCTTCCGCATTGACGCGGCCCTCCGGTTGCAGCGCCATGATTTGTTCGGCGATCTTCTGTGCATCGTCGGGTTTGTGTGCGCTGATCTTGACCGCGCCGAGCGCGAGTAACACCTTCGCCGTGCCTGCTGGATCCTTTGCTGTCAGCAAATATTTGCCGAACGCCTCCTCGGCTTCAGGAAAATTTTTCATCTTTGTGGCCGCGTCTCCCAGGTAAAATAAGAAATCGGGCTTCACGCTACCGGGATTGTCGATCTTTCGAAGCGCACTCAGATATTTTTCCGCGGCCTGGAGATTCTTCTCGTTATAATACTCAATTCCTAGCCACTCCAGAACTTCCGGCGGCACATTCGTGTTGGGGCTGTTGGCCATGAAGTCGTTCACCTCTTTGGTGAGCGCCAGCCGATCTTTCAAATAAAACTGGCACAGAATGATCCGAAGCGACGCGAGATTGTAGTACTGTTCCTTGTTGAGTTGGCGGGCGGTGTTCAGCGCGGTCAATGCCGTCTTGTAATTCTTTGCCTCAAACGCAGTCTTGCCGATGTAGTACTGCGCCTGTGCGGCAACAGAGCTCTTGGGGAACTCTTTCAGGAGCTGCCGGAAAGTGTCGACCATGCCCTTCGTATTTTCCTGTTGGCCAAGAATAAGGGCCTTTAATTGCAGACTCGCTTCGCGCTCGCGGGCTTTGGGATATTTGGCGAGGATAATGTTCACATCTGTAAGCGCCGCGTCGTAGTTTTTGCTTTGCTCGTATGCCAACGCGCGCTGCGCGAGCGCGGCGGGCGCTTGTGAACCATCCGGGAACGTTTGCACGTAATAGGTGAAAGCTTCGATCACGCCGGGAATATTTTTCGTTTGGACGTGGCACAAGCCAAGTTTGTAGGCCGCTTCCGCGCGCAATGTGGTTGCAAGCTGAGACGCGCGCAGTTCCCCGTAAATTGCCGCTGCCTCGGTGTAATTCTGTTGCTTGTAAAGCGCTTCGGCTTTTAACAACTTCGCTTCGTCGGCGCGCTCGTTTGCAGGATTCGTCGCCAGGAATTCATCTATTGCAGCAGGAAGCGCCGATGGATCGGAGTTGTAAACGTTGATCAGCCGCTGGTAAGCAGCGTCCTTTGCTTCCTCTCGGTCCGGATAGTTCGCGATAATTTGGTGATACAGCGCTTCGGCTTCCTTTGGGTGAGCGAGCTGCCGCTCGCTGTTTGCAGCAAGCAGGAGCACCTCGGCCTGGGCCGCATCCGGAAGCTTCTCGAGGTCTTTTCTAAAATCACCGAGCAATTGTGCGTATTGGCCAGTCTGGTATTGCAACTTGCGAAAACCGACTTGCGCGATCGCCCGGAACTTTCCAGCCTCCGGCAAAGTGCGTCCTTTCTGCAATAATGCTGCGGCTCTATCGGTCATTGCCTTGTCGATCTTGCCTTTGTCGGACTGAATCAGTTCGAGCGCGATCATGCCGCCGCGGACCGCCGACTCCGCTTTCAAAGCCGGTTTTTGGGATTCGTTAGCGAGCACTTCGTATTGCTTCAGGGCATCAATTTTTCTTCCTTTGCTGGAGAAAATGGATGCTGCCGTCACGCGCGCGTCTTCGCGATACGGATTTGGATTTCCGATATCGGCGACTTGCACATAAATGTCAGCGGATTCCTCCTTGCGCCCGGTTGCTTCGAGGCAACGCGCCTCGAAATAGCGCGCCGAAAGCACAACCGCCGGTTCCTTCGATTTCGCGACAGAACGATGAAAGAGCGGAAGCGCCGTTGCGTAATCCTTGTCCGCAAACACCATCTCGGCGAGAGCGTATGCCGCGGGCCCGGCGAACTCGCTGTCGCCGTAATCGTTGAGCACTTTCTGCAAATTTGTGCGGGCGCTGGAAACGCGATTGAGATTTCGATAGCATTCGCCCAGCGAGAAATAGGCGTTTGCCCGGCCCGGACGCCCTGGAAAATCATCGAGATACTTTTGATATTCCGGAGCAGCCAGATCGTAGAGTTTGCGAGTGAACAGACCGTTTGCGTACTCAAGCTGACGTTGATCGGACCCCTCGCCTTCGCGCGCCCGCGGCCCTGAGGATTCGTCCTTTAAAGAGCGGAGGGCCCCGTCGATTGATTCATCGGCTGGGAGCGCTCGCGGGGCAGGCGGTTCATCGACCGGACGCGCCCGGCGTACATCCGGCTGTGATTGCGCAAAGGCGACGCTCGCTGTCCAAAGCAGCATCGCCAGCCCGAGAAGTTGGTAGGGGCGCCGCGCTCCGAAAGCTTTCGGGGGACGGCGCAGCGTGCCGTCCCTACCGCGTCCGATTTTCATTTCGCTGTGGCGAAAGCAACGTTGGTTATCCCTGCTTCAGTGCAAATATTTAGAACGTTGATAATATTCTTGTATGCCCCGCCTTCGTCACCGCGGATTACTACTGCTTGCTCGGAGTTTAATTGAGCCAGATTTTTCAATAATTCAGTCAATTCCGGACCGGTCAGCGTGCGCCGGTTTACAAGTACATTACCGTCTGCTTTAACGTTGACGACAACGTCTCCGATCGGCGCACTTTTTTCCCTGGCAGCCGAAGCTTTTGGCACCTTCACGTCGAGTTCGTTTTCGTTGCGGGCTGCGTTCCACGTCAGCAAAAAAAAGATCAGCAACAGCAACAACACATCAACCAGCGGAGCCAGCTGGATGCCGGGATGATGCAACGGCGCGTGACCACGCAGGTTCATGTAGCGAGATGAGCAGCCTAGAGCTCTTGTTCAATCAACACAGGAGTTCGCTCGGCACGCTTGCCGTATTGCAACGAAAGCAAAGCTAAAACGTGCGTCGAAGCAGCTTCCAATTCTGAAATCAGCTTTTGCGCTCTGCCGCGGAAGAAAGCGTAGAACATCATCGCTGGAATGCCAATGGCCAGTCCCGCTGCGGTGTTAACCAAGGCTTGGGCTATTCCGTGCGACAATGCGGCATATCGCGCGCTGCCAACGTCGGCGCCGAGCGCGCCAAAGGACTTGATAATGCCGAAGACGGTGCCCAGCAGTCCGAGCAGCGGCGCAATCATTCCAATATCGGCCAGGTAAATAACGCGATTATTGAGACTCGCCGCGACCCGCGTGCCCTCTGTCTCGGCGATTTCACGGACCAACTGAAAATCGGCATGCGGATTCTTCGTGGTGAAATCGAGCATTTTTTGCACGACCCGCGCGACCGCTTCTCCGTGCCGATTGGATACAGCGAGCAAGCCCAGATAATCGCGTTTACGCAAAAGCGCGTCCGCCGTAGCCATGTAACCGCTCGAAGCCACGGCGCCCCGCCGGATTGTAATCAGGTAAACGACCACAAGCATGACGAAAAAAATCGACAACAAAAACAGCGGAATCATTACCGGCCCGGCGTTGATGATCGTCTCCATGATGGTCTGCGAATGCTGAGGAACCAGAGGGGGAGTAGGCTCCTGCGCAAACAATGGAGACGCGCTCGCCAGCGCGCCAATCAGCACAACCCAAATTTTCATGCCAGAAATTTCGTAATGATATGCGGAGCGATCAGCCGATGCAAATGCGCGTGAGGCAGTATTGAGCAATTAGAGTTCGATTTTCAGGAATTGTTCAATCGTGTCTGCAAGTCCCGACAAGTCGGGATAGTCCGCGGCGCTTTGACACCACGCAGACAAGATTGTCTGCATCAATCAGCGGCGCACTAGAAAAATGTGCGCCGGTTGAATTTCCGGATCAAGCTCGACGTAATTTTGCCGTCCGCGCCAGGTGTAACGCACGTCGTTCAACAGATCGTGCACCTGATACGCGTCGCTTTCCATCTGTCCAAACTCTTCAATCGGCACATAAACAAACGAATGCTGTTTACGAAATGGATCGAGATTTACCACCACCAGGATGATGTTGTCTCGCGCCGAGGTCATCTTGCCGTAAAACAGAATGGTCTCGTTCTCGGCGCGATAGAACCGCAAGTTCGTATACATCTGGAGGGCGCGGTTCTCCTTTCGGATTTTGTTTAGTCGCGCGATCCAGTCCTTGATGTTTCCCGGCGCGTTCCAATCGCGCTCCTTGAACTGATATTTTTCGGAATCGAGATATTCCTCGCGACCGGGCAACGCCTTGTTCTCGCACAACTCGTATCCGCTGTAGATGCCGTAAAGCGGAGACAGCGTGGCCGCCATGAGCACCCGAGTCATGAACGCCGGCCGCCCACCCTCCTGAAGAACAGGCGACAGGATGTCGGGCGTGTTTGGCCAGAGGTTGGGGCGAAAGTATTCGCTCATTTCGGTTTGAGTCAGTTCCGTAAAATATTCGGTGAGCTCGTGCTTGGTATTCCGCCACGTGAAATAGGTGTAGCTTTGATTAAAACCTGCTTTGGCCAGCGCTTTCATCATCTTTGGCCGGGTGAACGCTTCAGAAAGAAAAATCGTGTCAGGATATTTCTGGCGGACGCCCGTGATCAAAAATTCCCAAAATGCGACCGGCTTTGTATGCGGGTTGTCCACGCGAAAGATGCGCACGCCGTGCTCGGCCCAAAACAGCACGACGCTCTTCATCTCGGCCCACAGCTCGCGCCAGTTCCCGCAGCGAAAATTCAGCGGATAAATGTCTTCGTACTTTTTCGGCGGATTCTCCGCGTACTTGATTGTGCCATCAGGCCGTTTATAGAACCAATCGGGATGCTCTTTGACGTACGGGTGGTCGGGTGAGCAATTGATCGCGAAATCGAGGGCAATTTCCATTCCGCGTTTGCGCACCTCTTTTTGTAGCCAGTCGAAATCGGCCAACGTTCCAAGCGAAGGCTCGACTGCCTTGTGTCCACCGGCCTCGCTGCCGATCGCCCACGGCACGCCCGGAGCACCCGGCTGGGAGGTGACCGAGTTGTTTCTACCCTTGCGATTTGTGTGACCAATCGGATGAATCGGCGGAAAATAAATGACGTCGAAGCCCATTGCCTTTGCGTCGTCCACCCGGGGCAAACAATCGCGGAACGTCGATCCGCGGTCGCCCCGGCCTTCCGCCGAGCGCGGAAAAAATTCATACCACGCCGCGAACAATGCCGCCTGCCGATCGACCACCACGCAGGGAGCGGGAGCATACTGCGCCGCCGCGGAGCGATCGGGATACGTCGCCATTAGCGCCTCCAGCTCGCCGGATTTCGCAATGGCGTAGATTTCTGAATTGGCACCCGTGGAGATTTGCTCGGAAAATTCACGCAGTCGTACCGTGTCCGCTCGATCGCGCGCGCGCTTGGCAGCAGCTTCTAACAATGCCACACCTTCAAGGGCTTCGCTTCGCAGATCGGAGATGCCGCTCTCGAATTTTTTCGCGAATTCGCTTTGCCAACTGCGAAAAGTGTCTGTCCACGCTTCGACCGTGTATTCGTGAACGGCCTCGTCATAGAGCGTACAAACTCCGCGCCAGCGATCGTTGTCGACGAAACTCATGGGCGTTTCCCGCCATGCGCGTTCGCCTAGAACACGCCACTTCAGAACAGCCGCGACCACGTCGTGCCCATCTTTAAAAATGTCCGCCTCCACAGCGAGATCTTCGCCAACGATGCGCTTTATCGGGTAACGCCCGCCCTCGATCAGCGGTTGCAGGTTTTCGATGACAACGGATGGAAACGTCCCGGCCATTGACGATCAATCAACCGAGATTCAGAGGGAACGAAAGAACAAATGCTGCGGCGTGCGCTGTCTGAGCGCACCCGGCACGGAGCGACCCCACGCACTGTCAGCTGAGACAGCTCGAATGCTTGCGGGGTTTTCGAACGCGCGGCTCTTTCAATCGCGCCTACGCCGTAAAATGAAACGCGCACTCGTATAGACCCGAGTTGCGAATCACTTCGCGCCGCACACGCGTGCCAAGGACGGCCTCGAACATATCCTGCTCGAACCTTCCAATGATCGGGTAACGCTCCACCAGATTTAGGATTGGGGAATGACACTCGAGAATACGGGAGCCGCCGTCGTCTTTGTTGTTGGTGAACTGTGCCATGTGGCCCTCGCCATCACGAACATGCGCGAGCCACTTCGCGCGTTCGGCCACCGTGTCTCCCTTCGCCTTGGCGTTGAGCGCTGCGGTCTTCTTTTTGAAAATGCTGTAAAGAAGCTTCTCCGCGGCGTTTGGTCCGTAGATTTCCTGGGCCGACTTCAACAGATCCAGAGTGAATTGATGACTGTCGGCTTGGAAAAGATCGTGGCTCCGGCGCGTAAGTCGATAGACCATCTCTGGCCGGCCCATTTTTTGCGGTCGACGCCAGGTGTCGAGATAACCGTCGCGGTGAAGCGTGATGCAATGCTGTTTAATGCCCATGTAGCTCATGTTCATTCTTTCCACGAGCTCGTTGACGGACATTCCCCTGGTGCGCTTGAGTGAGTTGATAATTTCAAGCCGCTGAGTGCGGCCAATTTCCGAGATTAAACGTTGGTTCATATGGGTGGAGAGGTTGAGAAGAACTAGAATGTCGACTTTACACGTCGCGGCCTTTAATACGCAAGCGTAAAATTTACACAAATTTTACACAACATTCGCCAGCGATGGAAATTACAAAGCAGCAATCTTCAACGCACGGCAACCCTTGCAAGAACAACGGTGGGACCTAGCCCCTCGGTAGCACTCCTATCCGCTCAATCGAAGAGCCCGGAATGATAGAACCCCGTTATGAATAGAGATACTCGTCGTGTACTCGCGCTGAAGGGCGAACTGGACGTCTGCGTTTCATCCATTTGATGTCGATCGGAGTGGAGACATTTCTAATTTTCCTAAACTTAACAATCAGAGATTCCTCGACTTCGCTCGGAATGACAGAAAGGCTTATGAATAGAGATACTCGTCGTGGTACTCGCGCTGAGGAGCGAACTGGACGTTCGCGTTTCCGGTCTCCGGGTATTCGAAGATTTTGCCTTCGTAATTGCGGATCACGATTTTTTCCTTGTCGTGGTACAGGATGTAGCCCGGATTAATTGGTACTTTGCCGCCGCCGCCGGGAGCGTCGATGACGAATTGCGGCACGGCATAACCCGTGGTGTGCCCACGCAAACCTTCGATAATCTCGATCCCTTTGGCGACCGACGTGCGTAAGTGCGATGATCCATTGATCAGGTCGCATTGGTAAATGTAATAAGGGCGCACCCGGCACATGAGCAGCTTGTGCACGAGCGTTTTCATTGTTTCAAGGTCGTCATTCACACCGGCAAGGCACACGCTTTGATTTCCGAGCGGGATGCCGGCATTGGCGAGGCGCTCCAGCGCTTCCTTCACTTCGATGGTCAGCTCGCGCGGATGATTGACATGCACGCTCATCCAAAGCGGATGATGTTTCGCCAGCATCGCACACAACTCCGGCGTGATGCGTTGTGGCACGAAAATTGGGACCCGCGTGCCGATGCGAACGAACTCAATGTGCGGGATCGATCGTAACCGCGAAAGCAGCTTGTCGAGCTTGTCGTCGCTAAAAATAAGCGCGTCGCCACCGCTCAAAAGCACGTCGCGCACTTCCGTGTGCGCATCGAGATAGCGAAACGCTTCCTCGAAATTTGTGTGCAATTCCTGCTCGCCGACGCCGCTTACCACGCGGCTCCGAGTGCAATAGCGGCAGTAACTCGCGCAACGGTCCGTCACCAAAAACAGGACGCGGTCGGGATACCTATGCACTAATCCCGGCACCGGCATGTGCGAATCTTCGCCGCACGGGTCTGCCATATCGTATGGGGACGTCCACGTCTCTTCGACCCGCGGAATGACTTGCCGCCGGATCGGGTCTTCAGGGTTGTCGCGCGGCACCAGGTTAAAAAAGTGAGGTGTGATCGCCAAGGCGAGTTTGTCGCCCGACAACAAAACTCCGCTCCGCTCTTCATCGCTGAGGTCCAAGTTGTTTTCGAGCTGAGCAAGCGACGTGACTCTGTTCTGAAGCTGCCATTTCCAATCGTTCCAGAGTTTTGGCGTCCCGCCGTCACGAGACCAATAACCGGGTGCATACGAGACGAACTCTTTCCCATCCCCTTTTTGTTGGATGCGAGTAATCATTTTCGTTGAAAAAAGCTAAAGCCCTCAAATATCGCGTCAATGCAGGCACTTTTGAGTGCGCAGCGCACAGACGAGTTCCGGTCGCAACCGGAGCGGACGGAGAAACCGTAAACTATTTTCCGTCAAGGACACTCAGCTCCCAGCGATAACCATCGGGATCGTGAAACCAAAGGCCCATATTTTTCGATCCCAGCGCTTCCGGACCGATTTCGTCACCCGGATCTTCAATATTGGCGCCGATGCTCTTCAAATGTTTCAGCGCTTTTCGCAGCGTCGCCATATCTGGCAGATGAAACGACATGTGCCCGACGGTTTCGGGCGCCGGTTTGCCTTTGAACAACGCGATGGTGACATAATCGTTGCCGACTGCGACGCCGTTTTCGAAATCGAATTCTTTGCGTAATCCCAAGGCCCGCTCGAACCATTTTGCGCTTTTCTTCGGATCGGGCACCGCCAGCCCAAAGTGACCTACCTCGCCGAGCGTAAAGGGAACTTTCATGCGAATCCCAGAATAACTACCTTTTTAAAATCCGCGGCCTAATGTGGCTCTGACCCGTTTGAAGAAACAATCGGCTCCATGAAGTGCCGATTGAAATCTTCCAGTGCGCCGCGGGGCGTATGTCCCAATCCACTGGCGCCTGTTCGCACCTTCGTCCCGATAAAGGCCAGCCAGATGTTGCCCACCATTCCCATTCGGGGGCGCAGCCGCGCGGCCGGGCTGCGCGGATGATTTTCGAGATAGTCCTCTACCTCCTCCTTTATCAAGGCGGGAAGTTCTTCTATCGAAAGGGACGTCACATCAATAGAAACGTGCAGTAAGTCCGCTTTGGACTTGTGAGGTATCCGGAAACGTTGGAGAAAAGCTCCAAATCCCAAGCGCCAACAGCCAAAGAAGGTCCAAGCTTCAATTTTCGAAGCAAATGATGGAACCCGTTGGAATTTGGTAATTGAGATTTACCTGGAATTTGGAGCTTGGAACTTTTTCTCCTTGGCAAATAACCGCGACCGGACTGTCACTCGCGTCCCCAGATCATCGCCACCGAGGTCGTCAGGCTGCCGCCCATGTTAAACGTGAGGAATTTTTTCACGTTCTCAATTTGATGCGCGCCGGCTTGCCCTGTGATTTGTTGATACGCTTCAAACACTTGACGAACGCCGGTCGCGCCCACAGGATGACCGTCGCCGATGAGGCCGCCACCGGCATTCACTGGAATCTCGAATGGCGCCTTGGATTTTTCCGGACGTACCTGCGGCAACGTCGTTGCGCCGCTTTTTGCAAATTCGACACCTTTGCCCGGCTCGGCGAGCCCGAGGATTTCATAGGCGACAATTTCAGTGATGGAAAAGCAATCGTGCACTTCGGCGCCTTGCAGATCGCGCGGCGTCAGCTTTACCATTCGGAAAGCTTTCTCCACCGCTTTGCGCGCGATTGAAAACGTTGGCGCATCTTTTTTGTCTAGCGGCAAATAATCGGTGGTGTGACCGTAGCCAAACAATCGCGCGGTCTTACTCCGGTCGCGGCCGATTTTGTCCAGATACTTTCCGGAAACCAGAACAACTGATGCCGCTCCATCGGTGATCTGCGAACAATCGGAAACCTTGAGTGGCGGCGCGACGCTTGGGTTTTTGTCTGAAACTTGCGAGGCGCAGTCGAAAGTCAGATCGGCGTCGCGCATTTGCGCAAGCGGATTCAACTTGGCGTGCGCGTAGTTTTTCCATGCCACTCGCGCCAGGTCTGCCTCGGTGGCGCCGTATTTCTCGATGTAAATTTGTGCGATGCGCCCGAACAATTTCGGAAACATGAAGTCGCCGTACTCCGGCTTTTCATTGTGATAATCGGCCGCAGCGCCGAGCACATCGGACCCATCGAGCGACGACATCGTCTTTTGCTGTTCCGCGCCAACGACGATCACGGCGTCATAAAATCCGCCCATGATCCATTCCGCGCCTAGCAACACTGACAGCGCCCCAGAGGCGCACGCCGCTTCAGTGTGCATTGTGGGAATCCCGCGCAATTTCGGATCGATCTCTGGGATGAACGCCCCGAGCTGCAATTGTTTCGTGAACTGCCCTGCGTTGAAATTTCCAACAGCGCCAGCCTGAATTTCACCCGGATCAATCTTCGCATCATCGATCGCCTTCTTGCCGGCCTCGATGATGATGTGTCGGATAGCTTTCCCTTCCTTCTTCAGGTTGCGCTTAAAATCCGTGCGCCCGCCGCCGAGAATATAAACTGACTCACTCATACTTTATCTTAACCAATTTCTTGACCGAGTCATCCTGAGCGAAGTCGAAGGATCCCGCGGACCCAGCTTTCGGTTTCGCATTGGGATTCCTCAACTTCGTTCGGAATGACGGCGTCTAGTTTCATCCGCCAAATGCATCCATTCCGCTGATGTCTCGACCGATGATTAACGTGTGAATGTCATGTGTGCCTTCGTACGTCGAAACACTTTCGAGGTTCATGAGATGTCGGATCACTGAATAGCGATCGGTGATGCCAGCGGCGCCGAGTATGTCCCGGGCCTTGCGCGCGCATTGCAGCGCCATCCACACGTTATTGCGTTTCGCCAGCGAAATCTGCGCAGGCCGCGCCGCGCCTGCTTCCATTAGCCGCGTGAGACGCAGCGCCAATAATTGCGCTTTGGTGATTTCCTGCACCATCCAGACAAGTTTTTGTTGCACCAACTGGAAGCCGGCAATCGGTCGGCCAAATTGTTCGCGCTCTTTGGCGTAGGCCAGCGCCGTCTCATAGCAATCAATCGCTGCGCCGATCACACCCCACGCGATCCCCACGCGCGCATACGTCAGACACGACAACGGCGCCTTAAGGCCGGACGCCTTCGGCAAACGGTTCTCCGCGGGGATCCGGCAATTTTCAAACCAGCATTCCGACGTGCGCGACATGCGCAGACTGAATTTCCCCTCGATGTCCTGCGCACGAAATCCCGGCGCGTCTTTCTCGACCACAAATCCGCCCAGGCGGCCATCGTCATCTTTTGCCCAGACAACTTTGACGTCCGCGATCGACGCGTTACCGATCCAGCATTTGCTTCCGTTTAAAACGTAATGATCACCATCGCGTCTGGCGCGCGTTTCCATCCCGCCTGGATCCGACCCGTGTCCATGCTCCGTGAGCGCGAAACAACCGACGCGCTCACCAGACACCAATCCCGGTAACCAGCGCGCGTGCTGCTCAGGCGAGCCGAACGAATGAATCGCCTGAATCGTGAGCGCGCCTTGCACCGACGCGAGCGAGCGCAAGCCCGAGTCGGCGTGTTCGAGCTCTTGCATGATAAGGCCGTAAGCCGTGTAGCTCACGCTAGCGCAGCCGTGCTCCTTCAGATACGGAGCATAAAAACCCAGCGCGCCCATCCGCGGAATGAGATGATCCGGGAACTTCCCCGCGCGATGACAAGGAACGATCTCGGACAAAACTTCCTCCTGCACAAAACGCTGTGCCCGATCCCGCGCCGCGCGCTCTTCATCTGTCAGAAGCTCTTCGATGTTGTAGTAATCGAGCGAACTCATGTCATGCAGGAATGCGCGCCAGTTTACCGACGACGCGACATGAACACAACGCTCTCCGCCTGAATCACAGGTAGGGGCGATTGACCTCAATCCACCGCCCAATTCGCATCCCGCGCCTTCGCCAGAATCCTGCGCAATTGCCGTTCATCCGTGCGCAAATCTCTGTTCAATTCTTTCAGCACCCACGAAATCCGGGCTTCGCCTTTTAGTTTTCGCGCAGCAGCCTGCTTCCAGAGGTCTCGAGCGCGGATTGCTTCCTCGCGTGCCGCCAATTGATTTGCACCAAGCTTAGACCCCTGCTTCCGAACGCCGCGCGCTTTGTGCAGCGCGGTGATCGCGCGCCAGTTCAAATCGCGTCTCGCATCGAAACTCCAATAAGCCGGAATGAAAATCATCGTTCCAAATGGAGTCAGATTCACCGTCAGCTTGAGGAGCAGGGGACGATCTCCGCGCATTCCGTAGAGATCAGCCAGCTCGGGTCTGGCGATCTACTCGCTTTTTTTCCGAGCCTGCGCGATGCCAGTAGTGAGAGTCTTGTGTACGCACTGATCGACTTTACGTGATTGAAGAGATCGTCTCGGCGGAGAGCATTCGGCATAATCGGTGGCGAGAGAATGCTCATACCAGACGAATGCCTAGCTATACTGATATCGTTGTGCGAGCGGGCAAGAAAGTTTCAGGTCGGCTCCAGCAATGCATCCCAATCGGTGAGTACCGTAGCGGAGCTTATCGAGTTAAACGGAATATTCTCGGACTTTGGGGCGATCTAACAGTGCGGGATGGATATCTGCAGCGAAGCGCAAGATTGCCAGCCTTCCGCGACACGGCGAAATTTTACGAATGTTTCTTGGGCAATAGCCCCTCTTTTTTGCAGAAAAACAATTAGATGAACGGCTGTTTTCAATTCTTCTTCGCAAGCAAGGAGGAACAATTGCCTTACCCTGATGTACCGACGCGTGACGTGACGAACACATGGCACAAGGGCAACAAGACGGAACCCCATTTTGCAAAGATGATGGAGAACTGATGTCCATGCCGAGCGCGTTTCATCACAGCCAATGTCAAAAAGGCCCTGCAGGGTAGCAGCAACCACTGCATGATTCTGACCACCAATCATCCACAGACAAAGGACGATTTAGCAGTCGGTGTTCTATATTTTTCCGGCACAGAGTATGAACGGTTCAAAGCGCGCTATGCAGGACGTTGGACTAAGAAAAAGTATCTACCCTATGTTGGCTCAAACGACTCGAAACTTGTATCTCTGAGCGATGCCTTTCGTTTGCGTCCGTGGATGACGACCAATGAAAAGTATTACCCGGGAAGCGGTGTGGAATCGTTTACGCAGATGCCTACCCCGATTTACTAGAGCGAATTCTCGATCACTTCGCCAATGCGCCCGATCAAATTGAGCGGTTCCTAATTAACGTCCGATATCTCGAAACCATTCTCGAAAGGGATGATCGAGACGGGTGGAAACATTATTGGAACGACAAGCAAGGACTAAGCTACAATTCGTCGGCTTGCACAGTCAGGGTGATCAGAAGGGCGCGGTGTTGATTGCATTCGTCTGGTCGCTGGTAATCCGCCGGCTTTCCAGGCTTTAAAGCCGCCGGCCATAGACCGGACGTTTTTGTAGCCCATTTTTTGCAGGCTCTCGGCGGCAAGCGCAGAGCGTCCGCCTGCGCCGCAATGACAAATGATCATTGCGTTTGAGGACGAAGAACGCTTTTCCTTCAGTGATTGAATGATGTATTTATTAGACATGACGTTTCCGCTGACAGCGTATATCCAAGCCGCTCTTGAAATGGCGCATTATGATAAACTCGAAGACGGCTCGTTTGCTGGCGAAATTCCGAAGTTGAAAGGCGTAATCGCGTTCGGCAAATCACTGCGAGAATGCGAAAACGAATTGCGCTCGACTCTGGAAGACTGGATTCTCGTCGGGCTGAGGCTGGGCCACAAGCTGCCGGTCGTGGCCGGGATTGATCTGAACAAAGTGAAGCATGGCCGCCTGGCGCCCGCTTAAGCGTCGCGAGTTCATTCGCAGACTTCGCGCTCTAGGCTTCGATGGCCCGTATTCAGGGACACGCCACCAATTCATGGTGTTTGGTGCGCACCGGCAAACGGTCCCCGCCAATGCAGAATATTCAGTGCCGCAGATCCGCATGCTCGTGCGGCAGGTTGAGGCAATCATGGGACGCAAAATCGGCGCAAAGGAGTGGGAAGAGCTATAAGCTGAAGAGTCGGATATCAGGTAGATCGAAGTTGAATCAGATCAGGTTCGAGTATTGCCACGCGATCGGCAAGGCCACGAAAATACCGATCGATTGCAGGGGTTACTTCGTGGTCGGCAGACCTGCGGCTTTCCAAGCTTTGAAGCCGCCGGACATGTTGCGGGCGTTTTTGTAGCCCATCTTCTGCAGACTCTCCGTCGCGAGGGCGCCGCGGCCGCCTCCGCCGCAATGACAAATGACCATTGCGTTGGTGTCGGGCACTTTTTCTTCGATGTCGAGCTCGATGGTGCCGCGACTCATGTGCATAGCGCCGGGGATGTGTCCTTCGTCCCATTCGTCTTTGTCGCGGACGTCAACGAACACGGCCTCGCCGCTTTTTAATTTCGCTGCGGCATCCTGCGGAGAAATTTCCGTGATGTTCTTCTTCGCTTCCGTGACGAGTTTTTGGAAACGCGCGTGTTCACCCATAATCCAAATTTAACCACGGATTACACGCATGGCACGGAATAGAAAAGTGGCGTCAACCAGCCTTCGCATAAAGCTACGGCGGTCAGGAGCCGCCGCACCCCAAAGGCTCGCCGCAGCGAGCGAAACCATTCGTCTCCATTAGTGTTAATTTGTGGCTAAGTCTTCGTTCTATTCGTAGCGCAGCGCTTCGATGGGATCGAGCGCGGCGGCTTTGCGCGCGGGATAAAAGCCGAAGAAAACGCCGACTGCTGCGCTGAACAAGAACGCAATCGCGATCGAGCCGATGGAGATCAGCGTAGGCCAATGCGCGTAGGTTGATAGAAGCGCCGACGCACCAATGCCGCAAATGATTCCGATAATGCCGCCAACGGAACTCAGAGTTACCGCTTCGATCAGGAACTGGGTGAGAATGTCGTTGCCGCGCGCACCGACGGCCATGCGCACACCGATCTCGCGGGTCCGCTCGGTGACGCTCACGAGCATAATGTTCATGATGCCGATGCCGCCGACTAGCAGCGATACGCCTGCGATTGCGCCGAGCAAGACTGTCATGACGCGCGACGTGGCGGTCGCTGCCTCGGCGATTTCCTGTTGCGTGCGGACGGTGAAATCGTCATCGCGGCCGGGACGGATGTTATGCCGTTGTCGCAGCAACGAGATGATTTGCTGTTGCGCTGCCGCGATCTGACTCGGATCGCCGATTTGCACGTTGATGTTGCGCAACGTGGTGCCGCCGATCACGCGTTTCATCGCGCTGGTGTACGGCATGATGACGATGTCGTCCTGGTCCACGCCCTGCGGGCTCAGCCCTTTGGGCGTGAGCACGCCAAGAATTGTGAACGGCACATTCTTGATCCGCAAAATCTGGCCGATCGAATTCTCGTTGCCGTAAATCTGCGTCGCGGTCGTTCGGCCGATGACGCAAACCTTATTCGCGCTGCGTACGTCCTGCGGCGTGAAGGGAGCGCCGTCGGATAGCGGCCACTGCCGAATATCGAAGTAGTCTGCTGATTCCCCGAAAATCCGAGTGAACCAGTTTTGATTTCCGGCGGCAACCTGCGTTGTCGAAACAACTTCTTCGCTCACGCCGATTGCGCCGGACACTTCGCGCCGGATCGCTTCAGCGTCCTCGATCTTCAACGTGCCGGCGCCGCCCCATCCGGTGCGAATTCCACTCGACGTAGTGCTACCGGAAAAAATCAGAATCACATTTTGTCCAAGGCTGGCGATCTGCGCTTCGACCTGTGCTTTCGCGCCGTTGCCGATCCCGACCATGGCGATGACCGCTCCGACACCGATGATAATACCGAGCGCAGTCAGAACGGAGCGCATTTTGTTTCGCCGAAGCGCACGGTAGGCGACGTTAAATGTGGGTGCGATTCGCATCGGTTGGTTGAACGGTTGAAGCGTTAAAGCGTTGAAGGGAGTGGTTGTTCGAGCTGCGTCGCGGCGTCCGAGCGCTGGGGAACTACGCGATCATCGACGACCACGCCGTCTCGCATGACGACGTTGCGTTGCGCGTAGGCAGCGATGTCCTGCTCATGTGTCACCATGATGATTGTAATTCCGCGCTCGTTGAGTTGCTGGAAAATTGCCATGATCTCGACGCTCGTGCGGCTATCGAGATTCCCGGTCGGCTCATCTGCAAGCAGCACTTCGGGGTCATTGATCAACGCGCGGGCAATGGCGACGCGCTGTTGCTGCCCGCCAGAGAGTTGGCTGGGGGGATGATCTTCGCGGCCGGCAAGTCCCACTGATGCAAGGACGCGATCAGCTCTTTCGCGAAGCTGCGCGTGTGACAAGCGCTGTGTGCTGTAAACCAGCGGCAGTTCCGCGTTCTCGCGCGCGGACGTGCGCGGCAAAAGATTAAAACTCTGAAAGACGAACCCGATTTTACGGTTGCGAATGTCCGCGAGCTGATCGCGATCTAATCCAGAAACATCGGCACTATCGAGGAAATAGCTACCCGACGTCGGCCGGTCGAGACAGCCTAGGATATTCATGAGCGTAGATTTACCGGAGCCGCTTGCGCCCATGAGCGCCAGGAATTCACCGCGTTTAATTTCAAGCGACACGCCGCGCACGGCGGGCACTTCCATTTCGCCGGTGCGATAGGTTTTGTGTACGTCGATGAGTTTGACCAGTGAGCCGTTGTTCATGGGCCGACTACCTGTCATTCCGAGCGAAAGTCGAGGAATCCCCGTGGTGCTAGCCTTAAGGTTTCATCGCGGGCTGTCTCGACTTCGCTCGACATGACGATCATGGGAATCTTCTCGTCCCGCCAGAAAATGGATTGGCCGGTGTTGATGCCGCCGCGGGTTTCGATGCCAATTCAGCGGTCACGACGCGGTCGCCTTCTTTTAATCCTTCGATCACTTCGGTCACCACGCCGTCGCTGATTCCTGTTTTGATCTGCACCGGGTTTGGTTGGCCGCCGGATAAAACATAGACCGTGCGCTCGCTCGGTCGGTGCTCACGCCCAGCACCGCGTTGCGCACCGCCTGGCGTACGCGATGTCGGTCCGCCACTGGCGGCTTTTGACGAGCTCATTTCTGCGGGTGCTGCTTCCGCTGGCCGATAGCGCAACGCCGCGTTCTTGATTTGAACCACATTGTCTTTGTGCTCGACGATGATTGATACGTTCGCAGTCATGCCGGGCTTCAATTTCAAATCCGGATTACTTACACCGATCACCGTGTCGTAGGTCACCACATTCTGGACGGTGATCGGCGCGTTCCGCACTTGCACAACTTTCCCGTGGAAAGTGCGCATCGGGAATGCGTCCACCGTAAAATCGATATCCTGATCGACATTGACCGCACCGATATCGGCCTCGGCCACGTTCGAGTCGATTTGCATTTTGCTAAGATCGTTCGCAATCGCGAAAATCACCGGCGCCTGTAAA
>QHRD01000035.1 GCA_003220005.1 Verrucomicrobiota bacterium | reverse complement strand
ACTTCGCCTGCCAATTGGGGGCTTGGCAACCGAGGCCCTTTCCCTACAACAGGTTTTTCATCGCTCTTGATCCACTCGATTTCGCTGTAGGCGCCGCTGGTCTGTTTCATCCGTTCGACGGAGCCATGCGACAGCACGTCAGCCTCCGCGCGCCGTTTCAGGTCGCCGTGGAACCTCTCATCGTGCGCATACCAGTTTCTGGCAAGGCGATCGGCGAGCGCGGGCCGGGCGAGGCATTCGGCGATGACGTAAGGATCGTTGCCGAGCGCGGCAAAGATTTCGCGCAAGACCTCTGGTTGCCTGGTGTGACGGACCATGCGCTCCATTTCCGCCTGCAACTGCTCCGGCGTAAGCGGCTGCCGCCAGTAATGGGCGAGCAACTGCGAGTTGCGCAGATAATTTTCCACCTTCTTTTCGATCTGCGCCTGCGACATTACCTTGTCCAATGACGGCTTTTCGGCGCCGTTTTCCGCTGACCAAGTCCGATGACGCCAATAAACTTCCTCAATCGCGCGCTGGTATGCGACGCGATCCGTGAAGGCCAGCGTTCTGGGTTGATTCGTTCTGCCAGGGGAAGCGAATGGCGATTTGGCCGATCGGTTCGGCGAATTGAACGTCCAGCTAAGAGCAACAACTGCGAACGAAGAAAGCACGGCGGCAATGCCGCTGTGAATGATGTAGCCTCTGATTCTGTTAGTTGTTTTTATGGGGGGCTTTCCCTTCGTCACTCTTCTTCGGGATTTTTCGGGCAAGGTTTCCAAAAATTTTTGATCTTTTATAAAAGATCGGTTTAAGCGTGCGAGGTTTTCAGGGAGTAAGGCGCCTGGTCAAGCAATTTTTACGCATCGCGCACTAAATTTTGACCCGACCGCGTCGCCAGACCGGCATCAACGATGCCGGCTGTATTTAGCGCCAACGGCGCTGTCTTATTTTAAAGCCTGGGGCATCGCCCCAGGAGATTTGGGTGTACCCTTGGAAATAAGCGCTGAAAGCGCGTTTCATCAGGCTGGAGGTGAATCGCGCTTTCAGCGCTGGCCGTTATGATTTCCCAGAATCCTGGGGCGTTGTCCGAGCCTTCAGCTTGAATGCGCGCCTTTAGCGCGAAATACGTACGCGGATGCCGACTAGAGCATCACCGCTGTATAGCAAGCAGCTGACGTTGCCATGGAACCAGCAACGACACTGCTCGCGCGCCGTCTGAGGCGATCGCCTCGAGCGTGCTACGTGGCGCGATGAATGATGGCTCCAAGCCGAGCTCTTCGGCTGATCTGTCACGCCGGCGCCGCAGTTCCTCTGTGCGCCGAACAGTTTCAGCAGTCGGTCTTTTTCCAATGCGCCGGCGCAACACCGGCCACTCCGCTTCAGGCAACTCTAACGCGTTTTGCGCAGCTTCTCGAAACGCCTGACGCCGGCGGTGGGAGAAATGTTTGTAGTCGGGCATGCTGCCTGAATCAAAACTTACCGCAGCGTTCACAAGCTTCTCATTTTGCAAGATATGAAATGGCGGGCGATCAGCTATTTCCGCTTCTCGTTCGCGCCATTGCCAAAGCGCGCGCAGCACCGCAGCGGCGCGCCCGCGAAGCACCCCAGATCCGGAAACGCGCCAGAGCTCGTCCTCGTTGCGAACACGCGCGATAGTCGCCTGCTCGATCGCGCGTTCGCACGATTGCCGCAACCAATCGCAACGCTGACAACGATCCAAGTCGGCTTCCAACTTTTCGGCAAGCGGTAACAAGTAATGCACATCGTTAACGGCGTACTCAGCCATTCGAGCCGGCAAAGGCCGCTTTGCCCAATTTGCCTTTTGCGAATGTTTGTGAAGCTCAACGCCGAAATAGCGTTTCACCAGCGCACCCAGACTGAACTCGCGAATTCCAAGGAGACGCGCTGCAATCGTCGTGTCGAAGATTTTGTGCGCGACAAAATTCAATCCGCGCCGCAGCATTCGCAGATCGTAGTCGGCGCCGTGCAACACAATTTCTCTGGGCTCGAGCGCCCGGCGCAGTGAATCGAGATCGAGACCGGCCAGAGGATCGACGATGAAATCGCTGTAGCCGCCTCGAAAGCCTTCGCGGTTGAGCGTGGCAGGCACGCTGATCTGAAGCAGACAAAGTTTCTCCCGATAGGAATGCAGGCTGTCTGCTTCTGTATCGATCGCGACGCGATCGGCGGAAGCGATTTGTGAAAGCAGGCTCGCCAGGCGCGGGGCGTCCGCAATTAGAAAGAATGATTCGGATTCGTTGATCACATTCTCGTAATTTCCAAATCCCAACCGCCAAATTCCAAACAAATCCCAATCATAAAATCCCAAATCCACGCGAGGTTCGTTTTAATAATTTGAGGCTTGGAGTTTCTTTGGATGTTGGGATTTGGGATTTGGAACTTTTTGGCTACTCAGCGCAACCCACTCAACAACAGTTCCGCATTCGTTTTCGTCGCCTGCAAATTGTCGATCAGTTTCTCCATCGCCTCGAGAGGCGGAAGGGCGGCCATCGTTTTGCGCAACATCAGAACGCGTTCCCATTCATCGGGATGATAAAGCAACTCCTCGCGCCGCGTAGCTGAAAGGAGCGGATGGATCGCTGGATAAAGCCGTTTCTCCTGCAACGCGCGATCGAGATGCAGCTCCATGTTGCCGGTGCCCTTGAATTCTTCGAAAATTAATTCGTCCATTCGGCTGCCGGTTTCGGTTAACGCAGTCGCGAGCACCGTGAGGCTGCCGCCTTCCTCCGAATTGCGCGCCGAGCCGAAAAATTTCTTCGGCTTGATGAGCGCCTTCGCTTCCACGCCGCCGGACATGATCCGTCCCCTGCCCGTCTCCAGATTATTGTATCCCCGCGAAAGCCGCGTGATGCTGTCGAGCAAAAGCACCACGTCATGTTTCATTTCGACAAGGCGCTTGGCGCGCTCCAGCACCATCTCGGCTACCTGCACGTGCCGCTGCACGCTTTCGTCAAAGTTCGAATGATAGATCTGGCAATCGATTTCTCGCTCGAGATCCGTCACTTCTTCCGGCCGCTCGTCCACCAGGAGAAGGATAAGCACTATGTCGGGATGATTTACCCGGATCGCTTTCGCGATTTCCTTCAATAGGATCGTCTTGCCCACTCGCGGCGGCGCGACGATGAGACCGCGTTGCCCGCGCCCAAGCGGCGTCAGCAAATCCACCGCCCGCGCGCAGATGGAATTCGTCGTGGGATTTTCGAGGATAATTCGGCCCTCTGGAAACTGCGGCGTTAGCTTGTCAAAGTGCGTCGGTTCCGTCCACTTCTCAGCAGGCTGCCCTTCGATGCGCGTGACCTTCTCAAGCGAGAGGAATTTTTCGCGCTGAACCGGTAGTCGCACGGTCCCGGCAACTTTTTGCCCGGGACGCAGGTGATGCTGCTCGATCAGGTCGCGTGAGATAGCAACGTCCTCTTGCACAGGCAAAAAATTCAATTTTGGCCAGCGCAACATCGCGAAGGAATCGCTGACCTGATCGAGAAAACCTTCCGCGGTAACAGTTGCGCCGCCGGCTATTGAGGTGCGGATGACGTCGAGGATATGCTGATGGCGCGACCGGGCGGGATGCAAATACAAATCCAAATCACGCGCCAATGCCTTTAGTTTTTTTTTCGAAGACTCTTGCAGCTCATTCAGATCAAGCGAGCGCGCTGCCGTAGCCGGGGTCGTTGACCCCGACTCCTCAATGACGTTCTCGGATGATGCTAACTCCTCTACTTTTTCGTCCATGATTCTTTTTGCCATAACGCGACAAGGAACTGCGCCTGCTGGGCAAGTCTCGCTCGATCGCCGTTATTCCAGGCGACATGAACTGCGCGTCTGATTTTCTCCTCGAGTGGCATTTGTGAGCTGATCATCTGCTTGGCTTCCGACGCTTGAATCGACATCCGCTCCATTAACCGGCCTAACTGCGCCTTGTATGAACAGGCCACCACGACCACTCGCTCGCACAATGTTTCACCACCGGTTTCATAAAGAAGTGGAATATCAGCAAAGAAATAATCGGGAGAATTGCGATGCTTTTTCGCCTCGGCCCTCCATTGGCGACGAATCCGCGGATGGAGGATCCGCTCAAGCGCACGTTTCCTGGTTGTGTCGCCAAATATTATCGCTCGAAGTTTCGCCCGATTCAAGGCTCCATTGCGTGAAAACACTCTGCTGCCGAATGCGGCACGAATTTCTTCCTTTACTTCCGGAAGCTCGACCAGCGCGTGCGCCGCTTCGTCGGCGTTGAAAAATTTCGCTGCGGGAAGAGCCGCGCGCAGAGAGTCGCAAAATGTGCTCTTGCCAGTGCAAATTCCCCCGGTAATTCCGATCGCAGGCATGCCTAAACTCTAGAACTAATCGCTCACCTTATAAATGGTGCTGTCATTTTGAGCGAAGCGAAACATCTCTGTTTATTTTCCTTCGGAGGAACGGATCCAAATCTGATCCGAGATTCTTCTCCCGCGACTGCGGGATCAGAATGAGATTATGAGATGGCTTAGCGCGAAGACGAGCAGCTTTGCCATGTCTGAAATGCACGTATCATGCAGAGCTTATGACGCAGCAAGTTTTGGCAGGAAAAATCGGGCTGGTGTTCGGGGTGGCAAACAAGCGCAGCATCGCCTGGGCCATCGCGAAGGCGTGGGCCGCCGCGGGCGCGCACTTGATTTTCAATTACCAGGGCGAACGAATAAAGGAAAACGTCGAGGAACTCGTCGGCGAATTCGGGGAAAAGACGCCGTTGTTTCCCTGTGACGTTTCGAGCGACGATGAGATCAAAGCATTCTTTGAAAGCGTGCGGAACGAGACGGATCGCGTCGATCTGTTGCTGCACTCGCTGGCGTTCGCGCCGCGCGAAGCGCTGGAAGGCGATTTTGTGAGCACCACACGCGAAGCGTTCCGTGTTGCGCACGATATCAGCGCCTACTCGCTGGTGGCGCTCACGCGCGAGGTAGCACCGCTAATGACCAATGGCGGAAGCATCGTGGCGATGACCTATTACGGTGCGGAGAAGGTCGTGCCGCATTACAACGTGATGGGAGTGGCCAAGGCCAGCCTCGAAGCGAGCACGCGTTATCTTGCTTACGATCTCGGCCCGAAAAAAATCCGCGTGAACTGCATATCCGCTGGACCGGTGCAAACGCTGGCCGCTCGCGGGATCAGCGGGTTCACGTCGATGTTGAAGCATTACCAGGAGCGGGCGCCGTTGAAACGCAGTTGCGATCCCGCCGAGCTTGGCGCCACTGGAGTTTTCCTCGCCAGCGACGCCGCCGCGGCCATTACCGGGCAAGTCATCTATGTCGATGGCGGCTACCAAATCATGGGCATGTGACGACCTCTTGTTCTTGCTCCTGTTCATGCTCTTAATCGAATCACGAAATCCCGACTCTGTCGGGAGCGATCGCGCCCTACTTTTGCGCTCGTAAGGACGTATGATTGCGCGGATCTGGCGCGGATGGACCAAAAGAGCGGACGCGGAGACCTACGAAGAGATGCTGCGGAACGAAATTTTCCCGGGCATCGCCGCGCGAAAAATTGCAGGCTACCGCGGCGCGGAATTGTTCGTCCGCGAGGATGGCGATGAAGTGGAATTCGTCACGTTGCTGCGGTTCGATTCCATGGATGCGGTGAAGGAATTTGCCGGAGCTGATGCAGGCAAGCCGGTGATTTATCCCAACGCTGAATCGCTCATCGCGCGCACGGAGCGGGCGCGCCATTATCGAATCGCGATCTGAGGTGGAACGGTCGCCGCGACGACTCCTCAACGCGTTGACTAAGGTTGCGGCATTGCCGCCTGTTATTTTGCGCCTTCGGCGATTGCCATCGTCTTCGGGGAGAAGCCGATCCACCTTGGCCGAAGCGCTTGCCCTACAACTGACGTGCGCCACCTTTAATCCGATGAACGTCGCTTCAGAGTTGCGCGATTTGTTAGGCAACGAAGTTATCGCTGACGATCCGGAAACGCTCGCCAGGCACAGCGGCGATAAATGGTTCGCAGCGCATGAGCCGGAGATTGTCGTTTTCGCAAGATCGACCGATGACGTGAGCAAGCTGCTTCACTTCGCGTCGCGTGAAAAAATTCCGGTAACAGCGCGCGGCGGCGGCTTTGGCTACGTAGGCGGGTGCGTGCCCGCGCGTGGCGGGATTGCGCTCTCGCTGATGCGAATGAATCGGATAAGGGAAATCAGCTTTGCCGATGCGGTCGCAATTGTTGGGCCCGGTGTGTTTACCGCCGACCTGAAAGGGGCAGTGCGCGCGCAAAAATTATTCTATCCGCCGGACCCGGCCAGCATGAAAGACTGCACTATCGGCGGAAACGTGGCGACGAATGCCGGCGGCCCGCGTTGTTTGAAATACGGGGTGACGCGGAATTACGTGATCGGCCTCGCAGCGGTGCTGGCAAATGGCGACGTGCTGCGTATCGGCGGGCGCGTGCACAAAAACAAGACCGGCTTCGATCTGATAGGTCTCTTCGTTGGCTCGGAAGGGATGCTCGGCGTGGTGACGGAGGTCACGCTCCGTCTGCTTCCGCTTCCGCCCGCGCGCGCGACATTGTCTGCTGCCTTCGCTACGGCCACACAAGCGGCCGAAGCGGTGCAGGCGATTTTTGCAGGGGGATTTCTGCCGTCGTCATTGGAAATCGCTGATCATTTCACACTCGAAGCGGCGCGACGCGACCTGGGTAAAACGATCGTGCCGGAAGGAAACGCACATCTGCTAATCGATCTGGATGGACAAGAGGAAAGCGTCCGCAGCGAGTCCGCAGCCATTCGCGAACTGCTCGAGAACAGGAAACCAAACGCGATCGAGACGGCGATCGGCGAAGCGGATTGCGAAAAGCTTTGGGCGTTGCGCCGCCAGTTTAGCAATTCACTGCGCGCAACTGGTCTCACAAAGTTAAACCAGGATGTGGTCGTGCCGCGCAGCCACTTGGTCGATCTAATGGAATTCGCCGAGTTGCTGCAGACAAAGCATGGGTTCCCGATCGCGTGTTTTGGACATGCCGGTGACGGCAACATCCACGTCAATATCATGGCGGACCGCTACAACCGTGATGCAGCCGTGCGCGAAAAAGTCGAGCGCGCGCTCGATGATCTTTTCGCGCAGGTGGTGGCTTGGGGCGGAGTAATTACTGGCGAACACGGGATTGGTCTCGCCAAGAAACGCTGGTGGCCGCAGGCGACCAGCGAGGCAGTGCGTGAAGTGCATCGTTCGCTGAAACAAGCTCTCGATCCCAACGACATTTTGAATCCGGGAAAATTTGTTTGACTGGAAAGACTTGCCCGCGAATCACGCAAATTGACGCGAATGAAGCCACAGGCCAGAAGTCAGATTTCGCGCGAAGCGCTTTGGAGTGCGGCGCCTCGGCGCCGCTTTTCAATTGCGTTTAATCCCGTTATTCACGTGGTAATCACAATTTAGGGGTTGACCCGCCCGAATCAGCACGGAGATTGAGCCAGCGTTTAACGGCACATCTGAATTCGCTGCGGGCGGCGCGCATCTGCGCCATCGGGAACGAACCAATAGAGAAGACGCGAAGTCTTCCTGGCCCGCGTTCCGTTGAGGTGACACTAAATGAAACCTGGAAAATTTACTCACACGATCGCGGTCATCCTTTCGTCGATCACGTCACTCTTCGCTCACGGCACAGCTTCCAAGGCGGAACCGGCAAAAACAAAGTTCAGCAAAAAATCTGAGAAATCGGGAGAGAATCGTTCGTTCGATGTGAGTTCGCTCGCGTTCACGCCGGGACAGTTGGCTAAAAATGCACCCGAGCGGGGACAACGTTTCCCGTGGAAAAAAGAAATCGTGACAACCATCTTCTGGATCGGCGAGAAACCCGCGCCGAAGAATCCAGTGCCCAACCGGGTAAGCTCCTGGGATCCCGACTGGACTAAAAACTACGGG
>QHRD01000183.1:1628-5278 GCA_003220005.1 Verrucomicrobiota bacterium | reverse complement strand
GAAGCGCAGTTCGTCTCACTCGTTGCTCATTGAACATTGAACATTGGGCGTTGGTTCGATATTCGCCCTTCAGCGTGCGTCGGGCCTGTAACTTTAGCAGTCAGAGCAGCCCCGAATGCTTTCGGGGTTGGTTATCAGGGATATGATATGCTTCACTGTGTGATCGAGCGGGCCTGTAGCTCAGCGGTTAGAGCAGGGGACTCATAATCCCTTGGTCCCAGGTTCGAATCCTGGCGGGCCCAGCCCCGAAATCGATTCTTCTCAGTTGCAATTCTCCCCTGCGTGTTGGAAGCTCTGCCTCCCCGCTCCGGGAGGAATCGACATGAACCAGATCATCGGTGCCATCGAAAAAGAACAACAAAAAGCCGACGCGAACACGTTCAAGGTGGGCGACAGCGTCCGCGTTCATACGCGGGTTGTGGAGGGAGACAAGGAACGAATTCAGATTTTCGCCGGCGTTGTGATTGGACGCAAAGGCCGCGGGCTGAACGAAACATTTACTATGCGCCGCATCTCATACGGCGAAGGTGTGGAGCGAGTTTTCCCGCTGCATTCGCCGCGCATCGCAAAAATCGAGGTGGAGCAAGAGGGTCGCGTTCGTCGCGCCAGACTGAATTACCTTCGTGGCCGCAAAGGCAAGGAAGCAACGTTTGTCAGAGAGTGACATCCATTGTAGGGCGTCTGTGTCAGACGCCGTCCGATAGGGTTTCACAGAATGGAGCCGCGGGGACGCGAGCGACATAGACGGGTTGGCTCGTCAGAGCGAGGGAGCGGGAGCGAGCGAGTCAAACGCCTTACAAATTTTTCTGCTCACTTCTCACATGTCACTTGTCACCAGACCAAATCTGTCAATGATTTGCGCGGATGTACCGGCGCTGCGGATTTCGTTACGAGAAAAAACTTCGCACCATCGGAGTCGCGCGTATCGCCGGCATTGACGAAGCCGGCCGCGGTGCGCTGGCGGGTCCGGTGGTCGCCGCGGCAGTGGTTCTGCCAGAAAAATTCCGGCATCGTCGTCTGAACGATTCCAAACAACTTGCGCCGGAATTACGCGAGGAAATCTATTGCGAATTGGTCGCCAATCCCGAGGTCAGATGGACTGTCGGCGTTGTTGATTCCATCGAAATCGATCGAATAAACATTCTGCGTGCGAGCCATAAAGCCATGCGCTTCGCAGTCGAGACGCTGATCGACCACCCCGACCACGTTTTGATCGATGGTCTCCCCGTGATTCCCTTTCCATTCCCGCAGACGGCAATCGTCGATGGCGATTGCATCAGCTTGAGCATCGCTGCCGCCAGTGTGATCGCCAAGGTCACGCGCGACAGAATGATGCGTGACTTTTGCGCGCAGTTTCCGCAATATTCTTTCAGCCGGCATAAAGGTTACGGCACGGAACTGCATCTCGTTAAGCTCCATGAATTCGGCCCTTGCCCGATCCATCGCCGATCTTTCGAACCGGTGGCGCAACCGCTTCTCGCTCTTGAAGAACTCGTCAAAATCGATCCATCTCCGTCGCGGCGCGCGCGGCGAGAAATTGGCGTGTCGATTCCTGCGGCATAACGGGTACAAGATTCTCTACCGCAATTTCAAGGGACGCAGCGGCGGCGAGATCGACATTGTGTGCCGGGATGATGACACGCTCGTGTTTGTCGAAGTAAAAACGCGCACGCGTGAGGATTTTGGCCGGCCTGTTGCGGCCGTCGATCGACAAAAACAAAAACGCATTTCGCGCGGCGGCCTGGCGTGGCTGCGGATGCTCGATAATCCCGACATTCTTTTCCGGTTCGATGTTGTGGAAGTCATCGTTGCGGATGGCGCTAAACCACGTCTTGAATTAATCAAGAACGCATTCCCGCTTTCGAAGCCCTATCTCTACTGATCTGTGGATTTCAATCATCCGGCACTTGCATTGTCATGTTGAGCGGAGCGAAACATCTCTGACTTACTTGGTTTGCGCCCTGCCGGAAAAATGATCAGAGATTCCTCTCTTCGCTCGGAATGATAATGAAAGGAACTGAAACAGCGCGAAAGACCAACTCTCTTTGCCAAGGGTGAGGAGTGATTTGGCGCAATCAGCGCCGGAATCTCCTTGCAATCAACCTTTCGACGCCCGAATGATCGCAAAACTTTTGTGAACACGAAGATCAATCACCTTGCGGTTTGGATTTTGATAGTTGTTTATTTTCTCATTGGCTGGGGATGGTACACCATCTTTGGCGAGAAGTGGCTGAATCTGCACGCTCGGACCATGACCGACATCGAGCACACGCACAACGTCGGCGCGTACCTGCTCTCGTTTGTCGCGTCGATTGTCGTCAATTACACGCTGGCTGTGCTCATTGCTCGCACGAACCCGGAAAGCGTCTGGTGCGGTCTCAAGGTCGCGCTAGCTTGCTGGTTCGCGTTTGTATTTATGGAATATGCGACCATTTCCGTCTTCTCAGCGTTCGAAACCAATCCGTGGCCACTCATTTGCATCGACATGGGCCGACCGTTTCTCGGAATGGCGATCAGCGGTCTAGTCCTCGGCGCTTGGCGCAAAGGCGCGTGACCTGATTTGTAGTGGCAGCCGTGACGGCTGCAAGATCGATGCGACCGCGTCGCACTGCGATTGCTTAACTCCCTGGCGGAGTCGGCGGGCAAGTACCCGTGGGGTTTTCTTTCCTTTGCGCATCGCCTGAGTTGCACGTGACCTGAACGGTTGTTCCAGCTTTACAAGGAGGAGTAACCGGGGGTTGAATGATTGTAGTCCCTGTGCGTTGGATTATATCGTAGTGCGCTCCGCCATCTTCCAGCACCGTGACCTGAGTCGTCGTACATGAGCACAGCGTCCCCTTAATTGTCTCCGTGGTGGCGCAGCCCAGGAGGCATCCGGCGACGGCCGCACATATTAAGATTTTCATTTTCATGTCCCATTGAATTCTCAGAGGCAGCTTCAGCGCAAGCTTTTACTCCACCGTTGGTACGGCCTTCACACCCACGCTCGCTCTAGCGGGAACTCATCACGTATGTGACTGTCACTGTCGAGCCGACTTTGAGTTCGGCCGATCCTTTGATCGACGCCGGATCGATCGCGAACTCGTATTTCTCTGTCCCTTTTTGAATAGCAAGGGTGGTGCCGGTAGCGGCAACAACTGTTCCGGTCATTTCGTATGTCTTTCCACCCGCTGCGAACACCGTCCCGCTCAGCGCGAGACTGAGTGCCGCCAGCAAACAAATCATTTTCGAATTCATACATTGGCGATAAGCCCGTGCACCACGCGAAGCAAGTCAGATGTCGGCCGGCTTGTTGTAGCGGCGCTTGTGTCAAACGCCGTAGACGGGCGCTCACCACGGCGAGTGCCTCTACAATTTATTGTTTCGCACCCACTCGTGCGAGGTATTCATCCGCTCATTGTCATTCCGAGCGGAGTCGAGGAATTTCTAAATATTCCTGTCGGTCTTTATTGTTTCGGCGGCTCGGGCATCGTTCTTAACCCGACACGAGCGAGGTATTCGTCCGCCTGCAATAGATCCGTTCCGGCGCGCTCGATGATCTTCAGCAGATTATCCATCGACGACACCTCTTCCAGTTGCTCGGTCAGGAACCACTGAAGAAAATTGATGGTGATGTAGTCGTTTTGTTTTCGCGCCAGTTCTACCAGCCC
>QHRD01000183.1:0-1595 GCA_003220005.1 Verrucomicrobiota bacterium | reverse complement strand
TCGCCGGGATCTCCACTCGTCCTCCGGCATCGACCACATATTTGATGAACCGCAGCGCGTGTCCTTTCTCCTCCTCAGCCTGCTGAAAAAAATGCTGCGAAAGTTGCGGCAACGCCTCTGCCGCGAAATGCGCTGCAATCGCGTAATACTGCAGCTCCGCGCTGAACTCATATCCGATTTGCTCGTTTATTGCGTCAATGACCTTTTGGCTAGTTAGCATGTGAGCAAATTACCGCGGATTACCCGCCTTCGTCCAGCGACTATGGCGCGGCATGCACGGATGCAAACAATCGACGGCGCGCATATCCGATTTGCGCTGGTAGGGCGTGACCGCCGGGCGCGCCGATTGGTTGCCAAATTTAGTTGGCGAAACCAATTTGCCTGAACACCTTGCTCTGTATGAATGACGAACTTTTTGGAATTAACCACGAGCGAATTGGCGGCGGCATGAGCCGGCGGCTGTTTCTTCGTGCGACTCTGGCGGGCGGAGCGTCGCTTTTGGCCGGCAGAGCGGCGACACTCTTCGCGGCTGCATCGGCGAACGATAACTCGGCGTTCAGTATCGGTGGCGACCTGCCGGTCAATCGACTTGGATTTGGCGCAATGCGTCTGACAGGTGAGGGGATTTGGGGTTGGCCGCCAGATCGCGAGAATGCGCTCAAAGTCTTGCGACGCGCCGTCGAGCTTGGCGCGAACTTGATCGACACGGCCGATGCGTACGGACCCGAAACTGACGAATTGCTCATTGCAGAAGCGCTTTATCCGTATCCGAAAGGAGTCGTCATCGCGACAAAGGGTGGTCAGATACGGCCTGGACCCGGCGAGTGGGTGCCGAAGGGCGACCCTGAGTATCTCAAACAATGCGTCGACAAAAGTCTGAAGCGTCTAAAACTTGAGCGCATCGATCTGTATCAATTGCACCGCATCGATCCCAAGGTGCCGATGGAAGAGTCGCTAGGCGCACTAAAGGAAGCGCAGAGCGCCGGCAAAATTCGGCACATCGGATTATCCGAAGTGTCGCCGGAGCAAATTGAGCGGGCGCGTAAAGCGGTTCCGATCGTGACCGTGCAGAACCGCTATAATATCACCGATCGAAAATGGGAGAACACGCTGACTTATTGCGAGAAAGAAGGTATTGGGTTCATGCCGTGGGCGCCTGTTGGCGGCCAAAGAGGATTGACTGGGGACGCTTTGGAAAGAGCAGCGAAAGATCACGGCGTTACGATCTATCAGTTAGGCTTGGCGTGGCTCCTGCATCGATCTTCAGTAATGCTCCCAATCCCTGGGACATCCTCCCTCGCGCACTTGGAACAAAACATGGCGGCGGCGAAAGTGAAGTTGAGCGCGGACGAATGGAAAGCAATTGATGCGCTGGCGGGGCAGGCGTGACGGCATAGCAACGTCCGTTCGACTGCGCTCAGGGCAAGCTCTATTGACTCGCGCGCTCCCGTGCCCGCTATCCTCGCGGGTTTGACCATCTACCTCGCCGCTGCCCCGCGGCGATGTTCTCTTACGGCGGGCGGCGTTCCGCCGCGCCGTGCTTCAAGTAGACCTCGCGACAAAACGAAAAGCCCGCTGGATTAACCCACTGAACG
>QHRD01000182.1 GCA_003220005.1 Verrucomicrobiota bacterium | reverse complement strand
GTTGCGTTCGGCGCCTGTTTTGTATTGGCGCACGCTCGTATGGCTGATCACTTTTAAATCGGAGACCTTGGCGAGATTCGTCAGGATCTGATCCTGGACGCCATCGGCAAAGTAGGCGTCGCTTTTGTTTTCACTCAAGCTCGCGAACGGCAGCACAGCGATCGATTTCTTGTCGCCAGACGACATTGTTCTGTTTCCGGCTGTGTAGCGACCGAGGAAAAACAACGACAGCGAGACGACAGCGCCGACAATAACGATGTAAATCCAGGTGCGATTGCTCGGCCGCGTTGATGGCGGCATGGCGTCAGCCTCTTTGGTGCTTTTGACTCCTTCGGGAGTGATCTCGAACGCCCACGCGAAAATGAGCGCGAACGGAAAACCCACAATAATCAAGACAACGATCAGTCGAACGATCCAGTTCGGAACGTCGAAGACAGGAAAGACTTGTGCGATTCCCTGAGCGAGCGCCCACCCAGCGACGATGTAAGCGACCGCGACTTTGTACACGTTGCGGCGCTTCAGTTCCCCGAAGAAATTCTTCGGATTCATTGTATCGCTTCTGCCATACCCTCAGCGCGCGAGCAAGAAGGAGATTGCTCACGGGCGCGTCGAGTTGAGGGACGGTTTGTTTTGCCTTGATAACACTTAGTAAGCGAACAGAGTCTCTCAGTTAATCACATTCGCTCTGGCGCGGGATTCTTTGCAGTAACAGGCAGAATGAAAATTTTCACTTTTTTGCTTTCATGTTTTGCGTCAGTCGTTTTGGCCGACGACTTCAAATTGATTAACGGGAGAGAATACAAAGACGCCACGGTTACCCGAGTTGAACCGGACGGCATTGTGCTCAGAACAAACGCGGGCATTGCCAAGGTTTACTTTGTCGAACTGCCTAAAGAGTACCAGGAACGCTTTAAGTACAATCCCGCGGCGGCCGCCGCTTCCTCTGCGCAACAAGCAGTTAACCAGGCGACGACGGCGGTCGCCGGTCGCGGTCAGCCGAGTGAAGTGATTTCCCATGGCGAACAGGTGGACATCAACCAGCATCTTGCGCTGGGCAATGTGACCATCTTGGAGTTTTATGCGGACTGGTGCGGTCCGTGCAGACTACTCACACCGAGCCTGGAGCAGATGGCGAGTAGCGATCCACAGATAGCGCTGCGCAAGATCGACATTGTCAGGTGGGGAACACCCGTGGCGCAGCAATTCAATGTTAACTCCGTTCCGTTGGTTAATATTTATAACCGCGCGGGCAGCCTCGTCGGCACGGTTCGTGGCGCCGATTTCGACAGCGTGAAAAGGTACGTCGCGCAAGCGAAGACCGGTGGGTAAGCGGCAACCTTCAAGGAGCGATGGCTTGGGCAGCCGTCGGTTTTAGATGTGACGGCTGGGAAGCCGTCACTCCTTGGAATTCATGACGCACGCGCTGACGCAGGCGCGCACGAATCTCAGTAGCGAGCACTGCATAAGGCTCTGCTATGAAACGAACAATCGTATATTTCCTCGTCGCGCTGAGCGTTATCGGATCAGTCAGCGCTGATCAGACCGTCCAATCCGTGCAGCAAGTTCTCAAAGATCAAGGGTTTTACTACGGTAACGTGACCGGCGACAAGAGCTCCGAGACGACTGCCGCGGTTCGGCGTTACCAGATTCGCAACGGGCTGAAAGTCACAGGCGAAATAGATCCGGAAACACTACGCTCGCTCAACGTCAGTTCGAATTCCGCCGCGCCGTCGCAATCCGCGCCTGCCGTAGCTCAACAGAATACGAATACCGCTCGTCCTGTTGAAACGCCTCGGGTCGATCAGAATTCAGTGCAGCCGCCGCCAACTGAACCAAATCATCAGCCAGAAATGAACCCTGCTTTATCGAACGCCGGCGTTGGGCCGACGCCGAATCGTATGAACAAGCGCATGATGCTCGCCGAAGTGCAACAGCAACTGATCAGTCGCGGGTATTATCAAGGCCGCGCCGATGGCAGGCATGGCCGACGGACAGCGATGGCTTTACGCGCATTCCAATTCAATTCTGGACTTCCGCCGACCGGCCATCTCGACACGAGCACGCTCAACGCGCTGGGGCTATCGGATGCCAACGTGACGTATTCGCAACCAGTTCCTCGCCATAATGAAGTCTGGGTACCGGAAACGAAGTTCAAGCACGGGAAGTGGAAAGTGAAATGGAAGAAGGTTCATGGCGAGGACCGCGGTGAACTTGCTCACGAGGGTCCATGGGAAAATGGCAATGAGCAGAGTCACGGCGCGGATCAGTAATCGCGCTAGCTGCTAAAGGTGACGTCGATCAGCGCATCATTGAGGTTTTCCCGATGCAGCCAGTTTGCGGTCGAAGAAGTCGGCGGTCGCCCGGTACGCGCGCACCCAATCGTTCCAACGAAGCAAATCATGAATTTCATCCGGCATGATCAGCTCCTCGAAGGCGACGTTCTGCGCGCGCAGCTTTTCCACCAGATCAGTGGTCTGTTGGAATGCGACGTTGCGATCGTCATCGCCGTGGATGAAAAGCACGGGAGAGCGCCATGTCGCCACGCTCGCGACCGGCGATGATTTGAAGGCGAGCTCGCGAGCTTCTTTGAGGTCGGGCGCGGCCTCGGCGTTCTTGGCCTCGACTTCTGCGGACCACTCCGGCAGGACAATCGCCCAGTCGTGCACGCCGTGGAAATCGACGCCGGCTTTGAAAATATCGGAGTTGCGCGCCAAACCCATGGCGGTAAGAAATCCGCCGTAGGATCCGCCCCAGAGACCGATCCGCCGCGGATCAACGTGATCGAGCGTTTGCAAAAATTTCGCACCTGCAACCACATCCTGGTATTCCGACGCGCCGCGCCAGACCGAGTTTGGCGGCTCGCGAAACGCGCGTCCGTACATGATGCCGAGCCGGTAATTGACCGAGAGCACGGTGTAACCTTTGCTCGCCAGATATTGATTCATCGCATACGCGTTGTGGTAATACTGCATGTAATGAAAACCGAGCATCATTTGCCGAATCGGGCCGCCGTGGGTGAAGATGAGAGCGGGACCGCGTTGCTTGTTTTTCGGCTCGAACAACTGTCCATGAATTTCGACGCCGTCCTCGCTCTTGAACATCACCTGCCTGGGCGTGACTAACTCCGCCTGCGGAAACTCGGCTGGAATTCCGAATGCTTTCGGAATCAACTCGCGGCCGGTGCTCGTAATTCGATACGGCATGGCGGGCGAAGTCGCAGTTGAGCCGAGACACAACAGCGTCTTTCCATCGCTCGTCTCAACCGGGCTCCACTCGATTGTCTCGCCGCGCGTGAGCGCCTGCGGCTCACTGCCCGTCGCGTTTACGCGCCAGATGTGCCTGCGATCAACGTCGTTTTGATTGGAGCTGTAGAGAACGCTCCGCTTGTCCGCGCTTAATGCTACGTCCTCGACATCGAAATCGCCCGGTGTGAGAAGCTGAGGAGCTCCACCAGTAACAGCGATTGAGTATAGATGACTTCGTCCATCTTTTTCGCTCGCGAAAATAATTTGACCTGCGTTCGTGAATTGCAGCGATTGAAACGCAAACAGCGGCAACGAATCTCCCATCGCGTTGCCACTGTGAAAAAGCTCGCGGGCTTGGCCATTTTGCGCCTCGCCGATCCAAAGCGCCCATGGCTGCGGGAACTCAGGAATGAGCGGCCGTTTGAATTCGACTCCAGGCTGGCGAATAAACGCGACCTGTTTGCTGTCTGGCGACCAAACTGGGCCGGCATCACGACTCGTGGTCGGCGCGAGATAAGTAATCTTCTTCGTCGCCAGCTCGAGCATCGCGATAAAGGAATGGTCCTTGCGATTCGACCGAAACGCCATCCGCTTTCCGTCCGGCGACCAGCGCGGTGTGTCGTTGTCGCCCGCTACCTCCTCGAGCTGCTCTGCCTTTTTCTTGCCGTCAATTGGCGCAATCCAGAGATGCTTCTTCGCCGGCCAGACGACATTCTTTCCGTCCGGCGAAATCTGCAGATCCTCGCACTCTTCGCTGTTGCACTGGACATCGCCAAGCAAATGCGGCTGGCCCCCGTTCACATCCACGGCCCACGCCTGCTGCTTGGGTATCTTCGTGAGACTCTGCGGGTTTGCAGACGTGCCTTCCTTGTTCACTTCGCTCCCGCGCGCGAACGCGATGGTTTTGCCATCCGGCGTCAGCCGGACGCTCGCGATTGCCTGCCCGTCATCGCCTTTGTAGTGAGTCACCTGGCGCGGGACGAACCCAGGCGCGTCTGCCACCCAGATGTTGCGCTCACCCTTATTGTCAAAAACCCAGGCCACGCGCAGCGCGTGTGATGCACTCGTTAGGCAGGAGGGAAAAGGCGCGCTCAACACCTGCTCGATCGTGAAGCCTTCGGCGAGGCAGGCGCCGGGCAGCGATACACAGCCGAGCGCGACAACGAGAGAATGGAACGACGTTTTCAACGCAGCCGCGCATTATGATGAGCTGATTGCGCCGCGTCCACTCGATTCCGCTGGCGATCTGATGGTCGCCCGCAACCTGAACCTGGAAAACCAAGTAATCAGTCATCGGTGATCGGAGATCAGTTGTTCGAATCACAACGTCGGCAAATCCTGCTTTGATTTCGGAGGCGGGAATGCTTGATCTATTTCAGCGAGATCTTCTTTGGTCAGCTCGATATCGGTTGATCGCGCGTTGTCGCGGATGTGCCTCTTGTCGCTCGCTTTTGGAATCGCAATGACATGTGGCTGACGCAATACCCAGGTGAGCGCAATTTGTGCAGTCGTTCTATCGTGACGCCTGGCAATTTTCTTTAAAGTCGCGTTCTCGAGCAGGCCGCGGCCGTGACCGAGCGGAGAATAAGCCATTACGGGAATGTATGATGTTTGAAACTCGCTCGCTGCCCGCGCTCGCTCGCCGCTGCCCTCGCGGTTTTGCCTTCTGTCTCGCTCGCCCCGCTCGCTCGGCTGAGGTTTGATGTTTGAAGTAAGAAAAGGCAAGAGATCGAATTCGATCTCGCGGTTTTCGAGGTTGTAGAGGACCTGATTCGTGGCGCAGTTTGAGCCGTTCCTGAATGACCACAGTTGTTCCATGTCATCGACATCGAAGTTTGAAACGCCCCAGCGTTTGATCTTTCCCGCAGAACGAAGTTTTACGAATGCTTCCACCGTTTCCTCGAGCGGTGGCGTCTTCTCGCGCCAGTGCAACAGATAAAGATCGATCGTCTCGATCCGGAGACGCCGGAGACTGCGTTCGCACGCTTTTGGCAATTCTGTGCGTGACGCGTTGTGCGGATACGCTTTGGTGACGATAAACACGCGGTCGCGCTGACCCTCGATTGCGTCTCCCACGACTTTTTCGGCGCCGCCGTCGCCATACATTTCCGCGGTATCGATCAACGTCATCCCGAGATCAATTCCC
>QHRD01000041.1 GCA_003220005.1 Verrucomicrobiota bacterium | reverse complement strand
ATTTGCGGTTCCTCGTGCATTTTTCGACCCACCCCATGTCCGACGAATTCCCGTACGACTGAAAAGCCAAAGCGGCGCGCTTCATCCTCGATTTCGGCGCAAATATCGCCCACCCGCCGGCCTTCGCGGGCGACGGCGATTGCACGGGCGAGCGCATTTTCGGTGACGCGCAGCAGCTGATCTGTGCGTTCATCAATGACTCCAACCGGAACTGTCGTGGCGTTATCGCCTACCCAGCCATCTTGAATGATGCCTATGTCCAGTTTCACAATGTCGCCATACTGAATGCGCCGTTGGCTGCCGATGCCGTGAACCACTTCGTCGTTAAGCGAGATGCAGATGTTCCCTGGAAAAGCGCGGTGCCCCAGGCGGTAACCGAGAAATGCACTTTTCACCCGGGCCTCGCTCATGAAGTCCGCTGCCGCTTCGTCCACCTCCTTGGTCGTAATCCCCGGGCGGATCAGATCGCTGACGCGGTCGAGGATGTCGCTCGCTGTGCGACATGCCTGCCGCATTTTCTCGATTTCCCGCGCGTTTTTGATCGGAATCATTGCGTGTCTTCGATCAGTCGCGAGATGTCGCTAAAGACCGCCTCGCGATCGCGATTGCCGTCGATCCGATGCAAGATGGATATTTTTTCATAATAGGATGCGAGCGGTTCGGTCTTGGTGCGGAATTCTTGCAAGCGGGTTTGCAACACGCCCAGATCGTCGTCATTGCGGCGCTCCAAGTGACCATCGCAATAGGGACATACGGGACGGTTGGCAAACTGCGCGCTCGACGAGCTGGTGGTAAAACCGCATTCGCCGCACTGAAGCCGACCCGCGATGCGGTCAACTACAGTCTGCTCCGACACTTCGAGCCAGACCACCAAATCCAACGCGGAGCGTAACCTTGCCAAAATCGACATTAAACTCTCCGCCTGCGGCAACGTGCGTGGAAAACCATCGAATACGAACCCGTGGCTGCCATGCAAGCGCAACCAGTCCTCGATCAGTTCAATGATGATTTTGTCCGAGACGAGGCCGCCGCTTTGGAGCACTTCAGCAGTCTCCCGTCCCAAAGGCGTCCCGAGATCTCGTTCACGCCGCAGGATCGCGCCCGTCGAAGTAACAGGAATGCCGAACTGATGCGTAATCATTTCCGCCTGAGTCCCTTTCCCGGAACCGGGCGCGCCAAGAAGAACAAGCCGCCTTTTCACCTATCGCCCGTAGAGAAAAAAGGCGACCCCGGCAATCACGAGGACGGCGATCCCCACGTAGAGCCACATCAGGGTGCCGCTGGCTGCCGCCTCGCCGCGAACGTAAGTGGCACGATCGAACGCTCGCCCACGAATGCGACCCTTTCGCAAAAAGCCGTCGTAATGCCGCTGAATCAGGTGCGTCTCCACTTGCCGCATGGTATCGAGCATAACGCCCACGATGATTAACAAGCTGGTGCCGCCGAAAAATTGCGCTGTGATGACTGGCACATTCAACCACTGGCTTAGGAGACTTGGAAAGACTGCGATTACCGTCAGGAAAAGCGCGCCTGCAAACGTGAGCCGCGTCATCGTGAAATCAAGAAAATCGGCAGTCGGCTTTCCTGGCCGCACGCCTGGAATGTAACCGCCGTATTTTTTAAGATCGTCCGCGATTTGAGTCGGTTGAAACTGCGTGGCAACCCAGAAGTAGCTGAAAAAGAAAATCATTGCCGCGAGAACGACATAATGGAGCCAGCCGGTTGAGAGAGCCGCGGCGATCCGCGCGGCTGTAGGGCTGTTTCTAAATCCGTATTGAACAATCGTCGCTGGAAAAAGAAGCAGCGCCCAGGCAAAAATGATTGGCATGACGCCAGCGTAATTCACTTTTAAAGGCATGTACTGCGTCTGGCCGCCGTACATTTTGCGGCCGACCACCCGCTTCGCGTACTGCACAGTGATCTTGCGCACGCCTTGCGTGATAGCAATCACCGCAGCGATGACAACGATCAACAGGAACACGAGCAATACAAGCACCATCGGATTTACCTGGCTCGAGCCAGTTTGTCCCGACGGCACAAACGTCTTCCACGCCTGTGCGAGCGCAGCGGGAAGGCGCGCAACGATGCCAATCGTAATAATGAGCGATATCCCGTTGCCGATTCCGCGTTCGGTAATTTGATCGCCCAGCCACATCAGCAACAGCGTGCCGGTCGTCAGTGAAATCACCGTTATGATTCGAAATCGCCAGCCAAAATCAGCTACTAGAGGAATTCCGAGTTTCTGAATGGTGTCAGTGATCCCCGGCAGCATCGTGTGATACGACTCGGGGTGCTGAAATGAGAGCGCCAGCAGGTAGCCTTGGAAAATGCACAGCCCAACTGTCGTGTAGCGCGTCAGCTGCATGATCTTTTGCCGGCCGCCGTCTTCGCGCGCGAGCCTTCCAAGCTGGGGAATCACTGCCGTTAGCAATTGCATCATGATCGATGCGCTGATGTAAGGCATGATGCCCAGCGAGAAGACTGCGCAGTTTTCAAGTGCGCCGCCACTGAACAAGTTAAAGAGTGCCGCCAGACCGCCTCCGGTCCGCTGGCTCAGCGATGTGCTAAACCATTCCTGCAAAACACCCTGATTAACCCCCGGCGTCGTGATCGCAGCTCCCAAACGCACAATCACCACTACAGCCAGCGTATACAAAATGCGCCGGCGCAATTCCGGTATCTTGACTGTGTTGAGAAACGCCGAAACCATCCGCTAAATCTGGATTATTGCCTGCCGCGACGCTAGCTCTCCTGAGAGGTTTTCTTCTTGGCTCGCGACTTCACTTTGCCCGGCGGCCGCCTGGACGACTTTTTCTTCCCTGTTGTCTGCAATACGGGTTCAACGGATCCTTCGCCGGGCGAGGTTCCAGCCTCTTCGGCCTCACGAACTTGATCTGGTTTCGGTGTTCGCCCCTCACGTAGCGTAATCGTTCCCCCAGCCTTCTCGATTTTTTCCCGGGCTGTCGCGCTAATTTTGTCAGCTTCCACCTTCAGGTCATGCTTCAATTCGCCGTCACCAAGGATTTTTATTCCCACGAAATGACCTCGGACAAGATTCGATTCACGTAGCGTTTCTTCGTTTACAACGCTTCCCGACTTAAACGCATTGAGGTCGTCGAGGTTCACAATTGCATAGCGCTTGTGAAAGGCCGCATTGTTGAATCCGCGCTTGGGCAATCGTCGAATCAGCGGCATCTGCCCGCCTTCGAACCCCAGTCGAATGCTCCCACCCGAGCGCGCCTTTTGGCCTTTGTGACCCTTGCCGCTAGTCTTTCCGTGTCCTGAGCTTTCGCCGCAACCCAAGCGTTTGACGCGGTGTCGCGACCCGGGCCGCGGCCGCAAATTATGCAGACGCATGTTGTTGTTCACCCTTTCCATCGCTTAGGTGAATTCCGCGCGCTTTAAAAATTTCGTCTCGCCGGCGAAGGGACCGCAACGCGGCGATTGTCGCCTTCACGACGTTGGCATGATTACTTGATCCGAGCGATTTAGCCAGCACGTCACGAATACCCGCCGCCTCAGCTACTGCCCGCACGCCTCCACCTGCAATAACGCCAGTCCCCGGCGATGCGGGACGCAATAGCACTCGTGCTCCATCGTATTCGCCGATCACTTCGTGCGGTATCGTGTTTTCATTCAATGAAACTTTTTCCATCGATTTGCGCGCTGCCTCGGACGCTTTTCGAATGGCTTCTGAGACTTCGTTCGCCTTGCCAAATCCGCATCCCACTTTCCCATCGTGATCTCCAGCCACGATCAACGCGCTGAAACTAAAACGCCGACCGCCTTTCACGACCTTCGCGCACCGGTTTATAAAAACGACTTTTTCCGTCGTATCACCCTTCGCCGCGGGGGCCTTGTCTGTTCTGCGCGAGTCTGGCCGTCTGCCTGAAGTTGTTTGAGCCATGAGTTAAAATTTTAGACCGCCTGCGCGCGCTGCTTCTGCTAATGCCTTCACTTTTCCGTGATACGAAAACCCGCCGCGATCAAAAACGACGCGCTCGAGTTTTTTCGCCACCGAACGTTCCGCGATTGTCTTGCCGATCAATTCCGCGGTTGCCTGATTCGCAGCCGCTTTATCTTTGGCAAGCAACGATCGCTCTCTGGTTGACGCAGCGGCCAGTGTCCGTCCGGCATCGTCATCGATTAGTTGGGCGTAAACGTGTTTGCCAGAAAAATGAACTGCCAGCCGCGGGCGTTGCGCCGTGCCTGCAACTCTTTTCCTGATCCTTTGATGAACGCGCTGCCGCGCTGCCTTACGGGTCGTCGCCATACTATTGAACGGTCTTGCCCACTTTGCGACGAATCTGCTCGCCCGCGTAACGAACGCCTTTGCCCTTGTACGGTTCAGGAGGGTAAAAGCCACGAATGTCCGCCGCCACCTGGCCGACCACTTTTTTATCGGCGCCTTGGATTGTGATCTTCGTGTTGTCCGCGACTGTAATTTTAATGTCCTTCGGAATTGAAAATTGAATCGGATGCGAGAAGCCGAGGCTTAAGTTGAGATTCTGTCCCTGCACGGCGGCCCTGAAACCGACACCTTCGATCTCGAGTTGTTTGGTGAAACCTTCGCTCACTCCCTGCACCATGTTATGCACAAGGCTGCGCGAGAGCCCGTGCAACGCTTTCACGTTGCGCGTTTCCGCTTCACGCACGAGCGACACACGGTTCTCCTCGACGCTCGCGCTGATGTCCCGCGGCAATTTCCAGTGGAGCTTCCCCTTTGGCCCTTCCACCGACACCGCTCCGTCACCATCGATGGTCACCCTGACCTTGTCGGGGATGTCGACCGCTTTATTTCCGATTCGTGACATAAAAATTTACCAAACGTAGGCCAGCAGTTCACCGCCCACCTTTTGCTTTCTGGCTTCGCGCCCCGACAAAACGCCGCGTGAGGTGGACAGAATCGCCAGGCCCATCCCACCAAGGACTCGTGGGATTTCATCCGCGCCAACGTAACGGCGCAATCCGGGTCGGCTGACCCGCCGCAATCCTGCGATGGCGCTCGATCGATTCACAAGCTTATTCGTTATTTTGATGCGCGGATGCGCAGCACTCGTGTCGACCGAGTAATCGGTGATGTAACCTTCATCTTTCAGGATGCGCGCGACCTCGGCTTTGATCTTCGAGTACGGGACGAGCACTTCCGGTTTTTGCGCGCGCGTGCCATTGCGGATACGCGCCAAAAAATCGGCGATGGGATCAGTAACAGTGCTCATTAAAAAATCAGGCCGGTTGCGCGGCGGGCTTCCTTGCCCGGTCGCTAAACGGCATGCCCATTTCGCTCAACAGCGATTTGGCTTCCGCATCCGTTCGTGCCGTGGTGACGATTGTAACATCAAAACCGATGTTGCGCTTGATTTTATCGAGCTCGATCTCAGGAAAGATCGATTGGTCCGAAATCCCGAGCGTGTAGTTGCCGTGGTTGTCAAAACAACGCGGTGAGACGCCGCGAAAATCGCGAATGCGCGGCAACGCGGCCTTGATGAAGCGCTCGAGAAATTCGTACATGCGCTCCCCGCGGAGCGTCACTTTCGCGCCGATGGCTTGCTCCTTTCGCAATTTGAAATTTGAAATGCTTTTCTTAGCCAGGGTCTCCACCGGCCGCTGGCCCGTAATCAACGCAATCTCGGCTTTTGCTTCTTCCAGCGCCTGCTTCACGTCCGATTGGGAGCCGATCGAAGTGTTAATAACCACTTTCTCGACCTTCGGAATCTGGTGAACGTTTTTGTACCCGTGCAGCTTTTGCAGCGCAGGCATTACACGCTCTTTGTAATGGCGATGAAATTCGTTTTTCACTTTAGCAACCTGTTATGCCGCTTTCTTCTCTGTCTCGCGTTTTGGCTTCTTTTCTTTCGCCGGCTTTTTCTCCACTTTCTTCTCGCGCTCGATTAACTTGACATTGGAAATATGAATTGGCCCCTCACGCTCCGCGATTTTGCCGCTCGGATTGTCCTGGGATTTCCGAAGATGCTTCTTGATAATGCGTACGCCTTCAACCAAGACACGCTGTTTTCCCGGAAACACCGCCAAGATCCGTCCTGAAGAACCGCGGAAATTCCCCGAGATGACCTCGACCTGATCGCCTTTTTTAACGTGAAACTTGATTCGAGTCATAAAACTTCTGGAGCAAGCGAGACAATTTTCATGAAGTTGCGTTCGCGCAACTCGCGGGCTACCGGCCCGAAAATGCGCGTGCCACGAGGATTCAAATCTTTGTCGATAATCACGATTGCATTGTTATCGAAGCGCAGCAGGGAACCATCGTCGCGTCGGATGGGCTGTTTCGTGCGAACGAGAACTGCACGCACCACTTCGCCCTTCTTCACTGTTCCGGTTGCGCTGGCTTCCTTCACATTCGCAGTAATCACGTCGCCAATGCCGGCATAGCGGGTTTGCTTGCCGATCACGCCAATCATGGTTGCCATGCGCGCGCCGCTGTTGTCCGCCACATCCAGTCGTGATCGAATTTGCACCATCGGAATGTTCCCTTGCCTTACTTCTGAATAACTTCGACGAGACGCCACCGTTTCAGTTTGCTCAATGGCCGCGTCTCCATGATGCGAACGGTGTCTCCGGCTTTCGCCTGGTTCTGTTCATCGTGGGCATAAAATTTCTTCATCTGCTTGACGATCTTCCCAAACTTGGGGTGCGGCACACGCGAGACTGTCCGCACCACGATCGTCTTGTTCATATCGCTGGAAATCACTTCCCCGGTTCGCGTCTTGCGTGAACCACGAGTCGCGGAAGCAGGCTGCTGTGAAGTAGCTGACAAAGGTTCTTGCTCGGCCATAATTTATTTTTTCTCCGCTTGTTTAGTCCGCTGAGTGAGGACTGTCTCGAGACGCGCGATGTCGCGACGCAGCAAGCGCAATCTGCTTGGCTCAAGCTGGCCACTCTGCTGTTGCAAACGCAGGTGCAGGCGTTCCTGGCGCAAGTCGCGTCTTTTGGTCAGCAACTCATCCGTGCTCAGCTCTGTGATCTCTTTCATTTTCATGATTCTTAAGCGGCCCTGACGTGATGGCGCGTGAGAAACTTTGTGCGTACCGGCAACTTGTCCGCGGCAAGGCGCAGCGATTCGCGCGCGACCGATTCCGGCACACCGTCAAGTTCAAACAAAATGTTGCCAGGTCGCACCGTAGCGACCCAAAACTCGGGTTGGCCTTTTCCCTTGCCCATGCGCGTTTCCGGTGGGCGGGCGGTCACCGACTTATCAGGGAAAATGCGGATCCACAGCTTGCCCTTGCGCTTCATGTTGCGAGTGAGTGCGACCCGTGCGGCTTCCAGCTGCGTGTTGGTGATCCAGGCACGCTCAAGCGTCTGCAACCCGAATTCGCCAAAATCAATCTTGAGATTGCGTGAAGCAGTCCCTTTGCGGCTCCCACGCTGGGACTTTCGATACTTCACGCGTTTTGGCATCAATGCCATAAATTATCTCCTTTAAACCTCAACCGGCTCGGGTGGCGGTGGCGGCGGCGTTGGTGTAGCCGTCTGCGGCGCAGGCTCTTCTTTCTTACAAATCCAACATTTCACACCAATCTTGCCATAGACTGTGTTTGCTTCTGCGAAGCCGAAGTCGACCGACGTTCGCAAGGTGTGGAGGGGAATTTTTCCCTCCCGGTACCATTCCGAGCGCGAAATCTCCGCGCCATTGAGCCGGCCCGAACACCGCAGACGAATTCCTTCCGCGCCAAAATCCATCGCGGTCTGCACTGCTTTTTTCATCGCGCGGCGATATGCAATTCGCCGCTCGATTTGGAGCGACACCTTTTCTGCAACGAGCTGCGCGTCGAGTTCTGGCGTTTTGATTTCCTGAATATCGATCTTGACCTGTTTGCCCTCGGCCATCTTGGAAATTTCTTCCGTCATCTTTTCGATCTCTGCGCCCTTTCGTCCGATCACAATCCCGGGACGCGCGGTGTGAATGGTGACCCGAATGGAATTCCACGCGCGCTCGATCACGATTTTCGCAACCGCTGCGAACTGCAGCTTCTTCTTCACGTAATTCCTAATCTTCAGGTCACTGTGCAAAAATGACGGAAATTCCTGAGACGAAGCGTACCAGCGCGACCGCCAGTCCCGATTGACGCTCAGGCGAAACCCAATTGGATTAACTTTTTGTCCCATAAAAATTACTTTTTCGCTTTTGTGCCCGACTTCGCAGGCTTTTTCTTAGCCACAGGTTCCGCGCTTTCACTCGTCTTGTTCTTGATCTCCTTCTTTGCCGCTTTCTTTTCCTGTTCCCGTTTCGCTTTTCGCGTTTCTCGAGTTTCAATTGCAATCTCGTCGGATAAGACAATGCGAATATGACTGGTGCGTTTCTGGATACGGCTCGCGCTGCCGCGGGCACGCGCCATGATACGCTTTAGCGTTGGCCCCTCACCCACAACCGCTTCTTTCACCACCAGCCCGTCCGGTTTCAAGTTGGCGTTGTTTTCAGCATTGGCGATTGCGCTCTTCAACGTTTTGCCAATGAGAAACGCCGCCTTCTTCGGCGTGAAAGTCAGCAGATCGAGTGCTGCCGAAACCGGCAGACCCTGGATCTCGCGCGTGACTTCGCGCGCCTTAAACGGCGAAATCCGTGCATACTTATATATCGATCTGACTTCCATTATCTCAAACTAACATCGGACTGCGCATCCACCTGGAGGCGGTCCCCTACTTTTATTTTTTCCTTCTTGGAATCCATTTCCTGAATCACCGCACCACAAATCTTCTGTCGCACATCGACTACTCTCAAGGTTGCGATCCGTTGATCGCTTCGCATCACTCGCATCGGCATCCCAATTTTTAATCCTTGTTTTTCGCCAAGGTTGCCGACTACAAACGACCACTCGTCCTTGACGCTGATCACGCTTCCATCCATTAAGCTGGGCTCCGGCGTGTCTGGAGCGCTGGAGGATTGTGTGATCAACGTATTTATGCTGCGCAGCTGCGCCTCTACATCCATGCGCGCCTTCGCATCGCCGGCCTGCGACGTTTTCAAATAACACAATACCGCTTCGTTGAGGCGCAACATCTGATCGCGATACTCGTCACGCTCTTTTTGCGACAATTGAAGATCGCTGACCGCATTCAGCAAACGTTGCTCCAGCTTC
>QHRD01000181.1 GCA_003220005.1 Verrucomicrobiota bacterium | reverse complement strand
GCGCCTGAAAGTTGGCATAGAAATGGAATATCGGAATATCACGACAAAGGACACGCGCGGCGATCCGGTCAACAGTTTCGTGATCGGTCCAACAGTCGCGTGGAAGCCAACAGCGCAAACCCGCGTGGACATTTCACCCTTGTTTGGATGCACGCAGGATGCGCCGATTGCTGATGTGTTCGTTGCTTTTTCGTGGCTGTTCGGGGGCGAACGCGCGGAAGCGGAGGCACCCGTATCCACGCGCTTCCGTTATTACACTGACGCGTCGTACAGTCGTTCAGGAAAAGATGCCGGAAAAGAGATGAAACAGGTCGCGCCGGAGTCGTGTCCCGAATGGTACGGCGATCGCGAATGGAATGTAAATCTCTGGGGCACCTATGCATTCACCAATACCGAGTTCGCGCCTAATCCTTCACTGGTGGACGCCGTACAAAGCACCAGTGAAGGCAATCCTGTACTCGGCACGTATGATCGTTATATTGGCGGCGATCATGCCTGGGGCGGCGGAGGCGACATTAAATATTTCTTCTGTCGCTATGCTGGTATCGGGGTCGAGGGATTTGCACTAGAGGCTCACAAGCCTGGCTGGGATATCTTCGAGGACCCGACGATCCCGATTTTCACTCGTGAAAGAATTAACCACGACCATACTATCGGCGCTGTCTTGGGAACACTTACGCTGCGCTATCCAATCGCTTGCACACGTTTCGCGCCGTACGCGTGGGCTGGCGTCGGCGCTATTTTTGGCGGCGGCGAAAGGGATGTCCTTCACACGCAGGGGCCGCCAGACGCGTTCCAGGTCCATGGGCAGACGGATCACTTCGGCAGTGAAACCAAGGTGCTCGGTCAATTCGGTGCCGGTCTCGAGTTCCGAATCGCGCGGCACTTCGGTTTGATTAATGACTTAAGCTTCGGCGTGATCAATGGACTGCAAAATAACTTCGGAATGTTCCGTAGCGGAGTAAATTTCGTTTTCTAGGAATTCTGGGGTGAGACCCTCAGGACTAGCGGCCGCGGTTGCTTCCGCGGATTGCTGAAGTGGAGATGCCGCAGCCCGAGTGAAGCGGGCTGCGGCTACACTTCTACTCATTTAACTTGCTTGTCATTCTGAGCGAAGCGAAGAATTTCTGGTTATTTCTTCTATGACGCGCCAGGACAAAGGCCAGAGATGTTTCCCTCCGCTCAACATGACAGATGGGCATTTGCAATGGCGGACGTCCGCATGCCAAACGCGTACTTGCTCAAGATGACGGCGCGGCTTGACCGTTTCGGGCCACGCCGATAGTTTGCCTTGGAAAGGAGCTAGCCGGTGAAGACCGAGGTCTCGATCGAATACTGCGTCGTTTGAAACTACACGCCGAAGGCCGTCAGTTTGGCGGCCCAAATTCTTGAGCTCGGCGAGCGCATAAAGTTGCTCACGCTGATTCCCTCGAGCGGCGGCGCTTTCGAGATTCGCGCCAATGGCAAACTGCTCCATTCCAAACTCGATACCGGCAACTGGCCGGATTTCGACGCCATCGTCAAGGCGATCAAGAAGGGAAAGTAGCAGAGTTTCGCAACGCGCCGCATCCAGGCCAGCAAGAATCGCGTGGCCTTCGGAGCGGCGATTGTTCAACCCTCAACGTTCAACGCTCAACGCTCAGCGCTCAATTCAGAGAGTTGGACGTTGGATGTTGGGCGTTGAGCGTTGGACGTTTTCTTCTTTCCGGAGAGTGAAGGGTGCCTGGTGGCCCTCGCGGTCTTCAAAACCGTCGTCGCTGCGCAAGTGGCGAGGTAGGTTCGATTCCTATCCTCTCCGCCTAAATCAATTGCGGATTGGCGAGTGTGGATTGCGGATTGCAGAATAAGGCGATGACAACACACGAACTTAAAAATCGCACATTCGACTTCGGGATCCGCGTGATCAGCGCAGTAGAGGCATTACCAAAAACCGAAAGCGCTGGCGTTGAGCGTTGGACGTTTTCTTCTTTCCGGAGAGTGAAGGGTGCCTGGTGGCCCTCGCGGTCTTCAAAACCGTCGTCGCTGCGCAAGTGGCGAGGTAGGTTCGATTCCTATCCTCTCCGCCATTTCAAGTTTGATGGACGATGTTTGAGGTTTGATTTGTCCTTCGCGGCCAAGATTTCACCTCAAACATCAAACCTCAAACACCAAACATTTTCGAAAGGAGGTGATCTCGATGTCGCGTGAGCAAATCCGAAAACTGACTTCGCTTTCATCGTGCGCCGGGTGAGCTTCGAAATTGAGCCAACAGGCCCTGCGACAAGTTTTGCCGCAGCTTCCCATTTTGTCAGACCGCAACGTGCTGGTGAGCTCGAAAACTTTCGATGACGCGGGCGTGTATCGCCTGGATCGGCATCGGGCTCTCGTGCAGACAGTTGATTTTTTCACGCCGATCGTGGACGACCCGTTTTCTTACGGGCAGATCGCGGCAGCCAACTCGCTTTCGGATATTTTTGCCATGGGCGGACGCCCGTTGACTGCACTCAATATTGTCGGATTTCCAACCGACCTTGTTAGGCCAAGAGTGATTTCGTCGATTTTGCGCGGCGGTCTTGCCAAGGCAGCCGAAGTCGGATGCGTGATCATCGGCGGCCATTCCATTCGTAATCCGGAACCGATTTACGGGCTCGCCGTCACAGGAGTCGTCGATGTTCGGCAAGTCACGACAAATGCGAACGCGCGTCCCGGCGATCTGCTCGTCTTGACGAAACCGCTCGGCACCGGCATCGCGACGACGGCGATCAAGCGCGGCATTGCTTCAAGTACGTTGCGCAGAAATGTGGTCACCCTGATGTCAAAGATTAATACCGTTGGTGCCGACCTCGCAGAACTGCGTCTTGTTCGCGCTGCCACCGATATCACCGGATACGGATTGATCGGGCACCTGGTTTCGCTGTGTCGCGCCAGTCGCGTCTCTTCCGATATCAATCCCTCTGCCGTGCCGATGATTAGCGAAGAGATCGGTGAGCTGATCACTCTGGGCTGTGTCCCGGACGGGAGCCGTCAAAATCTTCACGCCACAACTGTGGCCGTGGATTGGAGGGATACGGATGACGGACGCAGAATTCTTTTAACCGATGCTCAGACCAGCGGCGGATTACTCCTTTGCGTTGCCGAAGCGAAACTTAAAAGCGTGCTGAGCATCCTGAGAAAGGCACGCACACCCTCCGCAGGGGTGATTGGAAAAATCGTATCCCGCCGGCGCCGTGGTCCCTTGATATGCATGACCGGATAAAATCGCACAGGCGGCGGCGGATTCCGGCGGTCACAAGGATCCTCGATGCGCTGGGTCATTGTGATTTGCCACGGCCTGTTATTGTCGATCTTGTCCGGCGCAAACTCTCAGAAATTCGCGCACAGCGGTCGGTCCCCGAATTTGAATCCATCATGGTTCTTGTACGCCGATCACTCGACGAACTTCGCGCCAGCAAACTTCAGCCGGTCATCAACGGAACGGGAATTGTCATCCATACAAATTTCGGGCGCGCACCGCTTCCTCCTAATGCGATCCGTGCGCTTGGCGAAATTGGATCAGGTTATTCGAATCTTGAATACGATCTTAGAGGCGAACGCGGCAGGCGCGGCAGTTACGTCGAGGGTGCGCTCGCGCTGCTCTGTAAAGCGGATGCGGCGACCGTGGTAAACAATTGCGCAGCGGCACTGGTGCTTATCGTTCGACACTTCACCAGAACCAAAACCGACGTCGTTATTTCTCGCGGCGAATTAGTGCAGATCGGCGGCGGTTTTCGGATCGGCGAGATCATCGAAGCAACGGGCGCGAAGCTACGCGAGGTCGGCGCCACCAACAAAACGACGCTCAACGATTACGCGCGGGCCATCGGTCCGAACACGGCAATGATTCTAAAGGTTCATCGAAGTAATTTTTTCATGAGCGGTTTTGTAGAATCAGCTTCGACCGAAAAAATCAACGACCTTGCCCGAAAGAAGGGGCTTCCTTTCGTCGAGGATTTGGGCAGCGGAGCGATTGTCGCAACGAAAGAGTTGGGAATTGCTGACAAAGAACCGACGCCCGCCGAAGCGCTGAAAAGCGGCGTCGATCTTGTTTGCTTCAGCGGCGACAAGTTATTCGGCGGCCCTCAAGCGGGAATCATTGCAGGCAAAAAGCGACTAATCGCCGCGTTGAAAGACGAACCACTGTTTCGCGCGCTGCGGTGCGACAAACTCTCGCTCGCCGCCCTGCAAGCCACGGTTGATCTTCACCTGAATCAAAAAAAAGCTCAAATCCCCACTCTCGCGCTCCTGCAAATTTCAGAGAATGAATTGCGCGCTCGAGCTGCGGCAATTTGCGATGATTTGTCAAAGAGTTGCTTTGGGTTGCAAATCACCAGCGGTCGCGGCACTGCCAAAACCGGCGGAGGTACCCTGCCGAAGTCGAATTTGCCCTCAGTCACGATCGACATCATTCCGAAAAATTCGTCACTGGGCGATTTTGCTGCAACGCTGCGCGCATGGAATCCGCCGGTTATCGGCCGCATTGCAGGCGATAAATTCAAACTCGATCTACGCACTATTTTCCCACACCAAGACGGCGTCGTCATTCAGGCGATCATGGCAGCCTGCACGAAGTGACCACTCGGCATTTTATTATCGCGACGGCAGGTCATGTCGATCACGGCAAAAGCGCGCTGGTGAAAGCGCTCACGGGAACGGATCCGGATCGTTTGCCGGAGGAAAAGAGGAGACAGATCACCATCGACCTCGGTTTTGCCGAATTGAATTTAACCGCGGCGAGCGGTGACAAGATTCATGCTGGCATTGTGGATGTCCCGGGTCACGAAGATTTCGTCCGGAACATGATCGCGGGCACCGGCTCAATTGATCTTGCGCTTCTCGTTGTTGCGGCGGATGACGGCTGGATGCCACAAACGGAAGAGCATTTGCAGATTTTGACTTATCTCGGCGTGCAGCGAGCGGTAATCGCCCTGGCCAAAAGCGATTTGGGAAACGTTGAGAACGTTACCAAACAAATTCGAAATCATCTGCGCGAAACGGTTTTTGCAAAATCGCCAATAATTCCAACTTCGGTGCGCACCGGTGATGGAATTGAAAATCTGAAGAAGACGCTCGCCCTGGAGCTTGCAACGATGCCGGCACAACGCGATTTCGGTAAGCCGCGTCTGTTTGTTGATCGGGCATTCACACTGCGCGGCGTGGGCACGGTGGTCACCGGAACTTTAACCGGCGGTCAACTCCAACGTGGCCAAACCATCAGCGTTCAACCGCAAAACCTTGGCGCGCGGATCCGCTCCATTCAAAGTCACGGAATCGAAATCGACTGCGCGCAGCCTGGCATGCGCACGGCGCTCAATCTATCCGATCTCCCCATCGATCAGATAGAACGCGGTGATGTGATCACGGATAGCGATCTTGCGCCGACTTCGGTTCTCATTGCGCGGGTTGAGAAATCGCCGCGACTTGGTGCCAAGGAACCCGGTGCGCGCCCGCTTAAAAATGGAAGCTCAGTTTATCTCCATCACGGTACGTCGCGGACGACCGCACGGATCACTTTGCTTGAAAAAAACGGGCTTGATCCCGGTCAAAAAACGATCGCGTATTTGAAGCTTGCGTCTCCGATCTTCGCGTTCGTCGGAGACCGCTTTGTCATTCGCGATGCATCGGAACAGCGCACCATCGCCGGAGGCGTCGCGCTTGATGCAGACGGCGCAAGTTATCGCGACGCACGGGACCTGGAACAATTGTCGATCCGGGCGAGCGCACCGGAAGACGTTGATCTTTGCGTTCGTTCTGAAATTGCCCGACGCGGATTCGTGCCGAGAAAAACGCTTTTGGCCAGGTCGCGCTTTAGCGCCGGCGAAATCTCCAAAGCGCTAATGCGGCTACAACGGAATAACAAAATCGCGCTCCGCGAGGAAATCGCGGCGGATGGCGAGTTTTGGCAGGCGCTGCGCAACCGGGCGATTGCCCTAATTGACAATACCCACAAACAGAACCCGGAACGCCCTGGCCTTGATTTAAGCGAGCTTCGTTCTGTGCTGCGCGATCAGCCGCAAAATGTTTTCGAAGCGCTCATTGCAGAACTGTGCGCGGACGATTTTGCTCGCAAAGGCTCGGCTATAGCGCGGGCTTCTCACCAGCCGGTGTTGCCAGCGAGACTTCAATCCGTTGAGAGAAAAATTCGCGAAGCGCTATCGACGAAGCCGTTCGATCCCCCGGCCCGACGTGAGATCGAACGTGATCAAGGCGCGCAGCATGTTCTCCGCTTTTTGATCGCGGGTGGTCAGGTGGTCGAAGTGGGCTCAGACGCAGTTTTGTTGCGCGAAAACTTCGAGCGCATCAAGGCGAGAATCACAGAATTCATTTCCAAAAGAGGACCCGCCACCGTGAGCGAGTTGCGCCAGGCTCTGGAGAGTTCGCGGCGCATCATGGTGCCTTTGCTCGAGCGGCTGGATCGAGACGGCGTGACGCGACGCCTGGGGGACAAGAGAATCCTGTGCACGATCGATCAGGTGTGAAACGATCGCGGCCACTTCTGCTCGTTGTGCCATCCCTGCAGGAAGCCTGGGAGGATGCTATCGCTCCCTGGTTCAATAAGGTTTTGCCCGGGGCGTGGCAACGCAAATTGCCTGCGCTGGTAGTCGTTCCCACACGAGGACAGATCAACGATCTTAAGGCGCGCTTGATTGCAAAAGGCTTTTCGCATCTCGGTTTGAGGTTTGTGACAGCGTCGAGTTTACGTGCGTTGCTCGCGCGGGATGACACAACGCCTGCGGCTGAGCCTGAACATCTGCGTTTGCTTCTCGCGATTGCGGCCAGCGAACTGGAAGATCGACCTGACGAATCTGAAGCGCTGGCTGCCAAAGCTGTTGCTCGGGCGCCCGCGCTCCTGCTGCGCGCATTGGATCGCCTCGAAATTGCCGGTTGGAAATTCCAGGAACTCGGGCTGCCGTCATTCGCACCGGTGGTTCAGCGTTTTAACGAACTGCTGAAAAAGTGCGGTTTTGTACTTCGCGGCAAGAGTGACCGAAGTCGTTTGCAACAGGCGGCGCCTGGCAGGCGAGAATTTTCCCACGTGCTTATCATTGGATTCGACGGAGGACATTGGACAGAGTGGTTTCTTCTGCGCACCGCTGTCGAACTGGCAGAAAACGCGACGATCGTGCTCGAAGAACCGCGAGGAAACTTCTCCGATATTGATCTTTGCTGGATCGGGTCCTGGGAAGAACTCTGTGGCGAAGCCCAACGAGCGCCGATAGCGTCCGCCGCCCTTGGCGACTCCCTTTTCAGCGAAATTGAAATGCGCGGTGGCGCGCAAACGGCAAAGCGTTTCGATTTTCTGATCGGCACAAACTTTTCCGAACAAGCCGAAGCGATCACACGGCAATGTGTTCGTTATTTGGCAGATGAGAAATGCACGCGACTCGGTGTGATTTTTCCCAGCAATAGGGCCTTGCCGCGGCTCGTCGCGAGATCGCTGGAGCGGCTTGAAATCCCGCATAATGACGGGCTCGGCCACAGTGTGCCCGGCATTTTCGAGTCAGCAGAGTGGCAGGCGTGGATCGAATTGCAACGTGCGCCACGACTCACTTCCTTTCTGCGTTTTCTAAATGCGTTGCCCGACCCGACTGTCGTAGCGACGAAGATCAAGCGGCAAGTCTTCGAAAAAATTCTGCACGAGAGTTACAAGGAGCTGTTGCTGGACGATCTCGAACTGCTGCGCGAATTCTGTGCCGCTCGGGGGGACGACAAATCTCAGTCGGCCGCCGAAGCTTTGCGCGCGCTGCCATTTCTCCCGCCGCGCGGAACGCTTGGGCAGTTTCTCGAACAAACTCACGCGGCGCTTGCTCATCTCGGCTGGAAACAACAGGCGTTCGAGCTTGCGAGCATCGCGCATGATTGGTCGCAGCGTCTCGATGCGAAATTTCCACGCGCATTTTTTTTGCGGTGGCTGGCAGAAACAGCTGTGGCGTCAGATGCCGCGCGCTCGGCCACAGGGGACCATCCCTATGCGCGTACCCAATTGCTCACGGTGGCAGGCGCGCAAAATCAGGAATGGTCGCACTTGATTTTTGCCGGCTGCAACGAGGGGGCTTGGCCACCGCCGCCCGGCGCGGAGTTCGCACGCACCGAAGAGATTCATGCTTTCAATCGCCGCGTGCAACAACTCAACAAGCGCGCCGCTCGCCAGGGAAGTCAGGGTGAGGGCCATACGAGTGTTCGCGAAAACCATTCGCTTTATCTCGGGCCGGGAGAGCAACGGGCGATCGCATTGCGGCAATTCGATGCACTCCTCGAATCGGCCAGCGAAGGCGTGACGGTCGCGGCCAGTCTGGTGCAGGAAGATGCGCCGGAACGCTTCTGGAATCCGAGCGAATGCTTTAGCGAGCTCTATCTGAAAACGCGCGGTGAGCCGCTCATCCAAACGACGCTAAAAAATCTGCAACGCGCTACTGCGTTGTTGCCGAGGTCTCCGTTAGTCGCGACCGATGTTCAGCAAACCTTGATCGCGTTCAACACACGCCGCGACTCCTCTAGATCTGCCGGTGAATACGATTTCGCGTTGCGGCGCAACGGATCGTATCGACCAGTGCCGATGCTGAGTGTGAGCGATCTCGAACGAATGGTTTCATCACCGGCGATTATTTGGATGAAGCGTTATCTCGGCGTAGAAGCACCGGAAGATGCTGCGAATCCGTGGCCGGCAACGACCGGTAAATGGGTCCATCACTGGCTGGCAAATATCATCGAACCCCGCAACAAAAAGATTTTCTCGACTTTTCCATCTCCAACAAGGATCGACGAGCGTATCCGGTTTGCCGCGGACGAATGCTGTTCGACGCTTCAACGTCTTTGCAGCTTGTCAGGCAAAGTCGTCCCGGATTGGTGGAAGTCGGGCTGGTTGAACGCACGTTATCTCGCCCGACACCTCGGCGCCAAAATCGGAGGTGCGAAGGGATGGGAGTGGATCGCGACGGAGTCAGCCGTCGGTCGCGACGGCACGGTAACAATCGCCGATGGCGTGGAGCTTAACCTGCACGGCCAGATCGATCTGGTGCTCGCGCAAAATGATGCGCCCAGTTTCGCCGGGCAAGAGATCTGGGTTGTTGATTACAAAACCGGTTCGAACAGGGAACTGAAGACGTCTGATCTGCACGATAATTTGGTCAAAGGCACAACGTTGCAGCTCGGTCTTTACGCACTAGCCATACGCGAGCTCGGCGCCGCTGAAGTGAACGCCAGCATTGTTTCGCTCGCGGTCAAAAACGTCGCGCCACAATTGTCCGTTATCGATCTTGCACCGCATACCGGCGTCTTCGCGGATCTCGCGGAAATGCAGCGCACCGGGGTTTTTGGAATGAAAGGTGAAATCCGTCCGGCGTTCGGATACAGCGCTCCGTATCCGCTCGCGACGTTGGCGATCGACAACGACATTTTAGAAGATAAATGGGCGCTGACGCATCCGGCCCTCGTGCTTGAAAAAGAGGAATGGGAAATATGATGAAGCCGCGCGATGAAGCCGCGCGCGCTCGTTTTGCCAGCGAACTGGATCGCAATTTTTCTGTAGTCGCCTCGGCCGGTTCGGGAAAAACCACTGCAATCACGCAGCGGATTTTGTCGATCGCGCGTTCGCGGAACGCCACGGAAATTCTGCCACAGTTGGTCGTCGTCACTTTCACCAATCGTGCGGCGGACGAAATGCAACAGCGTACGCGGCAAGCCCTGCTCGAGGAACATTTGCGACAGGAAGTGCAGAACGCATTCAACCGCACCTTCTTCGGCACAATCCATTCGTTCTGCATGAGACTCCTGACCGACTTCGGTCATTATCTTGGTTTGCCTGCGCCGCTCGAGTTGGTCGAAGACGACAACGATCTGTGGCAGGAGTTTGCCCAGAATCAAACCCGCATCGGTCGTTCGCTAGGCGATAAGGACCGAGCCATGCTTCTGCGTTTTGTGCAGGTGCGCGATCTCATGGAGCTCGCCCGACGCGCGGCTTCGGCTGTTTTGCAGACGCCAGGGTTGTCGCCCTGTCCGACGCTCGATTTCGCTGAGGTCTACTTTCAATCGGATAAGGGAAACGAAAACATCAGCAAATCCCAGGCGGAATTGCGAGAGTGGGAAAGGCGTTTCGCCGGCGATTGGGAATATCTGCGCTGGCCGGTTTGTTTCACGGCGACAAACGCCAGGTTTACTCAGCTCTGGCAAGAGAAATTTGCGCCGCTGCGACAATGGA
>QHRD01000180.1 GCA_003220005.1 Verrucomicrobiota bacterium | reverse complement strand
CGCTGGGTTCAATGTAGCGCGGACTTCGCGGATAAAAGTTAAGGCCAATCAAGTGTGCGCCCATGTCCACGCACGCTTTGGCATCTGTGGGGTTCGTAATGCCGCAGATTTTGATTTGTAAAGGATCCATTACTAATGCGTCATTCTACGAACTGATGATGTGATCAACAATGCGCGGGATTGCCACCGCCGCCGGCTCGCGCACCAACCGCGTTGCGAATTGTGAGAGCGATGTCTCTTCGGGATTCACTTCGATTAGTTCGCCGCCATCACGAGTGGCCCGCAGCGCCCAGTCGATGATGTATCCAAAGGTCGCAGTGGTCCCGGCGACCACCACAACATCGCAAGGCCCGCGATTGAAATAATCTTCAACTCGCTGCACTTCGCTCCAAGGCAGCTGCTCCCCAAACCAGACCACGCCCGGTCGCATGAGCGCATCACATTCTGGACACCTCGGAATATCTTGCCGCTCTTCGCTGCGTTCATGGAAACGAAAATCGCAGCACGAACATTTGATAACGAAAATGTCTCCGTGAATTTGCACCATCTCCTCCTTTGCAAGTCCGGCGCGCGCATGCAGATCGTCCACGTTTTGCGTGACGAGCAGGAACTCGCCTGTGTGTTGTGCCAATTTAGCAATCGCCGCATGAGCTGCATTCGGTTGCGCGTTGCGGATACGCTGTCTCCGGTCGCAATACCATTCCCAAACTAATTCTGGATCGCGCGCGAACGCTTCCGACGTTGCCAGCTTTGCCGGATCAAAGTTCCGCCAGTAACCGTCCTTCCCGCGAAACGTCGGGATGCCGCTATCAGCGGAAACACCCGCGCCTGTGATCACCAGAACTCGCTCGACGCGCGTCACTTTTCCAGACCGACTCTTTTACTGCCGATCGTAAAGAGCAGGTAGTAAGAAAACAATACCTCTGTGACTGTGTTGATTCGAAGCGGTCTCGGTTTATTGACCAGTGATATTCCGGCCGCAATCAACTCTACGATTAAAAGTGTCAGGAAGTAATTGCCGATCAAAAAAATAAAAACAGCGGTAAGATTCGAGTCTTCCATGCAACGCATGGTAATTATATTACGCACTATTTGTTAAGCTCGAATAGCACGCTTTGCTCGCGCGATCAGATCACAAGGGGCGGAACTCGTCGCCGTGTTCGAGCGCTACCTCCGCTTGCAGGTTCTCACGATCACGACCAATAGTGGCGACGGCGGTGAGTTTGTCGCCAGCGCGGAAAATCGCCGAAGCGTCTTTAGCCTTCAAATCTCCCGAAACAGCCACCTGATCATCGCCGCTGCCATGGCCGACGTAGTGGATGTGCAGATCAAAATGATTGCTCCAGAAAAATGGCGGCAGAGTAAATGGCGCGCGCGCGCCGAGAATGTTGCGCGCCGCGGTCTGGCCCTGGCGCTCGGCCACTACCCAGTGCTCGACGCGTATGCGGCCCGCGCGCGGATCGGGCCAGCGGACGATGTCGCCGGCAGCAAAAATTCCCGGCACGTTCGTTTCCAGGAATTCGTTGACCAGAACGCCGTTGTCGGTCGCGATCCCTGTTTTTTGGGCAAGCGCAGTGTTTGGGCGTACGCCGATTCCAACGACTACCAGGTCGCAATCCAAAGTTGTTCCGTCATCTGTTCGCTCGAGATGAAATTTCACCCCGTGGGCCTTATGAGTTTCGCGAATCAAGCTTCCGAGTTCGCGTCCGAGAACTTTTTTAAGTGGCAGCGATCCCTTCCCGACGACTGCGACGTCGAGTTTGCGCTCACGCAACGATGCCGCCACTTCCAAGCCGATGAAGCTTGCGCCGATCACCACGGCGCGCTTTGCGCTTTTCGCCTTCGCGATGATGCCCCGGCTGTCCGCCAGCGTTCGCAAATAGCAAACATGCGGCAGATCGGCCCCCGGGATTGAGAGGCGCACCGGCTCTGCACCGGTCGCCAACAGGAGCGCGCCGTAGCCTAACGAGCGACCATTGGACAGCGTCAGCTGTTTCGCTTTTGGATCGACCGTGGTGACAGATGTATTCATGAGGGTGTCGATCTTTTGTTCGCGATAAAAATCGGCCGAACGCAAGGGAATCCACTCTTCGGGCGCACTGCCCGCGAGATAATCTTTGGAAAGATTCGGGCGATCGTAAGGCAAAAATTCGTCAGCACCGATTAGCGTGATCGGCCCGTCATAACCTTCGCGTCGCAACATTTCCGCCGCGGCGTTGCCGGCTGCTCCAGCGCCAATGATTACCACGCTTGCCGGCGACGATTTCGGTTTACGCGCCGGTTTTTTGTCGACCTTGCCGGTTATGAAAAAGCGCTCGCCACGTTTCTCGATCTTGTAGCAAGCAACGTCACTTAGCGCGGGTGCGGCGATCGCTTCTCCGGTGCGCAGATCGAAGCGCGCGTGGTGCCACGGACAGCGCACCGTGCAATCCACCATCAATCCTTTGGCCAACGGCCCGCCGTAATGTGTGCAGGTAGCGCCGATCGCAAAAAGCTCAGACCCGCGTCTGGCCGCAAGAATCGCTTCGCCAAACGCGTGCCCAAGAAGCATTCCTTCATCGGGCACGCTTTCGAGCTGGCAGCCCTTTTCGAAATCCGGTCCCTCGAGCTCGGATGTCTCTTCAGCCATCGAGATCTTCTTCCTTCGTTAAAATTAGAATCGCGCTGAAGTCACACCGCGCGCGTTCCCATCTGATGCATTTGAAGAGGCATGCAACCGTGTTGCAAATTCAACGCGATTGGATTGTAAGAACATCTAACCGATAGGAGGACATCATGCTTGTGGTAGCTGCTGTGTTATTTGCCCTGGCTGCGCTGGGCGGGATCATCCTGGCGGCACTGCATCTAAAGAAAAATGACGCTCCCATTCCGCTTGCTCTGATACATGGCTTGGCAGCGGCAG
>QHRD01000034.1 GCA_003220005.1 Verrucomicrobiota bacterium | reverse complement strand
TGCCATATTCTTGATTTTCAGTTGTGGCCACTCGTCCCCGTAAAGGACCGCAAGCGACGCGCCCGCCTCTTCGGCGGCTTGGAATTGCCGGGCGACTTTTGTCGGCGCGAGAGGGTAATCGACGCGATAACCCCGGTCGCGAAGTTGTTGGATTTGTTTTAGCGCATCGGCGCGGCGTTCTTCCTTCGCGATCACGATGTAGACGTCGATCTTGCGCTCCTTCGCAACCGCTCTCTCCATGATCTGAGACGCGCGGGGGATTTCCTGGATTAATTCGCCGAGAACAACGTCGCCCATCGCAAAACCGAGCGCAGGCAGTGAGACGCTACTGTCGCTAAGTTGCCCGATTAAATTGTCGTAGCGTCCTCCGCCGGCTACGGCGCGAAATTTTCCGGCGCGATCGAACACCTCAAATACGATGCCGGTGTAGTAAGCGAGACCGCGAACGACGCCGATATCGATCGAGACAAAATCCGCCAGGCCGAACACCCGAAGGCCATCGACGAATTTGCCGAGCTTCTCGCTTTTGCCGCCGGTTTTTAAAGTCGTAAAGACTGGAGCGGCCAGCTTGCCCAGTTTTTCAGCTGTCTTTTCGCGTGGTTCGCGCCCAAATTTGTCGATCGCTTGCAGGAGTCCATCCCAACGATCTACAGGCACATCTTTTTCACGCAGAAAATCTGTCCAAAATTCTCGGTCGCTGATTCGGACGACGAAATCTTTCTCTCCGAATCCGAACGCACGCAGGACATCGATACAGAGCGCGACCAGTTCGATATCTGCTGCGAGACCCGCTTCGCCGAGGATGTCGCAATTTAACTGAAAATGCTCGCGCAATCGGCCGCGCTGCTGTTTTTCGTATCGGAAGAATTGGCCGATGGAGAACCATTTGAGCGGCTTCTTGAACTCGCGGTCGTGCGCGGCGACGACGCGAGCGAGCGTGGGTGTGAGCTCCGGGCGCAGCGCCACTTCGCGTTCGCCTTTGTCGGTGAAATTAAAAAGTTGATCGACAATTTCTGCGCCACTCTTTTTTTTGTAAAGCTCTGTGGCTTCGAGCGGAGGGCCTTCCCATTCGACAAAACTGTACCGACGGGCTACTTCGTGCCAGCGCGCGAAGATGTAATTGCGCCTGGCGCACTCCTCGGGAAGGAAATCGCGGAAACCGGGTAAACTTTGCATGGGCGTTGCGTTACGTCGCCCTCGCAAGGGAGCTGGGTCTACGCCTGCTGAGACGACCGCGCGAGCCTGAGTTTACGATATCAGGGAGTAGCTCAAAGAACTCCGGCATTAAGCGGCTGGAGATATAAACGATGGAGAACATCCATTTAATCAAAGCAGAGGGACAAATATGAAACAAACCAGATTAGCGAAAATATTGGCCACAGGCGTGGTTTGCGCTGCAGCGCTGGGTGTGGCGCTGGCACAGACCACAACGACCACAACTACGACAGACCCTGTGACAGGCACGACAACAACTGAGCGTACAACGACCAGCGCGGCGGGCACGATCGTGACTTACACACCGGACTCGGACTATATCATGTTCCGGCCAGCGCCGGACGCGGCTCCAATCCGGTATTACTATACCAAGGACACGACCATTCTCGATCCCGAAGGCCGCATTGTTACGTGGTCGGCGGTTCGTCCGGACATGCCGGCGACTGTCTATTACACGACCGTCGGCGACCGGGTGATGGTACGGAAAGTTGTGCTGGCGCATCCTGCTGTCGTTAAACACGAGGAAACGACTACTACAACAACGACGAGACCGTAGCGACAGAGTCGCTATCATAGAAACTCCAAGAGCGCCCGCAAAAATTTTCGCGGGCGCTTTTCTTATATGCGGTGGAACACGACCTCCGGGCGCGTTGAAAGGAGCGGCGCGAGCCGCCTGGATTTAATGCTTGCGCATCGCCTTGGGGAGAAGTCGATCCATCTTGTATCGATTGCGTCGTGTTTCCACTTGGGTGCTTCTCGCGTAAATTTGCAGCCGCATGGCTGCGTTGGGAAAACAGAAGCCGGATTTGCAAAAGAAAGTACACGAGGTGCCGCACAAGCCTGGTGTGTACCTGATGCGTGACCGGTTTAACCGGGTGATTTACGTCGGCAAAGCGCGCGATCTGCGCAAACGGGTGAGTTCATATTTCCTTCCGTCCAAACTAGCACTGGCCGATTTGAAGACGCGCGCCATGCTGGACGCGACCTGGGATTTTGAGACGCACACCGTCCGCAGCGACGCCGAATCAGTTTTGCTCGAAGGCAAATTGATCAAGGAATATCGACCGCGTTACAATGTTTCCTTTCGTGACGACAAGCGCTTCCTTGTGGTGAGAATTGATCTTTCGGAAGAATGGCCGCGTTTTCGGCTGGCCCGATACAAGAAAGACGATGGCAGTCGCTACTTCGGCCCGTACGCGCATGCGGGAGCGCTGCGGCAGACGTTAAATTTCATGCGCAAAAAATTCGGGGTGCTCACCTTTGGTCGGGGCGTGCCGACGGAGCGGGAACTGAAGTCCTCAACTTATCAGGTGCCGGTGCGTTTGAGCGAAATCAGTGCTGCCGAATACCGCGATCGCGTCGCGCAAGCGTGCGAGTTCCTCGAAGGCAAGTCACGAGAGATGATCGCAGCGCTCGAGGAACAAATGCAGAAGGCCGCCGAGAAAATGGATTTCGAAAAGGCTGCCGAACTGCGGGACATGATCTCAGACTTGCGTGACACCACGAAGCCAACACGGCGGTTTACGCGCGGCAGTTTGCCGAGCACGATCGATCCCATCGCAGACGTGCAGGAGTTGGCGGACGCGCTGCGTTTACCCCACGTGCCGCGGATAATGGAATGTTTCGACATCTCGAACATTTCTGCGACACACGTAGTTGCTTCGATGGTTTGTTTCCGGGATGGCGTGCCGGACAAGAACAATTACCGGCGCTATCGCGTGCGCACTGTCGAGGGACAGGATGATTTTGCGAGCATGGCCGAGGTGGTGCGCCGCAGGTATTCACGCGTGCTGCTTGAGGCTCGGGAGATGAATGCCGATGCGGCGGAGTTTTCGCAGGAGGAAACGGTGGATGGAATGCGGCGACTGGAGAAGGAAACGCCCAACGCCGAACGCCCAACTTCCAACGCTCAAATGGCCGAGCAGAGTCTTGCTGCACCCGTCAGATTGCCGGACTTGATTATTGTGGATGGTGGGAAAGGGCAGCTCTCGGTTGCGTGTCGTGAATTGCAGCGATTAGGCTTGCACGATCTTCCCATCATCGGCCTGGCCAAGGAACGCGAGGAGATTTACCGGCCAGGCCGGGCATTGCCGTTGCGACTTCCGATAGACTCCGGCGCGTTGCGGTTGCTACAGCGCATCCGCGATGAGGCCCATCGGTTCGCCAATGCGTATCATCAGTTGCTCATGAAAAAACGCGTCGAAGAAAGCATTCTCGATGATTGCCCGGGTGTGAGCCAAAACCGGAAAAATTTGTTGTTGAACCGGTTTGGATCGGTGAGTCGCCTGCGCAAAGCAAGTGTTGAGGAGATTGCCTCCACGGAAGGGATCGGCCGCAAGCTCGCCGAAGAAGTGTACCGATTCCTGCAAAGCCATTGACGACGCTGTCATGTTGAGCGAAGCGAAACATCTCTGTCTATTTGTATTCGGGCCGGGAAAATGATCAGAGCTTCTTCGCTTCGCTCAGAATGACATTCACGAGAAATGTGGTCGGGCTGTGGATCGTCTTGTGGCTCTTTGCGCTGTCGTCGGCAGCGCAAGCGCAGACGCTGGCGCCCGCCCCGGAGGCGACTCCAAGTGCTTCGCCGGAGGAAGAGACGATCATTCCCACCTTCGAGACGCAAAAACTCGCGCGCACTTACATCCTCGATGTTCCAGCTCCGCGCGGGCAGATCACAGACCGCAATGGCGCGCCGCTTGCGCAAAACCGGCTTAGTTACAATCTGGTCATCAATTTCCCAACGCCGCTTGATTTTTCGGATGTGCAGGCGCTCAGCTACACCAGGGAAAAAATAGACGCGGCAGCGAAATCAATTGGACGCAGATTCCGGATTTCCGATGAGACGATACTGCGTCATTACCGCAACCGGGGAATCATGCCATTCGAGATCGCACAGAATCTTAGCCAACAGGAATACGAAAACATCAAAGGTGCGCTGCCGGCTGGCATGATGGTGCGGCCCATTTACGTGCGGATTTACCCAAACGGGAAAATTGCCGGTCAAATCGTTGGCTACACGGGTAAAACCGGACGAAATCCCGACGGCGTCGTTGACAACCACGAAACTCTCTGGCCGGAAACCGAGGGCCGCGAAGGGCTCGAGCAAACATTCAACGAGATGCTTACCGGCAAGCATGGCGAATATAAACTCACGTTCGACAAGGACGACCGGAAAACATCAGAGAAACTGATCACCCCGCCGGAGCCCGGATACAACGT
>QHRD01000179.1 GCA_003220005.1 Verrucomicrobiota bacterium | reverse complement strand
GATCTCCTGGACCTCAGAGCAAATCATCGATCGCAGCAGGCTCGAAATTCATTTTCATCATCTGAAAGCCTGGACAAAAGGGATGCGCGTCGCCTGGACATTTTCTGATACAACGGATGGCGTGCTGGTAACGATCTCACACGACCTGCGATTTCGCATTCTAGCCCTTGGGCCGATTGTCAATCCAATCATCGGCGATTTTTTTATTCATAACATTGCCAACAAAACCCTGCGCTGTATGAAGGGTTATGTGGAAGCAAGAGCAAACAAGGTGACCGCATGAATCGAAGACGAGCGGTCATCACCGGTATTGGCCCGATTACTTGCATCGGGACCGGAGTCGATGCGTTTTGGAACGGCGTTTTGGCGGAAAAGAGCGGCATTAACAGCATCACAAGTTTTGATCCAAGCGTGTTCCGGGTGCGTTGTGCGGGCGAGATTGGCGATTGGAATCCGGAAGAATTTTTTTTGCCGCACCGATTAAAGCGGCTCGATCGCTACGCGCAGTTTGCAGTCGTATCTGCAAAGCTGGCGCTCGAAGACGCGCACATCGAATACTCTCGCGAAAAACCACAGGACCGCATCGGTGTCAGTTTCGGCACCGCGCTGGGCGGCGTCTGTAAAGCCGAAGAGCAATACATCAGATATTTGAAAAAAGGCGCGCGCGGAGTTCAACCCACACTCGCTGTCCAGGTGTTTGGCGGTTCAGCGCACTCAAACATCGCGATCGAATTCGGGTTTCGAGGTGTGGGCACGACAAATTCAAACAGTTGCGCCAGTGGCACGGTGTCAGTCGGCGAAGCGCTCCGTTACATTCGAGACGATTTTACGGATGTCATCGTCGCCGGAGGAGCCGAAGCGCCACTGACGGCAATTACGATCGGCGCTTTCGATATCATTAAGACGATGAGCAGATGGACGGGCGACCCAGCTTTGGCTTGTCGTCCATTCGACCTGTTGCGCGACGGATTTGTCATGGGCGAGGGTGGCGCTTCGCTGGTTATCGAGGAACTCGAACACGCGCGTGCGCGCGGGGCCCGGATCTATGCAGAAGTGCTGGGCTACAGCTTAAACAATGACGCATTCCACATGACGTCACCTCTGCCAAACGGCGAAGCGTGCATCCGCGCAATGCGCGAAGCGCTCGCGGACGCACAACTGGCGCCTGAACAAATCGATTACGTCAATGCACACGCCAGCTCGACGCAGCTCAATGACAGCGCGGAAACGGCATCGATCAAACAAGTGTTTGGCGAAAATGCGCATCGAATTCCCGTCAGCGGGACAAAAGGTTATTACGCGCACCCGCTGGGCGCGACTGGGGCCATTGAGGCGGCGCTTTGCGCGCTAACCTTGGATCGCCAATGGATTCCGCCGACGATCAACTATGGAAATCCCGATCCCGCATGCGATCTCGACATCGTGCCGAATCATGGTCGCGCTGCAGAGTTGAACTACGTTATGAGCAATTCATTCGGCTTCGGTGGGATCAACGGCTCCATCGTGCTCGGCAGGGTTCATTGAGCAGCTTTCCTTTTCGCCTCGACTTCAGCCGGGAGCGATCCGATGTGTTCGAGAAACGCTGCCACTTTCCAAATCTGTTCGTCAGACATCATTCGATCACATGCGCCCATTCCAGGGTAGCGAATTCTATATTTAACAAGCATAAACATCTGCGGAGTTGATAAATGTGGTAGATTATCTGCAAATTGCGGACCACTTGGATAGAGATTTCGAGTCGCCTGTTGGCTCGGTTGCGCTCGGCGACCAGACTAGGAAAAGAATCAACGACAGCGTCGTTAAATAATTCCCTTCATAAGGTTACCGTAGCAAATCCGGACGATTTTCTTTGGTGCGTGTGAGCGATTGTTCGCTGCGCCACTTTGCGATCTGTGCGTGGTTTCCCGAAAGCAAAACCTCTGGAACTTTCCAGCCTCGAAACCCGGCTGGCCGCGTATACTGCGGCGCTTCGAGAAGCCTGCCGCTAAAGCTGTCATCGGCGGCGGATTGCTCATGACCGAGAGCGCCGGACAGCAAACGCACGGTTGCGTCAACGAGAACTGTCGCTGCAATCGCGCCGTTGGTCAGCACGTAATCGCCAATTGAAATCTCAAGATCGACAAGATGTTCGATGACGCGGTGATCGACTCCTTCGTAATGGCCGCAAATGATGATCAGATGGGATTCCTGCGAAAGCTGTGTCGCCATTTCCTGATCGAAACGCCGACCAGCCGGCGACATCAAGATCACTTTTGGGCTCCGTGATTGGGCGTTGGGCGTTGGGCGTTGAGCGCCTGCTCGCGATTTATCGGAGTTGGACGTTTTTCGTTGCAAGTCTTCCACCGCCGCAAAAATCGGTTCCGGCTTCATCACCATCCCCTGCCCTCCGCCAAATGGCGCATCATCCACCACGTGATGTTTGTCCGTCGTCCAATCGCGCAGGTTGTGAATGTGAAGCTCCACGATCCCTTTTTCCTGCGCGCGTTTCATGATGCTCTCGCTCAATGGCGCGCGGCAGATCTCGGGAAACAGCGTGACGATGTCGATCCTCACAGCCTTCATGTTAGCGCGGCGACACCGAAACCAAAGATTTATCCGCCAACGGGTGGCGAGTGACTAGCGACGAGTTGCAGGCGAAAAATTTTTGTAATTTTGTAAAAGAAGTATTGACCCGGGGAAAGTTTCTTAAACTTTCTTCTTTCTTTCTGAAACTTCGGCCAACAAATCCCGAAGGATATGGTGAAGACCTAACAGGTTGGGGGGATTTAACAAAAACAGGATCGCAAATGGCGTTCTGTTAGGTTGGCGATCCAACCAACAGACAAAATCTCAGAGTAACCCGCCATTTATCCGATGAGTTGGATCACCGTCTTCTGGTCGGTAAATGTGGGTGCATGTTTGACGCTCGCGGCGTTCTATTGCGCGGTCTGGTGCAAACAGCGCGAGAACTGGGTGCATTTGTTGTTTTCCTGTAGCGCGATCGCCGCGGCGGCCATCTCGGCATTCGAGCTGTGGATGATCAATGCCCAGACGGTTGAGCGATACCAACTGTTGATTCGGTGGATTCATGTGCCCACGTGGGTACTCACAGTGTCGTTCGTTGCTTTCGTGCGACTCTATCTCCGCGCCGGACGACGATGGCTGGCGTGGAGCATCTACGGCCTGCGGACACTCGTATTGATCCTCAATTTTATTTCTCCGGTGAGTGTCAATTTCCGGGCAATTACAGACATCCAGCACTTTTCATGGGGCGGCGAGATCGTCTCAGTGCCCGTCGGCCTCCTCAATCCATGGGGTCTGATTAGTAGCTTTAGCCTGCTCTTGCTGCTTATCTTTTGCGTCGATGCCACCATTACCGTCTGGCGCCGCGGTGATCGGCGACGCGCTTTGCTCGTCGGCGGTAGCATGATTTTCGGCGCGATCCTGGCGTGGCACGTCCCGCTGGTGATCTGGGGCGTCATCGAAGTCCCATTTTTCCTCGGTTTCACATATACGGCCGTCCTGGCGGCGATGGGCTACGAGCTGAGCAACGACATGGCTCGAGCGGCGCATCTCGCGCATGAATTGGACCTAAGCGATAAGAGGCTCAACTTAGCTGCGGACTCGGCGGATCTCGGGCTATGGGAATGGGATTTGAGCAAGGATGAAATCTGGGTCACGCCGACGCGGCGTGCTCAGTTAGGCTTCCCTGTTTCCGGAAAGATCACATTCGAAGACCTCATTTCCCGATGGCATCCAGATGATCGCGATCAAGTCCGACAGGCAATCAAGGATGCGATCGAAAACTGCAAAGATTACGAGGCAGAGTTTCGGAAGGTTCTTGCGGACGGCAGCATGCGCTGGGTCGCAGCGCGTGGGCGTGTGCAGGTCGATGAACACGGGAAGCCGATACGTCTTCTGGGCGTCAGCATGGATGTCACTGCTCAAAGAAAGGCACGCTTGGAGGCCCAACTGCTGAGGCAGCAAAGAACGGTGTTACTAGAGAGGGAAGTTGCCGAGCGCACGCGTCTCGAACGTGAAGTGATTGAGAGTTGTGCGCGTGAACAACGGCGGATCGCCTACGACTTGCACGACGGCGTAGGGCAGCAACTGCTGGGCATCGCTTTATGCGCGAAACTCCTTGAAGAAGAACTTCAAACAGCACACTCTCCGGAAGCGAATAAGGCAAGCATTATTGCCAAGCTGGCCAACGAAGCTGCCAAACAAGCGCGGCTGAGTGCACGCACTCTCGAAGGCGCTGACGGAGTAGGAGATTTGAAAGCCGCGCTCACCTTTTTGGCTACAACAATGAACCACAACGGGGGCGTGAAGGTCGCGCTTGAAGCAGATTCATCATCTTTGCCGATTAGCGCTCCTGTGGCGGCTCAGCTTTATCGAATCGCCCAGGAAGCGGTGCGCAATGCGGTGGAGCACGGGGCCGCGCGTGATGTGCAGATCAAGCTCCTCTTCAATGCCAATGAATTGGCGCTGACGATCGAAGACGACGGAAAAGGTTTCCACAGCAACGGGAACGGCAATGGGATGGGACTCCGGATTATGCGTTATCGCGCTCAGTGCATTGGCGGCTCCTGCGAAGTGCACGGCCGCCCCACTCAGGGCACAATCGTCCATTGCCGTGTGCCGCTGGAAGCGCAGCCCGCAGTCTGTGGTCTGTCATGACTCCTCGAGAACGCAATCAACGAAAATCGCGGACGATTGTAGTGGAGGATCATCCGGTGGTCTGCGGTGGGCTCATGCAATTGGTGAACAGCCAACCGGACCTAGCTTGCGTCGGGGCCGCGGATAACACCGCGGACGCCAGACGGCTCGTGCGAGAATGCAAACCCGATGTGACGATCCTTGATTTGCGCTTGAAAGGCGGTGACGCGCTCGACTTCATCAAAACGCTGCGGGTCGAACATCCCGAAGTGAAGGTGCTTGTGCTTTCGCAATACGATGAATTGCTTTTCGCCGAGCGCGTGCTTCGTGCCGGTGCCTCTGGTTACATCATGAAAGAAAACGCCACCGACGAGGTGCTGCGCGCAATCCGCAAAGTCCTCGCTGGAGAATTATATTATAGTGAAAAAGTCGCCGCAGCGGTAATGCAGCGGACGTTGCACGAAAAACCAGCTGGCCCGCACGCGGGCATAGACGTTCTGTCCGATCGCGAAATGCAGGTGTTTCAACTTCTGGGCGCTTCATACAGCGCGCGCGAGATTGCCGAACAATTTCATCTCAGCCGCAAGACCATCGAGACACACTCCGAAAACATTAAGCATAAGCTCGGCCTGCACAACGCAGCTGAACTCAAACGGTTTGCCTGCAAATGGGCAACCGAAAATTTGATACCTTCCGAACCGTGGGTCGCGCCAGCTGGAATAAACAATCCGCGAAAACTTTAGCGGACTGCGGCGTCCGCGAGTGCTGTAACCCCGATCCTTATGGAGCTGCCGTAGCAGCTTTGCGTGTCGTTGCAGTAGTGTTATATCCCTAAGTTCCAAATGTGCTGAAGACAGCGCACGCTACAAGACTTGCCCAGATGCGCTGAGACAGCGCACGCCACAGCATTCGCCGCGTGTGTTAATAACCCAGAGTTATTTCCTAGGGGTTTCTTGCCCTCTTGCCCTAAGTCAAAAGCCGCCACTCAATCAGCACGGTAGCCCGAGAAACTTCCTCAGGCATTTTCCGTAGAACAATGCTGAGATGGGAACCCCCTCGTCAGCACACCCCCGTGAGCACGGCTCAAGCTCACAATCACAATAGTTAGGAAAAATTTATGAGTAAACTAATTCGACGCACCGTCGGGATGAAAAAAAGCGGCGCAGCCCTTCTCGCGGCGCTCCAAATCATCAGTTTAATATTGATCGGCTTTCTGCTGCCTTTCGGTAGTGGACCGCAACAACAATCGGCCGATGTAAATGCCGGCCCAGGAACGAACCAGGCGCAGACCGAAACGCAGACCGCAGTTCGCCAGCCGCTAACGGCGGCGGATAAGCGCGCCCTGCGTGCTTCGGCTGTCTTTGCGAATAAGCTGTACGAACCGCTCGCCACGCAGGTATTTAATCTGGCTACCGCCCGCGCAGCCGCGGCTGTCGAAGCCCAAAACACGCAGAGCCTCGAAGCGCCTAACGAGCAGCCGACCCTCACCACCAATCGCGAGGATTACCCGCACTTTTCCTACGTCTATTTTCACGGCACCGGCTTCCAGCCCGGCGAAACTGTCAACATGACCGTGGTAAAGCTATCGGCCGACCGCAGTTCGTTCAAGCCGTGGAACATAGTGGCCGACACTAACGGCGAATTCGACACAAGCTGGTACATCTCATCCGAGCAATTTCGTGGCGCCACATTGCAGGCCACTGCCGCCGGCGAGTCCTCTCAGCGCATCGCGCCGGCCATTCTCACCAGCCTTAGCGTGACCGCTGTGGAGGCTGCCACACCCAAGGGTGTGCACTCTGGAGGGTCCCCGACCCTTACAAGCAACGCCGTCACAGCAACCAGCGGGCAGACATTGCTAATTCTAGTTGCTGCGGAGAGCGAGAGCACTGGCCAGCCGCGATCGATTACCTCTGTCGCCGGAACCGCGCTGCAAACAAACTCCGCCATCCAAATCACGACTAACGGCGCATCAAACGCTTATTGGTACAACAACCCCAGTGGGGGTAGATACTTCTACATGTACGCCTGGCGCGGAACGGCCTCGGGAACCAGCAATGGTACACTAACGGCGACTTTCAATGCAAACGTTCAGAATGTTCTCCTCTACGTGATCAAGCTCTCGAACGAGAACACAGCGACCCCTATCGGCGTAACCGGAATCAACGCGGACACCAGCGGCACTAACAGCTCGCCAGTGTGGCTTCTCAGCGGAGCTTTGACCCCAGGCAGCTCGATGCTGCTATTGGGCGACCTTACAAACGGAACGAACCCGCCGCCCACATGGAACGCCATCTCTGGATTTACTCTGATTGACACCGCCTTTGTGAGCGAAGGAACGGCACCGCGAGTTCACCGTTCGGTGAATTACGTCGGTCCGTCTGCCTCCTCTGTAACCGGTTCAATTAGCGGCAACGCCGTGTGGGGAACCATTGCGCTTGAGCTTCTTCCAGCCGCCACGCCTTCGCCAACGCCAACACCTTCAGCTTCGCCTACGCCCACACCTACGGCATGCATTCCTCTCGCTTCATGCACGCCTCCGTATCCGTTTGCTACCGCCAGTCCGTTGCGGGCGAACATTGCCTTTAACGAGAGCGAGGTGCTCAGAGCCGCCAGGCTCACGATAGACAACAATTGCGTGACTAGCCAAATTCAGGTTTTCTACAATGACGAACACGCCCTGACGCTTGGTGTTCGCCGGGTCCAGGTGAAAACATCCTCTTCGACCACCACGACCGACTTTCCATTTTCGCCTATGGCATCGCCGGGGCCGACCGCCCAAAGCGTGACCAACCCGCAGGTAGGTTCGACATTTGACAGTGGAGATCTCGCCGGCGTCGATATATCCAACCGGCCGATGTTCCCGGCTCTGTTCATTACCGATATCACTGACCCTTCAACGAATCCTTTAGCGGGGGATTGGCAGTATGACGGCACATGCAGTGATCTCGCTTGTTCCGGGCGGAACGGCATTCCGCCGCATTTCGTCTCTGGGACATGGAAGGGCGCCGTCCGCTTAGTCGATAAGACCAAGAACCCGCCGGCGATTACCATTACGCCCGATTCCGATCCAGCGGTAAATAACTGGAACCTCGGACCAGGCGCTGATCAGGTGCCCCTTGGGTTAACAAACCAGGGCTATGGCGCCGAAGTTCGCTGGGACATTGTCCGGCTGTGGGACAAGGACGGCAACCCGCTGCAAAGCGGGCATACCTATCGCCTGTATGTGATGGTGCACGACGGCGACCAAAACAACTCCGGTGGCGACGCGGGTCAAATGTGTGGTTACATTATTACCCTATCTGCGCCTTCGCCTACACCTACATCTACGCCGACGGCTACATTTACACCTACAGCCACAGCCACAGCTACGCCGACGGCTACATTTACACCTACAGCCACAGCCACATCTACACCGACGGCTACATTTACACCTACAGCCACAGCCACAGCCACAGCAACAGCGACGTTCACACCTACGCCTACTGCTACATCAACGCCTACTCCCACTCCAACGTGCGCGGCGATCACGGCCAGTGAGACGACCACTCCTGCGAGCTGCTTTGGCGGTAGCAATGGCAGTGTGACGGTGACAGTCAGTGGCGGCACCGCGCCGTACGATGTCACAGTCGATGGGGTGACTCACAGCGTGGCGACCAGTGGCGGCACCACGACCTTTACGGGTCTGGCGAGTGGGACTTATCCTGC
>QHRD01000033.1 GCA_003220005.1 Verrucomicrobiota bacterium | reverse complement strand
CCAATGGTATCGGCGGGTTCTTGAAGCATTTGTTTGGACCAAAAGGTGAGACATCCGGAATCGTGAAGATCCTGATGATCGTCATTTTTTTCGCCGTCGGCTGGCTCGAAGTGATTTCGATTCTATTTCGACCGATTGCGCTCAGTTTTCGATTATTCGGGAACATCTATGCTGGCGAAAGCATTCTCGAAGCTATGTCTACGATGATTCCGTGGCTGTCGCCGGTCTTGCCGATCCCGTTCTATTTCCTCGAAGTGCTCGTGGGATTTGTGCAGGCGCTCGTTTTCATGCTGCTGACTGCAGTTTTCACAATGTTGATTGCAGGGCACCAGGAGGGACCGGAGCACGCGCACTGATTTTTCGACGATCTCGTGACGAGATCGCAAACCAACTAAAAAAATATGATACTACCAATACTAGCAGAACTGGGCGGAAGCATTCACGTCGGGCTTGCCGCGATGGGCGTCGGAATCGGAATCGGCTTGACCGGCTTGGGAATGACCACCGCGGTCGGTCGCAATCCGGGTGCGTTCACGCAGGTGCTCGTGCACGGAATTCTCGCTATCGCGTTGACCGAGGCGATCGTTTTCTACGCGCTGTATCTCGTTCATTAATTTTCACCTGGGAGGCAATCGATGTTGCGCCCGAAACTTAGTTTATGAACCTGATAATTGCCGCCAGCATCGGAGCCATAACCGACATCTTGCGTGAAACAGCTGAAACGTTCGGCTGGAATTGGAAGTTGTTTCTGTCGCAGGTGATTAGCTTCTGCATTGTTGCGTTCCTTTTGCAACGCTTCGCATACAAGCCGATCCTTGCCGTTCTTGAAGAACGTCGGCGGAAGATCGAAGAGGGCCAGATCAACGCGGAAAAAATCAAGAAAGAACTCGCCGAAGCGGAGAAGCGTTACCAGGAAATTCTGGCGAAGGCTAATGCGGACGCTCAAAAAATGATCGATGAAGCGCGTGAAAGCGCTGCGAATCTATCTGAGCGCAAGCAACAGGAGGCGATTGGGGCTGCCGAGCAGATCATTGCCAAGGCGCGTGAAGCCAGCGCGATTGAGCACGAGCGCACAATGGAATCTTTGAAGCGCGAGCTTGGCCGCCTGGTCGTTGATACGACAGCTAAAGTAGCTGGGAAGGTGTTAACGCCGGAAGATCAACGGCGCTTGCAGGAGGAAGCAGCGCGTCAACTAGCCTGATGAAGATCAACAAGGAAATTCGCCAGCTCTCGCGTGAAATGCTTCGAACAAGTTTCACTGACGGTCAGCTCGATCCTGGCAGGATCGGCTCGCTGGTCGATTCACTTATCGCGAGAAAACCGCGTCATTACGTCGACGTCCTAAAGAACTATAGGCGTCTGCTTCGGTTCGAATTGGAAAGGCGCCAGGCCAGAATCGAGACAGCGAGCGAAGTAGACTCCGCGACGACTTCGGAGCTCGTCGCCAATCTAAAAAAGAAATTCGGTGGCGACCTGACAACGCAGTTCGTTGTTAACCCGGAGCTTCTTGGCGGAATGCGGATTCGTGTGGGTAGCGATGTATGGGACGGAACGGTGCGCAACCGGCTCGAACGTCTCCAACGAGAACTTTAATCAAGACAAAATCATGAGCAGCATACTCGAAGAGATCGAAACGAAAATTGAAGGGCTAAAAACGTCGACCACTAAAAGCAACGTCGGCGTTGTGCGTGAAACGGGCGATGGAGTCGCGCGTATTGAAGGGCTGAGCGACGTGATGCTTAACGAAATGATCGAATTTCCAAACGGTGTATTCGGGCTCGCGTTGAACCTGGAGGAAACGGAAGTCGGCGCGATTCTGATGGGCGACACGACGAAGGTTTCCGAAGGCGACCAAGTTAGGACGACCGGCCGACTTCTTTCCGTTCCCGTCGGCAAGGCGCTTTTGGGCCGTGTGGTAAACACACTCGGCCAGCCGCTCGATGACAAAGGACCCATCAAAACCGAAACATTTTACCCGCTGGAAAAAATTGCGCCGGGCGTGATTAAGCGCCGCAGCGTGAATCAACCAGTGCAAACCGGCATTATGGCGATCGATGCCATGATTCCGATCGGTCGCGGTCAGCGCGAGTTGATCATCGGTGATCGCGCAACTGGCAAAACCACCATTGCCATCGATACCATCATCAGCCAGTCTCGCCTGAACAAAGCTGCGGAAGACGCGAAAGATAACAATTATCGGCCGCTCTACTGCATTTACGTCGCCGTTGGCCAGAAAAATTCCAACGTGGCGCGAGTGCTCGATATTCTCGAGAGAGAAGGCGCCATGCCTTACACAACAATCATCTCTGCGCCTGCATCCGACACGGCGACTAATCAGTATCTGGCGCCGTTCGCCGGCGCCGCGATGGGCGAATGGTTCATGGACAATGGAATGGATGCGCTCATCATCTTCGACGATTTGTCAAAGCACGCGGTGGCTTATCGGCAGGTTTCACTGGTGCTGAAGCGTCCGTCCGGTCGAGAAGCTTATCCGGGCGATGTATTTTATTTGCACTCGCGATTACTCGAGCGCGCCGCGCGCATGAGCGATGAATTCGGCGGGGGCTCGTTAACCGCGTTGCCGATCATCGAGACCCAGGCCGGCGACGTCTCCGCCTACATTCCGACAAACGTGATCTCGATTACGGACGGCCAAATCTATCTTGAGACTGATTTGTTTTATCAAGGTGTGCGGCCGGCAATTTCCGTAGGCCTCTCTGTCAGCCGTGTTGGATCGGCTGCCCAGATCAAGGCGATCAAGCAGGTCGCCGGCAAGGTGAAACTCGATCTGGCGCAATTCCGCGAGCTGGCTGCATTCGCGCAGTTCGGCTCCGACCTGGATGCGGCAACGCGGGCGCGACTCGATCGCGGTCAACGCATTGTCGAACTTTTTAAACAAAAACAATATAACCCGATTCCGGTGGACGAGCAGGTGGCGGTGATGTGGGCGATGCAAAATGGCTACCTCGACTCAGTGCCCGTCGACCGGGTCAAAGAGTACCAACTAAAGCTTCAGGATTGGCTGCAAACGCGGAAAGCAGGATTACTCGGGGCGATCCGCGAGAAAAAGGAGCTCGACAAAGATCTAGAGTCGCAATTGAAAGCGGCGCTCGATGAATTCAAGACCACTTGGCGATGATTTCGCTCCTTCGTAACTCGCAACGCGTAGTCTGTAGTCGGTAATCTGGAATGGCGAACACGCAGGACATACGGCGCCGGATAAGATCGATCCGCAATACCGCGCAGATCACGAAAGCAATGCAAATGGTGGCTGCCTCCAAGATGCGCAAAGCGCAGCAGCACGCTCTGGCGGGACGCCCTTATGCCGCTTTGATGAATAAGGTTCTCGTTTCGTTGCAAAAACGGACAGACCCGAGATTTCATCCACTTCTTGCTGTCCGTCCGCTCAAGAAAGAGTTGGTTCTAATTATCAGCACAGACAAGGGACTCTGCGGAGCGTTGAACACGAATCTGTTTCGGGAGGCGAGCAACTTTGATTCGGCTAAAACAGCGTTCGTGGTAACAGGAAAGAAGGCGCGACAATTCATCGCCCGTACAAAGCGCGAATTATTGGCTGATTTTGAATTGAAAGATTCGCCGACCTTCGTTGAAGCGAAGCCGATCTCGAAGTTTTGCATGGAGAAATTCCTGAGGCGCGAGGTGGACAAAGTCTCCGTGCTCTACACGCATTTTATCAACACAATCAGCCAACGTGCGGTAGTACAGACGCTGCTGCCGATCAGTAGTTTCGATTTGCCGAAAAGCGAAACAGCCCAGGCGGAAAGTGAAGGTCACGATCCAATGATAGGCTACGTGTTTGAGCCTAACGCCGAGGCCGTTCTCGATTCGATGCTTCCATATTACGTCTCGTACCAGGTTTTTCAGATGATCCTCGACGCGCGCGCGTCTGAACACAGCGCGCGAATGGTGGCGATGAAGAATGCCACCGATAACGCGAATCAATTTATCAAGGACCTTACACTGGAATACAACAAGATGCGCCAGGCCGGCATCACAACCGAGTTGCTCGAGATCGCCACAGCGCAGATGGCACTCGGTGGCTAGTCAAGATTTATGAATAAGGGAAAGATAGTTCAAGTAATTGGTCCCGTAGTGGACGTGGAATTTCCGGACGAAAAGACGCTGCCGAAAATCTACAGCGCCCTCGAAATTGAGTATGAAGTGAACGGCAACCCAACCAAGTTGACGCTCGAAGTGCAACAGCACCTTGGCGAAAGCTGGGTCCGCTCCATCGCAATGTCATCGACGGAAGGGTTGAAGCGCGGAATGAGCGTAACCGACACCGGCGGTCCTATCAGCGTACCAGTAGGCGACGCTGTGCTTGGTCGGCTTTTTAACGTCACTGGCGACGTGATTGATAACCGTGGCCCGGTGAACTACACGAAGCGTTACCCAATCCATCGCCCGGCGCCGACGCTCACGGAGCAAGACACTACGGCAAAGATTTTGGAAACGGGGATCAAGGTCATCGATCTTATTTGCCCATTTACAAAAGGCGGCAAAGTAGGCGCATTTGGTGGCGCGGGCGTCGGCAAGACTGTTGTCATCCAGGTGAACGGAGCCGGGAAGGCAATGATCTTTACAAGGAAATGAGCGAGGCGGGCGTGATCGATCAAAAAGACTTGTCGAAGTCGAAAGTTGGGATGGTTTTCGGTCAGATGAACGAACCACCGGGCGCGCGTTTGCGGGTTGCTCTTTCTGCCCTTGCAATGACCGAATATTTTCGCGACGAGCGCAACCAGGACGTCCTTCTTTTTATCGACAACATCTTTCGATTCTCGCAAGCAGGCTCGGAAGTGTCGGCGTTGCTGGGCCGAACGCCAAGCGCGGTTGGCTATCAGCCGACCCTTGCTGCTGAGATGGGTGATTTGCAGGAGCGAATTACCTCCACAAATAAAGGATCGATCACTTCGTTCCAGGCCGTCTACGTTCCAGCGGACGATCTCACCGATCCCGCGCCGGCAAACACTTTCGCGCACTTGGACTCGACCATTGTGCTTGAGCGTTCCATCGCCGAGCTCGGTATTTATCCGGCAGTCGATCCGCTAGCATCAACATCGAAAGCGCTGGCGCCGGAAATTGTCGGTGAAGAGCATTATAACGTTGCGCGAGGTGTGCAGCGTGTTTTGCAGCGTTACAAGGATTTGCAGGACATCATCGCGATTCTCGGAATGGATGAACTAAGCCCGGAGGACAAGATCACGGTTCATCGCGCCCGCAAGATTCAGCGGTTCCTTAGCCAGCCTTTTCACGTGGCAGAAGTTTTCACCGGCTTTAAGGGCCAATACGTTCCGGTTGCGGAAACAGTCCGCGGTTTCAAAGAAATTCTGGATGGCAAGCACGACGATGTGCCCGAGCAAAATTTCTACATGAAGGGCGGCATCGACATGATCAAAGAAGGCTAACTTCTTGCATTACCATGGCCACGCTCAAGCTCGAAATTGTAACGCCCGAGGAAAAAATTTATTCCGAAGACGTGGAGATGGTCACGTTGCCGGGTTCGGAAGGAGAGTTGGGCGTTTACCCCAAACACGTCCCATTGCTAACGACCTTGGTACCGGGCGAGCTGCGTGTCCTGAAAAACGGTCGCGAAACCGCGATGGCCATCGGCGAGGGCTTTGTGGAAGTTAGGGCCGATGCAGTTTCGGTGTTGACCGACATGGCGCTCGAGTCGGAGAAGATCGATATCGCCGCGGCCGAGGCAGCAGTCGAGCGCGCCAAGGCGGCGATGAAGGAAGATCACACTGGCGAGGAAGTGGCAGCTATTCAGGCATCGTTGCAAAAAGCGCTTGCTCAATTGCACGTCAAACGTCGCCGCCATCACGGCTAGCAGTTGTAGAGGCGGTCGGAATTATCGCCGGCAACGGCGTGTACCCGCGACTGCTTGCTGACTCAGCGCGAAACGCTGGGGTAAAGAAAATCGTCGCGGCCGCGTTCACCGGCGAAACCGATTCAATCCTCGCGCAGCATGTCGATGTGCTGGATTGGATGCGCGTTGGCCAACTGAACCGGCTCCTGAAATTTTTTCGCGCACAAGCTATTCATCACGCCATCATGGCCGGACAAGTAGCCCCGAAAAATCTTTTTGATTTGCAGCCGGATTGGAGGGCACTGCTTTTGCTGGGAAAACTCAAAGAGCGCACTGCCGAATCCATCTTCACGGCTATCGCGGATGAACTCGCGAAAGTCGATGTGGAGCTTTTGCCGGCGACGACGTTTCTCGAAGACTTTCTGGCGCCTTCGGGATTAGTTACTGGTTCAAAGTTATCGCGGCACGAAGAGGACGATGTCGATCTAGGTTGGAGAATCGCCAAGGAAATTGCGCGGCTCGACATCGGGCAGACGATCATTGCGAAAAATGGGTGCTCGCCCACGAGGGCGGGGTGATGGTGAAAGTCGCCAAACCGAATCAGGACATGCGTTTTGACGTGCCGGTGATTGGTGTCGAAACAATTCGCGTCGCTGCAGAAGCGCGACTGCGCGTGATCGCTGTTGAAGCTGAAAAGACTTTGCTTCTCGAGCGCGATGCGATTGTGGATCTAGCTAATCGTTCAACGATATCAATTGTTGCTCGGCGCTCTTAGCTGCAACGCACCACTGATTCAGCTGTTGAATCGAGGCAGATCGCACACTTGCAAGGTATTCCTTTCTTGACCAGCCTTCTGCACTGGGGATACACAGCGTGACTCTGAATCTTATGTCCAAGCTAATGCTGTGTCTGATTGTGCCTGCAGTTACAGTCGTAACGCAAATGTTTGAATGTCTCGCTGCGGATGGGGACTGGGACAGAACGATGCTGCCGCGTCGGGCCCAACTGTTCCAAGGGATCGCGAAACGTACGCTGGAAGGATCTAAAGCGGCTTTTACTCATCCAGTGAAAGCTCCGCCGGACGCGCCGAACGTTCTTCTCGTGCTGATTGACGATGCAGGATTCGGCAATCCGTCCACGTTTGGCGGGTCCGTTGCTACGCCGACGTTCGACAAGCTCGCCGCCGAGGGACTTCGTTACAACCGATTTCATGTGACCGCGCTCTGTTCTCCCACGCGCGCGGCTTTGCTTTCGGGACGAAACCATCACGCGGTAGGATTCGGCTCGATCTCCGAATTAATCGGCGGCTGGCCAGGCTACAGCACGAACTGTCCGACGAGCGCTGCTTCCGTTGCGCAGATTCTTCAACTCAACGGTTACAACACCGCCGCAATCGGCAAGTGGCATCTAACGCCCGATGCGCAGCAGGGGCCGGCGGGCCCTTTTGATCGCTGGCCGAATGCTTTGGGCTTTGATTATTTTTGGGGATTTCTCGGCGGTGAAACCAGTCAGTTCGATCCGGTCATTGTAGAAAACAACAAGATCATCGGCGTGCCGAAGGAGAAGAACTTTTATCTCAATGACGCGATGGCCGAACACTCGATTACCTGGATTCGTGATCAGAAAGCGCAGGCGCCGGACAAACCTTTCTTTCTGTATTTCTCAACTGGGGCAAGCCACGCGCCACACCAGGTACCGAAGAAATGGAGCGAGAAATACAAGGGCAAGTTCGATCAGGGTTGGGACAAGTTGCGCGAAGAAACATTCGCACGACAGAAGCAGCTCGGAGTGATTCCAGCCAAAACCAAACTGACGCCTCGTGATCCGGCATTCCCCGCCTGGGACGGCGTGCCGCCGGAAGAAAAGAAACTGTATGCGCGCCAGATGGAGGTCTATGCCGGTTACCAGGAAAACACCGACCACGCTGTGGGTCGTGTCCTGCAAGCAATTCAGGAGATCGGTCTCGCTGACAATACGCTCGTCATTTACATCTTCGGCGACAACGGCGCGAGCATGGAAGGAACGGAGAACGGAACGTTCAATGAAATCATAACCTTGAACGGCATTCCGGTGACCGCTGAGCAGCAATTAAAAGCAATCAAAGCTTATGGCGGTCTCGAAAAATGGGGCGGCCCTGATATGGATCCGCATTACGCGGCATCGTGGGCGTGGGCCGGGAACACGCCGTTCAAATGGGGAAAGCAGGTGGCCTCGCACCTCGGGGGCATTCGCAACCCAATGGTCGTTAGCTGGCCAAAACGCATTAAGGACAAAGGCGGTTTGCGCAGCCAGTTCACTCACTGCACGGACATCGCTCCGACAATTCTGGAAGCTGCCGGCCTGCCGCAACCGAAGGAAGTCAACGGTGTCGGCCAGATGCCAATGCATGGCGTGAGTTTTCTTTCAACATTCGATGATGCCAAAGCTCCATCGCGCCATACGCAACAGTATTTCGAGATTCTGGGAAATCGCGCCATGTACAAGGACGGCTGGATTGCGTGCTGGCGACCGGACCGAATTCCGTGGAAACTTGATCCTCCGACGCTCGCGCGGTTTGCAGCAGACAAATGGAACCCGGACAACGACAAGTGCGAGCTGTATAATCTCGACGAAGATTTCTCGCAGGCTGACGATGTCGCGGACAAATATCCCGACAAAGTACGCGAACTCACCGCGTTGTTTTGGGCCGAGGCCGAGAAATACCAGGTGACGCCGCTATTCGGCGAGATTGCGTTTTTGTGGGGCTTTCCCAAACACACGACTGATCAGACGAAGTTCATCTATTACAGCGGAACGGAAAATATCTCGTCCGGCATGATTCCGCCGATTTACAATCGCTCATACAACATCAACGCGGATTTGGATAATCCGGGCCGATCAGGTCTCGGGGTGCGTCCGGGGTTGGCGGGGGTCATCGTCGCAGAGGGCAGTTTCCTTGGCGGTTTCTCGCTTTATGTCGAAGCCGGCCACCTGAAGCACACCTATAGTTTCCTCGGTTTGAAACTGGACACCATCGCGTCGAATGATGAGCTACCGAAGGGAAAAGTTAATGTCCGCTATGAGTTCACCGCCGATAAACCCGGCGAATTCGCTACGAGCGGCACAAGCCGGCTCTTCATTAATGGCAAACAGGAAGCCGAAGGCAGAATCGAGCACACCGTGCCGCTACGATTTACTGGTTACGCCGGCATGGACATCGGCACCGACAACGGTCTCCCAGTCGTCCCGAAACTTGGATACGCCAAACTCCTGCCGAAGTATTTCAGTGGCACGATCGAAAAGGTAGAGTTCGACCTTGGACCGGCTAAGATTAGCGCCCAGGATCTACAGCGGATATATCTGGAGCGTTTTGCCAGCGCAGTGCGCAACTAATCAATCACGCGCCGCGTCGTTTCTGCATGGCCTCACGGATGGCCTGTTGACGAATCCCCTGCAGCTTTTGATACTGGGCAGGTGAAAGGATCGCCTTCATTTGAGGATCCGTCTGTTGATGAATAGCTCTGAGTTGCTGCATTTTTTGCATGCCCGAAAGCGAACTATTATTCTTAACGGCTTCCACCTTTGGCGCTTCTTCAGCAAGAAGGGGTAGAACTTTGGCCTTCTGTTGAGGCGTCAGATTGAGTTGTTGCGATATCGCTTGAAGCTTCGCAGCTCTATTTTGAGCGAACGATGCCGGCGCCAGCAGCACAAAGGTGCCGAAGCATACAGCCAGCGCGATTAGTCGAATGTAGTTTTTCATATTGTTTCTCCTAATTTGATTCGCGGCATCGTGGTTAGCAGGCGCTGGCGAGTCAAGCCGAATCAGATGAAGGTAGTAAGCGGTTGTCCGAAGATGGCGCTAGAGCTAAAAAGAATCTGCGAGAGATGCGACACCACACTTATACCAGGTGGCGTGGCTTACACCTGCAGCTACGAATGTACGTTTTGCGCGAAGTGTGCGGAGCAAATGAAGCTCGTGTGCCCAAACTGCAAAGGTGAACTCGTGCGGCGACCTCGTCGCGAGGAGTCGGCTAGTTCCGCCGTCGCCGGTGCTTGATTCGATAGGCGAGAAAGCACTCATCGCCGATCGTGCGCATATCGATCAATGAACAATGGACGCTGGTCGGCAGGAACTCCTCGCTCAAACCTGTCAATGTAGGCGCCTTTGCTCCGCCGAACATGTACGGCGCAATCGTGAGACTGAGTTCATCGATTAAGTCACGTTCCAGCAGCGCGCGAAAAAGCGTCGGCCCGCCCTCACACGCAAGTTTTCGCACGTTATATTTGCTGCGCAAAGTTCTTAGCATGGCGGCAAGATCGATCTCATCACCTTTAGTGAGATGCAGAGTGGCTTTCCCCTTGAGCGCAGCTTGAGTTTTCCTTGGCATTCGCGTCGTGGAGAAAATGAGGATGGGCGAAATGGTAGATTGAAACACTTTCAATCGGCTGTCGATCCTGCCTTTGTTTGAGACAATCACGCGCAATGGGGCAGGGGTTTGCTTTCGCTTAGTTCTGGCTTGTTGCAAATCAACCGGCAGGCCGAGGCGGACGTTGTCGCGTTTCAAACTGGTGTGACCAAGCAAAACCGCATCGGCCAGAGCGCGCTGGCGAAATAAATGCAGCTTGTCTTCGCGCGAAGTGAAATCGACCGGCGCGAGGTTTTTCGTGGTCACTTTGCCATCCACGGTCATGGCGAACGTGGCGACGACGAATGGCCGCTTGGAAATGTGGGAGCGGCCTTTGTGCCGCGATTTCCTTGTCATCACACCCAATCGGGACACTAAGGTCCCTCCCGCATTTTATTCCGCTTCGCCGAGCTCATGTTCCAGCGTAACCACTTCCTGTTCCATCTCGCGCAAGCTCACAGGGGGAGCCGGCCGGCTTGGCTTGTAAAACAGATAAACCACTGCGCCTGGAAGACAGCAAAAGAGAATGATCAGAAAACTCAGCGAGCCGATCAGAATGGCTTTTGCCTCCGGCACGCCGCACAGGCCGTTCAGCATAATCTGCAAGACTTTCTCCCGAAGGCCTATTCCCGCAAAACTGATCGGTAACGCTGAGATGGTGCGTTCGACCGGCATTACCGCAAAGAAATTGACCACCGGCACGGGCGCGCCCAACGCGTGGGCCGCGCAGAGAAAAGTCGCGAACGTGGCAAGGTGCGCCACCACCGATGCGCCAAACGCGACCAGTGTCGCCCGCCAGTG
>QHRD01000032.1:3234-10059 GCA_003220005.1 Verrucomicrobiota bacterium | reverse complement strand
CGCGGTTGTTTCCGAAGCCATGGTCGCACCCAAATAAACTCCATGGTTCCAATCGAACGCCTGATAAACAAGCGGCACCGTGTCGCTGCGGCGCCCGCCGAAAATAATGGCGCTAATGGGGACGCCTTCACCTTTATCGACGTCCGGATCGAGCGCCGGATTGTTGCGCATCGGCGTAGTAAACCGGCTGTTCGGATGGGCAGCTTTTTCTTTTGAATCCGGCGTCCAATCGTTTCCGCGCCAATCGATGGCGTGCGCCGGCGGCGAGCCATCTTTGCCCTCCCACCATACGTCGCCATCGTCGGTAAGCGCCGGGTTTGTGTAAATTGTATCGTGCGCGATCGATTTCATCGCGTTCGGATTCGATTGATAGCTCGTGCCGGGCAAGACGCCGAAATAGCCGTTCTCCGGGTTGACAGCATACAACCGGCCGTCGCGAATTCGTATCCAGCCGATGTCGTCGCCGATTGTCGTTACTTTCCAGCCTTTGAAATGCGCGGGTGGAATAAGCATGGCAAAATTGGTCTTACCGCATGCGCTCGGGAACGCTGCAGCTACGTAATGTTTGCGTCCGTGGGGCGATTCCACGCAGAGAATCAGCATGTGCTCCGCCATCCAGCCTTGTGTGCGCGCCAGATACGAACCGATGCGCAAGGCCAGACATTTTTTGCTCAGTAAAACGTTGCCACCGTAACCCGAACCGACAGAAATGATCGTGTTGTCCTGCGGAAAGTGACAAATGAATCGGCGCTCAGGATTGACATCCAGCAGCGAGTGCACGCCCCGGTTCCACTCCGCGTTTGGATCGTTGCCGAGGCGTTTCACGGCTATCTCGCCCATACGCGTCATGATCCGCATGTTGAGCACGACGTATTTTGAATCGGTAATCTCAAAGCCGACCTTGGCCAGCGGCGAATCCGGCGGCCCCATCATGTAAGGAATCACAAAAAGCGTGCGCCCACGCATCGCGCCTTTCAAAAAGGCGCGAAGCTTCGCATACGTTTCTCGTGGCTCAGACCAATTGTTGGTCGGACCGGCCTCTCCTTTTGTCGGCGTGCAAACCAACGTGCATTGCTCGACTCGCGCCACGTCATTTGGATTCGAGCGGTGCAAATAGGAGCCCGGAACTTTTTTCTGGTTCACTTTGATCAGCACATTTTGTTTGACCGATTCAGCGATGAGAAAGTCGTTTTCCTGATCTGAACCGTTGCACCAGAAAATGTTTTCCGGTTCCGTGATGGTGGCGATGTCGTGCACCCAATCGAGCACCGCTTGATTGGCTGGCCTCGCGTCACCGATTCCACTCGGCGGGAATATGGCGGGTGCGGAATTTGTCATGCAATGAAGACGTTCATCTTAACCACGAATCCGCCTTCGCCAAGGCTTCCGCCTTCGCGCAAGGCTACGGCGTGAGAAGTGGACGGCTTCGCTAGGTTAAACCGGTAAGTCGTTAAAGCCATTAAATCGGCTCATGTGTAAGGATTTAACCAATAACGAATCACGCTTGCGCAGACGCAATGCGCGGCATTAATTGAAAACATGTTCGGGGTCACCACCTCCGATGATTATCGGCCGGTTGCGTGGATGGGTCGCTATCCCGTCGATGTGACGACGATGCTCGTGGGGGTGCATGTCGCAGCCGCAATTCTCGCGGCCATTCTTGTAGCATTCGGAGCCGGTTCGATCCTTGTATATTTACAATTCGACAGCGGCGCAGTTTGGTCCGGTGCTCAGTTGTGGCGTCTTTTCACATATGCCTTCGTTCATGCGCCGTCGACGCTACTCTGGTTCGCCATCGAAATGTACTTTCTGTTCGTGTTCGGGCGGGAAGTGGAACGTTTTGTGGGCCGACGCGCTTATATTGCGCTCTACCTTGTTTTATTGGTCACGCCTGCGGCGTTGCTCACGATCTGGGGTCTTTGGCAGCGTTCTGCCCTTGCAGGGTCGCCAGCGTTGCACTTTGGGATCTTCGTTGCTTTCGCCACTATCTATCCCCGCGTCGAGTTGTTTCTCCGGATTATGGTAAAATGGATCGCGCTTATTCTTGCCGGTGTTTACACTTTTCAACTTCTCGCCTATCACGCATGGAGCGACCTGGTCGTAGTCTGGACGAGCATCGGCGCTGCGTTCCTTTTTATTGAATTTCGCGGGGCGGGGCCGGAACTCGCCTGGTGGAATAGCTTGAAAGAGCGCATTCGCCCCAGGCCGAAGTATCACGTTGTTCCAAAAACGCGACCGCGATCCAGCAGCAGCGGCACTGAATCGGAGGATGTCTATTCATCCATCGATCCGATTCTCGATAAAATCTCCAAGTTCGGGATTGGAAGTTTGACGCCGAGCGAGCGATGGCAACTGGATCGCGAACGCGAACGGCTGCTAAAAAAATCGCAGTAAAGCTACAAGGAACGACGGCTTGGGCAGCCATCGATTTAAGCATGACTGCTGGGAGCCAGTCATCCCCAGATCCGCGACTCGATGATCTCGCACAGCACATGGAGCAGAAGCTGATGCGCTTCCTGGATGCGCGCCGTTGAGTCACTGCGAACCAGAAGATCGACGTCAGCCATGCCAATGGTCGATCCGCCATCGCGGCCGAGGAATGCGATTGTTTTCAGTTTGCGTGTCTTCGCTTCCTCCAGCGCGCGCACGATATTTCTCGATTTGCCGGAAGTGGTCAGGCAGATGAGCACGTCACTTGGCTGACCCAATGCCGCTACCTGGCGCGCGAAAATTTCATCGAAACCGTAATCGTTGCCCGCGGCAGTGAGCAGTCCGCCGTCGCTTGCGAGACAAATCGCGGGATATGCCGGACGATCGTTGGCAAAACGCACCACGAACTCAGTCGCAAAATGTGCCGCGTCCGCTGCGCTGCCGCCATTTCCGCAAAGGAGCAGTTTATCTCCGGCGCGCAGGCATTGCTCGATCAAATCGGCGGCTTCGACCATTCGAGCTTCGAGGCTGGAAAGTGAGCGTACTGTTTCCGTTGCGGCCGCAATGGCGTCGCGAAATTGAGGAAGATCAGACATTGATGGCAGGCTTATTTGGAGCGGATTGGTGTTGATACAACTTTTCAGCGTTTGAAGCAAAATGAATGATGCTGATCTGGTAAGCATGGAGGCAAAGTTTTGCTGAACTGCTGCCGGATTTTTGGTCTTGTCAGTGTTTCTCAAACCGATAAAGATGAGGCTTCAACAGCGCCCCCATGTGAACAGACTCGCTCCCACGTATTCGCCATTCTTCACACCGAAGGCTGCATCGCGTTTGCTTTTGCGGCTGGCGATCTGACTCTGCCAAATCCCTCGGAAGTTTTATGCTAAACACCATGGATACGGTGATCGGCTTCGCGGTGATCATGACTGTTCTCAGCCTGTTGATCACAATTCTCGTGCAGATGGTGTCCGCGTCGTTTTCGTTGCGCGGCAAAAATCTTGCAAATGCATTGGCGCTTACCTTTCAGACCATCGACCCGAAACTCGGCGAGTATGCGCATTCTTTGGCCGCGCAAATTTTAAGGGATCCGATTTTCAGCGATTCTCTCTGGCGGACTAAGAATCGCGTCCAAATCGTTGCCGATGCCAGAACGCAAGTGCTCATTGATGCCGAGAGAAGGTTGAAGGAAGCCCAGAAACAGATCGCAGCTGATCCGACGGATACCCACAAGCAGGCAGCGATGAAAGCAGCCCAGAGAAAAGTGGATACGGCAAGAGCGGGCGTCCGAATCCGGAAGGTCACGCCGAACCGGATGAAACCGTGGGAATTTTTTTCGAAATTGAAGGACGCAACCGCTCTTGGAAGCGCAATTCGGCCGGGCGAAATCTATCGCATTCTTCACGAGTTCGCAGATCTGACTCCAACTGAAGCAGCGCTGAGCGACGTACCGCCGGATTTGATCGAAAAATCCGTAAGTCTGCTGGCTTGTCTTCAAGAACGCGACCAACCCGCGCAAGAATCGGAGGAGAAACTTAAGCTTATCAAACACATGGCGGACATGTTTGCGACAGAGCAACAGCAGAAGGCGGTCCTCGATTCTTTAGCTAACTTTGGCGCAACGGTGGAGCGCGCGACGACGGAAGCATACGATCGGTTCCAGCGCTGGTTCGGCAGCGCCCAGGACCGGGCCGAGCAATGGTTCCAAACTCAGACTCGCGTCATAACGGTCGTTTGCTCGATTGTCGCGGCGTTCCTTCTCCAGCTCGATACGGCAGATATTTATCGACAGCTCCGCGCCAGTCCCGCACTGACCCAAGGGCTGGCGAAAGCCGCATCGAGTGTAATTGAAGAAGGCACCAAAATTCTCGACCCGAAAAACGCCCCCGCGCACCAGGCTTATCTTCAATGGAAAGAGAAGCACACGGAACACGCTTTGAGTGATTTGCCAGCGTCGCCAACGCAAGATGACTATCGCCAGGCTTTGAACGCGCAGCTGACTGGGGACAATGTCGAACCTGACCAAGCGAAGGAGTTACTCAACGAGTACGACCTTCTTTGCACAAGCGAGGCGAAAAAGTTCGAAGAAGCAAGCCGCGAACAAGCTGAACGCCTGGGAAAAACCGTCAGCCAAGCAGGATTCGACCTCATGCCGGTGAATTTTCTTGGCCGCTGGGATCAACCGACAGAGACTCAACTCCCCGGATGGCCGCGGCTCCAACGACGGGTGAGCCATACATTCAGTCATCTGCTTGGCATTCTCGCTACGGCGGGGTTACTCGCGCTCGGCGCGCCGTTTTGGTTTAATCTGCTGAAAAACCTGACGAGTTTGCGTCCCGCCTTGGCAACGCTCATTGAAAAGCGGCCCACCAGCGCGCCCGCACTGCCACAAGCTCCCGCTACTCCGCCTTCTCCCAGCTAGAACCGACAACCGGCTCGATTACGGCAAGCGAAGTCGGAGGCGAATGACCCCGCTGAAAAATGGTGCGCGATAGAGGGTTCGAACCTCTGACCCCTACCGTGTCAAGGTAGTGCTCTACCACTGAGCTAACCGCGCACGAATCAGACGTGATAAATGATCGGTGATCGCTGATCAGTCAAGAACGACGAATGCGGATGACACTTCACTTTCTTCCCCGACGAACCGCGCTGTAGCCACGGCCCTGTGGGCCGTCCCATGCTCTGTCGCACGCGGTTATGTCGACGCGCCACAGGCGCATGGCTACAAGAATGTCGCGTACGCCTACTTCGCCACTGGACAACTCGGAAGCGCAAGACGACTGTTCGTTCCCCGTGAGCGCACTTTTTTTCAAGCGATTTCTGAAGCGACCGTTCCAGGTTGCCTCCATCGTGCCCAGCTCGAAAGCGCTGGTGGAACGCGTCGCCAGCAAAATGGATTTTAGCCGGCCGCGCGTGATCGCCGAGTACGGCCCCGGTGAAGGCGTGCACTCACGCGAGATTACGCGCCGGATGAGCGCGGATTCGCATTTGCTCCTGTTCGAGCTCGACGCGGCGTTCTCGCGCGCCCTCGAGCGGCAATTCGCAGGCGATCCGCGCGTGCACGTGATCCATGGCGATGCAGCTTCGTTGCCGTACGAGCTCAAACGCCGCGGCATCGCGTTCTGCGATTACATCCTTTCCGGCATTCCGTTCAGCATCCTCAAGATCGACAAGAAACGCGCCCTGTTGCGGAAAACGTACGATGCGCTGGCGCCCGGAGGCAGTTTCATCATTTACCAGGTCACGAACGAACTGAAGCAGCACGCCACGCTTTTCGAGCATGGTGAGTCGGAATACTTCCTGCAAAATATCCCGCCAATGTTCATCACCGTTTTTCACAAAACGCCCTCGCCGCAGAATCGCGAACGACGCACTGCGCGGTCCAAACGTTTTTCAACGCTGGCTGGCGTTGGCGCGGATCGTTCCGCATGACCGAAAAGCCGACGCGGACAGAAAAAGATTCGATGGGCGAGATGACGCTTCCGGCGGATGCGCTTCACGGCGCCTCCACTCACCGGGCGGTGCTCAATTTTCCCGTGAGCGGCTATCGGTTTTCGCGGTCGTTCATTCGCGCGCTTGGCTTGATCAAATGGGCGGCCGCCCAGGCGAATCATGATCTCGGTTTGCTGGATGCCGAGCGCGCGGCGTTGATCGAGCAAGCGGCCGAAGAGGTTGCGGAAGGAAAACTCGACGACCATTTTCCGCTCGACATTTTTCAGACCGGCTCCGGCACGAGCACAAACACGAACGCGAACGAAGTGATCGCGAACCGTTGCGCGCAGCTTGCGGGCAAACCGATCGGATCCCGCGAGCACGTTCATCCGAACGATCACGTCAACATGGGCCAATCCAGCAACGACGTGATCCCGTCCGCGATCCATATCAGCGCGGCAGAGCAGTTGAAAAACTGTCTCATCCCGGCCTTGGAAAAATTACAAAGCGCGCTTGAAGCGAAGGCGAAAGAATTCTGGGACATCATCAAGATTGGCCGGACCCATTTAATGGACGCCACCCCGATCCGGCTCGGTCAGGAATTTTCCGGCTACGCGCAGCAAGTTGCATGCGGGAAAGAGCGCGCGCAGAAATCGTTGGAAATTTTGCGCGAGCTTGCGCTGGGCGGAACCGCTGTGGGCACGGGTTTGAATCGGCACGTTGATCTGCCAAAGAAAATGCTGCGGCACCTGGAGCAGCGAACCGGCATCGCATTTTACGAAGCAAAAAACCATTTCGAAGCGCAGGGCGGCAAGGACGCCGTTGTTGAAGCACGCGGTCAACTGAAAACGATCGCAGTGAGTCTTTTTAAGATCGCGAACGATATTCGCTGGCTCAGCAGCGGTCCGCGCTGCGGCATCGGCGAAATTCAACTTCCCGCGACGCAACCTGGCAGCTCAATCATGC
>QHRD01000032.1:0-2970 GCA_003220005.1 Verrucomicrobiota bacterium | reverse complement strand
ATAATCTTCTCGAATCCATCCGGCTGCTGGCAAACGTGGTCGATGTTTTCTGCGAGAAGTGTGTGCGCGGTATCGTGGCAAACGAGCCGCGGTGCCGCGAGTTGGTGGAGCTTTCCATGGCAATGGTGACCAGTCTCGCGCCGATGATCGGTTATGATCGCGCTGCGGAGATTGCAAAGGAGAGCGCTAAGACCGGACGCACCGTTCGCGAAATTGCCCGGGAGAAAAAAGTTTTGCTGGAGAAAGAACTCGAGCGCGCCCTGGACCCGATCAAAATGACGGAGCCCGGCGGGAAAGAATAGCGGAGGCGCTTTCTTTCGACGCAAAGACGATGGTTGCGAAACTCGAAGGGCCGCAGTTTTCCGGCGGAGCGAACATCGCGATCAAATGTCCCAGCCACACATATGAGCAGACGGTTGCCTTTTATCGCGACACTCTGGGGCTGCCTTTGGTCGAGGAAGAAAAAGACGGCTGCATTTTTCAATTCGGCCCCAACCGGCTATGGATCGATAGCGTTCCGAACCTCAGCCACCCGGATATCTGGCTTGAACTGGAGACGAACGATACCGAAGCAGCCGCCTCATTTCTGAAAGTGCATGGCATCACGAGGCGCGACGAGGTGGAACAGCTACGTGAAGATTTCAACGGCTTCTTCATCTCTGCGCCAAACGGCACGATCCATCTGGTAATCGGGCCGGAAGAAGTCTAGGCACCGAAAATTATTTGCCGCGCCATCGGCCGACCCAAGTGCTCCAGCCGTAAAAGCCCAGCGACTCCAACGCGCCCGAGGCGACCAGCGCGTCCACATCAGCGCGGCTCGGTGCGCTCTTTACATTTGAATCGGCTGTACAGTAATCGTCGATGATCATCCAGCAGCCATCGACCAATTTATTGCAGTAACACTCGATGTCGCGCCGTTTACCGGCGTCGGCGTCGAGGATTAGCAGGCCAATTTCATCCGAGCCAAGGGCCTGATGAACTGCGGAGACTGTTTCTGGGTTGAATGAGCGACCCTTGATTAGCGTGACCATTTTGGACACGCGTTGCCGGGCGAGATTGCGTTCCAAGTCGCGCAAGATATTGCGTGTGCCGAGCCGTTTGTGTTTTACGCTGCCACCTGGTTCGATTGCGATCAGCTTTTTTTGCCGGTCGGAATCGTGCACGCCGAATGCGGCGGCAATTGTCGCGCCACCAACGAACGCGCCAATCTCCAGAATCGCTCCCGAGCAAATTTTGGCGAAATGATAGATCAGGATCAGCACGTCCAGATGCAGCATGGAATATTTGTCCCGTATTTTGAGGAGAGCCGAATGAACCGGTTCCTGCCGATACTGCATCAGCGTTCGCATCAAATGGAGGCAATCGCTGTAGCTACGCGCCTGTGGCGCATAGACATTGGGCGTTGCTTCTACGGAGATTGGACGATCCGCAGGGCCGTGGCTACAGGGCTTCTCACAATGTAATCCGACTATAACGAGATCCCGCTTCAGGCCGTCGAGTTGTGCGACCGCGGGAAAAAATCCCCAGCGCTCAAAGCCGAAGCGTTGAAACAATTTCAAGCTCGGCTCGTTATGTCCGAAGATCAGTCCGACCAGAGCTGTTATCCCCAGCGACGGCGCTCGGGCAATTGCTTCTTCCAACAATCGTTGTCCTACGCCCCGCCGCCGGAAGTTTTCATCGACATAAACACTGAGCTCAGCTGTGCCGCGATACGCCCGGCGCGGCAGCAATTTCTTGAAATCGAGCCAGCCAATCACGCGGCCGCCCGATTCGGCGACCCAGAATGGATACTCATGCGGTGAATGATCACGAAACCAGGGCAAACGCGCTTCGACCGTGGTCGGCTCAAGCTCGGCTGTTACCATGCGTGTCGGCACAGTGGCGTTATAAATCTCGATGATCGCCGGCAGATCGGCCTCGACAGCGTCGCGGATGACCAGATTCACGGTTTCCGTTTCTTCGTCGGGCTTCGCTTGACGGCGGGCGAACTCGTTGGCGCTAGCGTCGGCTTAGGCTGTGCGGTCGCTGCCGGGCTGGAAATTGGAAACGCAAATGTCGGTGACACAGAAGCCGATGGCGTCACCGATGCAGTTGACGACGGAGACGGGGTCGCGCTCGCGGACGGTGCAACTGTCGGCGTCGGGCTTGGAGTTGGCGAAGGCGGAATGATATTTTCCCAGTGATGCAGCGGCACGCTTGCGCCACCGATCTCTTTGGCCAGCGTCTCGCAGCGCGTCTGAAGTTTTTCCAAGTCCAGCGGGCCAAACGGCTTGTCACCCGTGTCTGGGAAAATTATGTAGGTCACCTTGAGATCGCTCACAGGGCGGTTGTAAGGCGTTGAAAGCGCGTTGATCTGCTTGGCGATACGCAGCGACGCCTCTCCGACTTTGTCGTTCGGTCCAACATCGCCGACGATGGCTGGATAAATCGCGTTCCCGAAGACGACGAACGCATAGTCGCCAGGCTTAACGGCGTCGTGAGCATGCGTGAATGCGCCCGGCACCACGATAAAAGGATCAGCCGCGCCGATGAGAAAGCTGTACTTTTGCAGTGTGCCGACTTCGGCGCGCAATTGCGCGATCGCATTGCGCAGGTCGCGCTTGCGTGCCGGAGTAGTCGTTGCTAGCGCATATTCGTCTTCGGCGCGTTTCAATCCATCATCGGTCGCTGCGAGATATGGGTTCGGCGCAGACGTTTTCTTTGGCCAGCGATAACTGGTAGACGGCTTGAAATTAACCGGCGCGCCGGTGCCAACAGGCATCCGATCTCCGTCGGAGCCATCCGCATCCACGTCCATGTCTGCCTGGAGCAAAAGCGCTTTTCGATGAGTTTGAGGATGCAGAAGTTGCAGCACAGTTTGGCAATCGAAAAAGTTATGCCGCGAAAGAAGCAGATCGAGCCGGGCAAGGTTTGCGCGCAGCATTCTGACTTTTTCATCGTAAAGCTGAGCGTAAAGGGGCGAAACCGGAT
>QHRD01000178.1 GCA_003220005.1 Verrucomicrobiota bacterium | reverse complement strand
GTAACGCTGTTTCGCGATTTCCTGAAGCTTATCAACAATGCTCAGAGCTCCCGTTCGGTCGCCTGCTTTCGCCTTTGCAGCACCAAGCAAACCGAGCGGCAAAGGATCATCATCAAGCTGAGTTGCTTTTTCATATTCGGCGATGGCGCCGGGCAAATCGCCGATCCGCTCGAGCGCCTGCCCAAGACCCCAGTGCGCAGTATAATTGCGCGGATCCATTTCTATTGCCTTTTTGAATTGCGCGACTGCTTCCTGGTAACGGCCCGTGATCCAGTAAACGGTTCCAGAGTCGGTGTTGTTGACAATCGAGAGCGGATCAAGTTCGAGCGCGCGTTGCGCTTCGGCATTCGCGCGCTCAAATTCTCCCAGCGCTGGAAGTACGGAATCGCCGAACCAGTGATGGGCGATTGCGTAATTGGGGTTTAAGCGAATCGCTTCCTCAAACTCACGAACCGAAGCCGGAAAGTCGAAATCGAAAAGCGCGTGAACGAGACCAAGCGAGGCGTGCGGCTCGCCCAAATTCGGATCGAGGGCGACGGCTTTTTGCGCCATGGCGATCGCTTTCGGGTACATCTCCGTAGGCACTCCACCGCCGTAAAGAGGGAGGAGCAGGTAACAGTCTGCCATTCCCGCGTATGCAACAGCATAGTGCGGATCGACATTCGCTGCCTGCTCGAAGTAGCCAAGCGCCATCTTCATATCCGCACTCGTGCGTTTGTTCCAAAAGAATCTTCCTTTCAAGTAAAGCTCGTACGCTTCGGAGTTCTCGGTGGGCTTCTTCGATATCTCCCTTTTCTCGGAGCCAGTGAGCTTTGCCTCAAGGTTTTCTGCAATTCCTTTGGCGATGTCGCTTTCGACTGAGAAAATGTCGGTCAGCTTGCGATCGTAAATTTCAGCCCAGAGATGCGTATCACTCAGCGCATTGATCAACTGCACATTCACACGCACCTGGTCCTTCACTTTTTGCACGCTGCCTTCGAGAATATTCGTAACGCCAAGCTCCTTTGCGATTTGCGGCAAATTTTCTGGCGCACTCTTGAAGTGCTGCGTCGAAGTACGCGAGATTACTTTGAGATCCGCCACTTTCGCCAGCCGCGTTAGAATTTCGTCCTGCACGCCTTCGGTGAAATAAGCGTTCTGCTTGTCGTCACTAAGGTTTTCGAATGGCAGCACGGCAATAGATTTTTCCGGAACTGCAGCCGCCTCATTCTGTCGCGCCGCTCGGGTTGTCGCGCTGTACCGGCCAAGAAAAAACAAGCCAATCGAGATCGCTGCGCCGATCACGACGACGTAGATCCAAATGTATTTCTTTCGTTGAGTCGCCCACGGCATGGCGTCGGCAGTTGCCGTGCGCTTAATTCCCTGCGGCGTTATCTCGAACATCCACGCCAGGACCAGCGCAACCGGCAGACCGATGATGATCAACAGGACGATCAACCGAATCACCCAATTCGGAACATCGAAGACCGGGAAAACCTGCGCGATTCCCTGGGACAACGCCCAGCCGCCGACGACGTAAGCCACCGCGACCTTGTAAACGTTGCGACGCTTCAGCTCGGCGAAGAAATTTCCGCTCGTCATTTGGACGCGGTCCCTGCTTTGAATTCCCGCGCCGGAACAATTTTCTCGGCAAGCGCTTCGAAGCGCGGCTGACCTCGCAGGTCATCAAGCATCGGATCTACCCGGATCGTAATGATGTCATTGGCGGCGCCCTCGCGATGCGCTCGCTCCAAGGCATCGATGGCCTGCTCCTTGTCGCCCAATGCAATAGACATGAGCGCGAAACTGTATGCGGAGACGTAGCGGGATTTCGCCTCTTCGGTCATGCGCGCCAGAATTTTTTGCGCTTCGTCGTGTTGTCCGGCTCGCGCCTGCGCCTGGCCGAGGAAAGCCAGCGCCTGTGGATCGTCGTCTAAGTCGACCGCTTTTTGATATTCGCCGATGGCCTCGGTTAAATGTCCCTGAAGTTGATATATCTGGCCCAGATAAAAATGAGCAAGATAAGAGTGAGGGTCGATCTCGATCGCCTTGCCTACCTGGGAAATCGCTTCGTCATAACGACCTGCGTAAAAGTAAATCTGGCCGAGATCGGCATTGTCGATCATCGAAAGAGGATCCAGCTCGACTGCGCGTTTTCCTTCCGCAATGGCGCGATCAAACTCGCCCCGCGCTGTTAGCGGGCCGTTGGAAATCCAATGATAAGAGGTCGCGTAATTTGGATTTAACTGAATCGCGCGCTCAAATTCCGCAATCGCGCGTTCAAAGTCGTAGTCGTAGCCGCTAAGGATTCTTCCGAATGAAGCGTGTGCCTCGGCGAGAGTATTGTCGAGTTCGAGGGCCTTCCTCGCCGCAGCTCTGGCTTGCGGAATGGAATCCTGTGGGGAAGCAGCGCTAAAGACAGATAGGAGTGTGTACGAATCGGCCAGGCCGGCATAGGCCAGCGCGTAGCTTGGATCTTTCGCAATCGCTTGAGTGAAATATTCGATCGCGTGTTTCAAATCCGCGCCGGTCCGTTTGTTCCAAAAAAATCTGCCTTTGAGGTACAGCTCGTATGCTTCTGTATCAGTCGTCGGAGCCGCAGCCATCATCTGCTTTTCTGAACCGCTCAGTCTTGCCTGCAACGTCTCCGCGATCGTTTTTGCAATCTCGCTTTCGACCGCGAAAATGTCGGTAAGTTTGCGATCGTATGTATCAGCCCAAAGATGTGCGTCGGTCAGTGCATTGATCAGCTGGACATTGACGCGCACCTGATCGTTCGCTTTCTGCACGCTGCCCTCCAAAATGTTCATCACGCCAAGCTGCTTCGCGATCTGGGGAAGGTTGTCGGGCGCGCTTTTGAAATGCTGCGTCGATGTCCGCGAGATCACTTTGAGTTCCGCGACTCTTGCCAGCCGAGTGAGGATTTCGTCCTGCACGCCTTCACAAAAGTAAGCGTTGTCGGGATCGCG
>QHRD01000177.1 GCA_003220005.1 Verrucomicrobiota bacterium | reverse complement strand
ATGAGTGTGAAGGCGTCGCCCACATTTTGCGCCCGACCGGTGCGCCCGATGCGATGCACATAATCTTCCGGATGCTCCGGCACGTCGTAGTTGATCACGTGACTCACACCGGCAATGTCGAGCCCGCGTGACGCGATATCGGTCGCTACCATCACTTCGTATTTGCCGCTCTTGAAGCCATCCAACGCCTCGATGCGTTCCCGCTGGGTGCGGTTGGAATGTAACACGGCCACCGCGTGCTTTGCGTGCTTGAGAGAATGCGCCACGCGGTCCGCGTTTACTTTCGTCCTGCAAAAAATCAATACGCTGTCGAAATTTGTTCGCTCCAAAAGCGCCATGAGCAAATCGAATTTTTGTTCGGCCGCCACTGGATACAGCGCGTGCGTCACCGTTTCCGCCGGTGAACGGCGCACACCGATTTCGACGAGGACTGGATCGCGCAGCACCCATGCGGCCAGACGCTCGATCTCCGGCGGCAATGTAGCCGAGAAAAGCAATGTCTGGCGTTCGGTCGAAATTTTCTCCACGATGCGGCGAACATCCGGGAGAAAACCCATGTCCAGCATCCGATCCACTTCGTCGAGCACGAGAATTTTTACATCTCGCAGAGACATTGCGCGCTGTTCGAGAAGATCGAGCAGGCGTCCCGGCGTCGCGACGAGAATGTCCACGCCGCGTTTGAGTGCCTCGCGTTGTTTTCCATAACCGACGCCCCCATGTACGAGCGCGACTCGCAGATCCGTGAACCGTCCGTAATCTCGAAAGGCCGTCTCTACTTGCGCGGCGAGTTCGCGCGTGGGCTCGAGTACCAGACATCGGAAACCGCCGTGCTTCGCCAGCAGTGTGAGAATCGGCAGAGCGAACGCCGCGGTTTTGCCCGTCCCGGTTTGCGCAGTGCCGATCAAATCTTTTCCGGCGAGAACGATTGGAAAAGCGCGGAGCTGGATCGGCGTTGGTTCGACAAACCCCATCGCCTGCGTCCCGCGCACAACCTCAGGCGAAAGTCCAAAATGATTAAATGACATGGCAACTTGAATCGTAGGCGAGTTAGAAGAGTTACAAAGCTAAAAGTTAAACGGAGGCTGTTGTGGACCGGGTCGACCCGGTCAGGTGTCGAGGCAGGTGTCTAGCGCGATGCCGCCACGTTCGGCCGTTGATGCCGGATCCCAAGTGACGCGTGATCACTGATCGTGATCAGTTGTGGCCGGGGGATAACTGAGCCGACTCTACGTCTCAAATCTTCCCAGACTGGTTTCGCGCTCCAATGGTTCATGAAGTGACAACAGTGTTACTTTTAAATAGTTGCAATTCCCGTACAACTCTACGGTATAAAAGAGTGAGTACTATGAAGTCCGCCGCGATTTGCATGGTGTTGGTTTGTGGTACGACAATGGCCACTCACGCGACCATCATACCGGTAACTAACACAAACGAGAGCGGCCCGGGGTCGTTGCGGCAGGCGCTCGCCATCGCGAACAACGGCGATACGATTGATGCCAGCGGGATATCAGGCGTAATTAGTCTGACCAGTGGCGAGCTACTGGTGGAGACGAGCGTCACGATCAACGGCCCAGGCGCTGACGTGCTGGCCGTTGACGGCAACATGATCAGCCGCGTATTCCGGACCCCTGTTTCAGGTAAAACCATCACGATTTCTGGCTTCATGATCAGGAATGGCCACGCGGGTAACGCCGGTGGCGGCATCGACAATGAGAATAACGACACCTTGGTGATTACCAATTGCATAATCAGCGGCAACACTGCTGGCCTCGGCGGCGGCATGTTCAACGGCGGACCGCTGACCATCGGCAGCACGACTGTTAGCGGCAACTCGGCCGCCAACGGCGGCGGCATCTACAACAGCGGTGGCGGCATGGCGACTATCACTAACAGCACTGTTAGCGGGAACTCGGCTGGTGAGGGCGGCGGCATCTTTAACATTGGGGTATTTGCGATCACTAATAGCACGCTTAGCAATAACTCGGCTTCCCTCGCTGGCGGCGTCTTTAACAACGAAGTGCTTCAGATCGGCTACACGATCTTGAACATGGGCGCATCAGGCGCGAACATTTCTAACTTCGGCACAGTCACGTCGCTTGGTTACAATCTCAGCAGCGATAGCGGCGGCGGCGCCTTAAATGGCCCTGGCGATCAGATCAACACTAATCCGCTGCTAGGCCCATTGCAGGACAACGGCGGCCCGACATTGACGCATGCGCTGTTACCCGGTAGCCCGGCGATTGATGCAGGCGACCCGCAGTTTACTCCGCCGCCTTTCTACGATCAGCGCGGCCCCGACTTCTGGCGTGTGCGCAACGGTCGTATAGACGCCGGTTCGTTTGAAGTACAAGCAGGAGCAACCCCAACGCCCACGGCAACCCTGACAGCGTCTCCCACGCCAACGCCGACTGCTACGCCTACGATCACGCCTGGCTCAACGCCTACAGCCACTCGCACTCCAACTCCGACACCCACAGCTACCGCAACAGCGACATCTACGCCTACCACCACGCCAATACCCGCATCGACTCCAACACCAACGCCCACTCCCAGACCTACACCGTCACCACGGTCTAGCCCGTTACCGAGGGCTCGCCCGACTCCAGCGCCGAGACCCTGATTCCCAACGTGATCAGCTTGCCAAGCCGTAGCCTTGGCGAAGGCTGGTGATCAGTGATCAGCAACGCCGAGCTGATTTCGGCGTCACGCCCGCTAAGCAGAGGCAAGAAATTAGTGTCCATTCGTGTTCAGTCGTGGTTAGCTTCGCATCTGCCAGCGCCAAGATGGTGCTGCCTTTCATGAAAGAAGCAGAACCGGAGAATCAGCATGCGCCACTGAGTTATCACGGCGCCTGGCGCATTGTCTGGCTGGTTTTCCTGTTGATCGTCCTCTGGTTGATCCTGCGCACGCTGGAACCTGTGATTTTGCTCTTCGCATTGGTTTTCCTTCTCGCGATGGTCCTTAACCCGATCGTGGTGTGGTTGCAGAAACATCATGTCCCGCGTTTTGTCAGTGTAATCCTGCTAATGCTGGCCCTGGTCGCGGTCACCACCACCATCGTCGTTTTTGCGATTCCACCGTTGGCGCGGCAAACCCAGGAGCTGATACGCAGCACGCCGAGCGTCTGGCAAGGCATTCGCACCCGTATCGAATCCGTCACGAGAAGTTATCCCGAAGTCCGCGAGGCGTTGCCGCGCACGCGATCGGTTTGGTCGGCGGAGTGGCGAGCTTTGTGTTCGCCATCCTGTTGCTTGTCTTTGTTCTGGCCAGTCCGCGGCCGCTCGTGGCCGCGTATCTGGCACTCGCGCCCGATCGTTACCGCGAACAAGCCCATCGCACGCTCGCGCGCCTGATGCGACAAATGACCGCGTGGGCGCGCGGCGTTGCCATCAACGGCATCATCACAGGACTGTCGATCGGCGTGTCGCTTTGGCTGATCGGTGTGCAGCCAGCGCTCATCTTTGGCGTGTTCGCGTTTCTCGGCGAATTTCTGCCGACTATCGGCGCGTTTCTCGTTTCTATTCCCATCCTCCTGGTCGCACTAAGCATGGGCGCGACAAAATTCTGGCTGGCGCTCCTCGTGATTGTGATTGTTTACCAGGTCGAACTGAACGTTCTCGTGCCGGGCGTGCTCGGCAAAGAGATGCGATTGCATCCAGTCAACATTTTGTTCTTTACGCTGGCGACGGCGACCATGTTCGGGCTGCTGGGAGTTTTTCTCGCTGTCCCCGCCGCCGCGCTGGTGCAGATCGTGATCGACGAATTCTATTTGCAACCGCGCAAACCCGATTACACCGCGCTCGATACGCGAGCTTCGCCCTTCGGGCTTCCCGTCTGTGTCGCTCGCGTCCCCGCGGCTCCGCTCTGTGAAACGCCAATGGAACAGCGTCTGGCACAGACGCCCTACAGCGCGTTTGCCGAATTCCAAAAGAATCGTTACTAAATTTCTCCAAAGATTTCCTTTTCCTCAATCTGCTCATGAGAGATAATGCGATTCCACTTGCGTCTGTGCCATCAGAAGGAATAAACGGAGGAACCAACAGACAATGCTAAAAATAATACTCACTTTTTTCGTGCTCCCATTGGTTTTGCTTTTCGGACCGGCTGCAACGGGCTGGAGCAATTCCGAGCAGCCGGCGGCGGAGAGCCACGCCAGCGGGATGCTTCAGAAGATGATCGTACAAAATGGAATCGTCACAATGAGTCTCGATGTGGACCAGCTCAGTGCAGACGGTTCCCTAGCTGCAAAGATCGAGCAACTGCACTTCAACGTGGCGGCCAATTCTTTTTTCAGTGTTCTTGTTTTTAACGATCTTCTCCGTGGACCGGAGCAGGGTTCAATGACACTCATACCGCAACAACCGACGGTTCTGTCGTCTTTGCCAGGCCCCTCTTGGAACCGGCTCCTTCTGGAAAAACTCCCCTCCGGCGAGCGGTTCGATCTCGCCGTGCGCGATGCAAAGACAGGTTTCACTTTTTTTAACGTCCAGGGACATCAGTACGACTACGATGCCACGGGCCAGTTGCTCACCGTCACCGGAGGAAAACTTCTCCTTTCTAAAGAGTTCGCCCGCGCTCTCCGCCGCCCGTCAGATGCCGATTCTATGGTGGGGAGAATCTCGTTCGGCGCAGTAATGCAGCCGATCGAGATCACGAAGCTCGCGAACGGCAAAACGAAATCGATGGTCATGCCGCCGCTGCGTGGCGCGGCTGGAGTGGACGCGCCTGTGGCAGGGCCGGATGTGATTGTCGGACAGATTGAGGACGTGGAGCAATTTGGAAGCACTCAGACGCAGGTGGGACTGGCAATAGGAACAGACTCCTGTAACAATGGCGACCAGCCGATAGACTGGTTTGCGTTGCCAAATACCGACCACCCATATGTTCCGCAAAATCTCTATCGGATGAGCGGCGGGACGTTTAACAGCGACCGTTTTGAACAAGTTGGCCAGTCGTGGGGGAAACATACCTTTGAAGCATTGGAAGAAAGTGTTTGTGGCACGTGTAACACCAGCAATTGCCAGACAGGCACGCACCTCTGCCCGGGATGCTCGGATCCGTACACTGCGGGCTTGAATGGCAGCCAGAACCAGATCGGATCGCGCGCATGGGTCAACCCTTTCACGGGAAATTTCCCTTCGGGCGCAAACAACCACAGCGGCCACAGTCACGATGGCGTATCGCACCGGGTCCGGGTGAACATTAGCGATCTCGACCCCGCGCAGAACACTGCTGCGAGCTACTTTGCAGAAGCCGGTTACATTGCCCCGAGTGAATACACATGGTGCCAGGCGCACCCGGACCAATGCAACATGTATAACAACGTCTCCTACCGGCAGCAGAGCGTAAGTGGTTCTCCGCCGAACTTCTCATTTGCAAACGTTGGTAACACAGTGCGAATGCAGCCTGCCATCATGGCCTGGGCTCCTACCGGCGCACTGGTAAATCAGATCCAACCCGATCCTGGTAACGATGGTATCTGGTTCATGGGCTACAAGGTGACCAATCCCACAACGGGAGTCTGGCATTATGAGTATGCGCTGTATAACGAGAACCTCGATCGCGCTATTCAATCCTTTAGCGTGCCTCTGGGACCTGGCGTCAACATCAGCAACGTCGGTTTCCACGCGCCACCGCAGGAGCCCGGCTGGGCAAACGACGGGACATTTAACAACCAGGGTTTCAGCAGTACGCCATGGACGGTTAATCAGACTACTGGTTCGATTACCTGGAACTGCGAAACGCTTGCGCAAAATCCCAATGCTAATGCAATCCGCTTTGGGACATTGTATAACTTCCGGTTTGATGCCGATCAACCGCCACAAGCGTCTAACGCAACGGTCGGTTTCTTCAAAACAGGCTCACCAATGATGGTTGCAATATGGGCACCTGTTACTGGGGGTGCTACCCCGACTCCGACGCCACCAACAAGTCCAACGCCAACGGCTACCGCCACGGCAACAGCTACAGCTACATCTACCCCAACACCGACTTCGACTCCCCGGGCTACTCCGACGCCAAGGTCCACTCCGCAGTCGCGGCCTCGGCCCACTCCGCCACCTCGCATGTAGGTGCCAGCGGTGAGAGCACCAGGTGGAACGCGACCTCCGGGCGCGTTTGCTACCGCTGTCCTGCCACCTGATATTTGCGCCTTCCAACTTCGCCAAGGCCAGGGCGGACGAGTCGGCGACACGTCCGGCATGCCTTTCGCCACGGCGAATCGTTGATCGGAGAAGCCGATCCACGGTTCGCGTAGCTTCACGCGCCGCAAAGATTTCAAAAAATCGTCTTTACTTCTGCTGCCCGCGCGTGAAAAAAAGACTACGATCGCTGCGTTTGCAGCCAGCGTTATATCGCAATCAGGGAATCCAACACAATGTCAAAGATAACGGTTACCGGTTTCATGCTCTCATTGGTCTTGCTCTTTACGCCGTTCGAGGCTCGCTCGCGTAATCCAGCGACAATGAACAGTCCTGGCAACCAGCTCCACGCTGCCGGCCAGAGTCATGCGGACGGCGGGACCGGCACGCTTCAGAAAATGATCGTTGAAAGCGGCAGCGTCACAATGGAACTGGATGTGAATCGCCTGAACGGAATTGAGATCGGCAATGGAAAACTCGAGCGCGTCCAGTTCGCCGTCGCTGCGAATTCCTTTTTCAGCATCCTCGTGTTCAACGATCTCTTGCGCGGAACCGAACCGGGATCAATGGCGGTGGTGTCGCAAAATAAAGTGGCGCTTCCCGCGGCATTAACTGCCTCGATTAACAGGCTGGTTATCGAAAAGGCCACCAGTAATGGACCTTTCGATGTGACCGTGCGCGATGCCCTGAGCGGTTTTGTGTTTTTCGAGGTTCAAGGAAACCAATACGATTACAATGCCAGCGCGCGGTTGCTTACCATCCAGGGTGGGCGGCTGCTGATTTCAAAGGAGTTTGCTGCGGCGCTTGGACGAGCCTCGGATGCGGGTGCGCAAGTTGGAAACATCTCCGTGGGCGCGGCGATGCAAGCGATCCAGATCACGCAGTTGTCCAACGGCGCACCTAAGTCGGTCCTCATGCCGCCGTTGAGCAGACGTGCCGTTCCGGGAGCGCCTACACTGGCGGCCGGGCCCGATGTCATCGTTGGAGACCTGCCCAACATGGTGCAACTCGGGAGCGCAGGATCACAAGTCGGCCTGGCGATAGCCACGACTTCCTGTAACAACGGCGACCAGCCAATCAATTGGTTCGCGTTGCCGAATACTGATCACCCGGTTGTTCCGCAAAATTTCTATCGAATGAGCGGCGGCGCGAGTAACAACGAACGCTTCGAACAAATTGGTCAGTCCTGGATGAAACACACCTTCGGCGCAGACGAACTCGACGAGTGCAATCTTGGCTGTAACACCAACAACTGCACTCAGTGGACAACGCTGTGTCCGGGCTGCTCCGATCCGTATGACGCCAGCGAGAACGGCGACCGAACCCTAATCGGATCACGTGCGTGGATCAATCCTTTCAGCGGATCTTTCCCATCTAGTGCGAACAATCACGCCGGCCACGTCCATGACGGCGTATCGCACAGGATGCGGGTGGAGACTAGCGACCTGGATACAACACAGAATCAAGGCGCAATTTATTTTGCCGAAGCTGCCTACATTACGCCGCATGAATATACCTGGTGCCAGTCGCATCCGGGGCAGTGCAACATGTATGACAACGTTTCCTACCGTCAGTATAACGTTACCGGCAGCCCGCCAAACTTCACGTTTTCCCCTGCGGGCGCGACCGTGCGGAAGCAGGCTGCGATCAGAGCTTGGACAGGCGCGATTGTTAACCAGGTCCAACCCGATCCGGCTAACGATGGTATTTGCTTCATGGGATACAACGTGACTAATCCAAGCACTGGAGTCTGGCACTATGAGTATGCCATCTATAACATGAACCTCGATCGAGCTATTCAATCTTTCAGTGTGCCATTGGGAGCTGGAGTCAATATAAGCAAAATCGAGTTTCATGCGCCACCCCAGGAACCTGGCTGGGCAAACGACGGCACCTTTAACAATCAGGGTTACAGTAGTACGCCTTGGACTGTTACTCAGGCTAGCGATTCCATAACGTGGAACACCGAAACGTTTGCGCAAAACCAGAACGCGAATGCGATTCGCTGGGGCACATTGTACAATTTCCGGTTCGATTCCAATCAGGCGCCGCATACGACAACTGCAACGGTGGGTTTCTTTAAAACAGGCGCGCCGCTGCCCGTTGTGATCGAAGCTCCGGTCCTGGCAGACGCGACGCCAACTCCCACACCAACAGCGAGCCCAAGCGCTACCCTTACGCCTATACCCACGCCTACCGCCACCGCGACGCCAACATCAACAGCCACTGCCACGGCAACAGCAACTGCAATAGCTACATCTACCCCAACACCAACTCCGACTCCACGGGCTACCCTTACGCCAAGGTCGACTCCGCAGTCGCGGCCTCGGCCCACGCCGCCACCACGCACGTAGCGGATAGTCAGGTGGAACGCGACCTCCGGGCGCGTTGGCTGAACAAACTGCGGCCTTGCCGCCCGATATTCGCGCCTTCGGCGATTATACGCCATCGTCTTTCGCCACGGCGAATCTCTGATCGGGGAAGCCGATCCACCTTTATGCGACTTTTTGCGCCGCAAAAAGTTCCCAAAAATCTTCTTTGCTTCTTCCGGGAGCGCGTGAGAAAAATTAGCGCTCGCCGCTTAGCCACATTCACTCCGAACCAAGGAATCCGCCAATGTCAAAAATAACTCATACCGGTTTCGTCCTGCTGCTACTTCTTTGGAGTAGCGCAGGCAATTATGCAGCCACCTCCGCCAATGCTACGGCGGCCAAGGCCCAACTGAAACAAAACGCTCCGGAAAGCCAGCCTGCCTTGGGGAGTCTTGACCAAGGCGGTACCGGCACGCTTCAAAAAATGATTGTCGAAAACGGCAGCGTCACAATGGACCTCGATCTCAACCGTTTGAATGGAATCAGCTCCGTTGCGGCGAGACCGGCTACAGGCTCCTCGCGAATGCTTACGGAGCTGCATTTGACCGCCGCGGCTAATTCGTTCTTCACCATTCTTGTCTTTAATGATCTTTTGCGCGGTCCCGAGCCAGGTTCGATTGCGTTGCTGTCGAAAGAGCAAAATGTTACGGGGCTTCCTGTGTCATTAGCCGGCGCCTTCAGTCAACTCGTCATCGAGAAGCTTCCTTCCGATCAAGCTTTCGATCTTGCGGTGCGCGATGGCAAGACCGGTTTCACTTTTTTCAACGTCGAAGCTCATCAGTACGATTACGACGCCAAAGCGCAGTTGCTGAGCATCACAGGGGGAAACCTGATGGTTTCACAAGAGTTTGCCAACGCGCTGGGCCGGCCATCGGACGCCGGTGCACTGGTTGGCAAGATCTCGGTGGGCGCTATGATGCGACCGATCGAGGTCCAGACCGTGGTCAACGGCGAAACCAAATCGGTGATTATGCCCGCGCGGAATGGCGTGCTTAGTCCGAACACGCCGACGCTAGTGCCGGGGCCCGATGTTATTGTGGGCGATCTGCCGCAGGTATTACAAGGTGGAAACGATACGGTAAATCATTTTGTGGGACTGGGTGTGGGAACGACTTCCTGTAACAATGGCGACCAGCCACTGGACTGGTTCGCATTGTCGAACACCGATCACCCGTTCATTCCGCAAAATCTTTATCGGATGAGCGGCGGGACTAACAATAACGATCGCTTCGAACAGATCGGCCAATCCTGGGGAAAGCATGCATTCCTCGCGTTGGAAGATGACCAGTGCAGCTTTGGCTGTAACACTAGCGGTTGCGCCACCGGCACCCACCTGTGCCCAGGCTGCTCCGATACGTACGGCGCCAGCTTGAACTATGGTCAGACCGGAATCGGCTCGCGCGCCTGGGTGAATCCATTTACGGGCGTCTTCCCATCTGGTGCGAACAATCATAGCGGGCACAGTCACACTGGCACATCGCACCGGGTGACCGTAGCATCCAGCGATCTGAATCCCTCGCAAAACACGGGCGCGACTTACTTTGCTGAAGGCCAGTACATCACTCCGCACGAGTACTCGTGGTGTCAATCTCATCCTGGGCAATGCAACATGTATAACAACGCTTCCTATCGCCAATTCACCGTCAGTGGCAGCGGCGACAGTTACTCGTTCTCACCTGTTGGCTCCACCGTGCGAATGCAACCCGCCATCATGGCATGGACAGGCGCAACGATCAGCAACATGCTCCAGCCCGATCCAGGCAACGACGGCGCTTTCTTCGCTGGCTATAAAGTAACAGGCCCGAGCAATGGAATCTACCACTATGAGTACGCCATCTACAATGAGAACCTGGATCGCGCCATTCAATCGTTTGAAGTTGTGTTCCCAGGTTTTTTGCCAATCCTGACGAATGTCGGATTCCACGCGCCGCCGCAGGAACCTGGCTGGGCTAACGACGGCACCTTTAACAACCAGGGTTATAGCAGCCAACCATTGAGACGATCGCACAGAACCAGAACGCCAATGCGATTCGCTTTGCCACGCTCTATAATTTCCGGTTCGATTCCAGCTCGCCGCCAGCACCCAGCACTGCAAACATCGGATTTTTTAAGACAGGCTCACCAATTTCGGTCCCAATCCAAGCTCCTCTTGGGTCGGACACAACGCCAACGGCCACTCCTATTGCTACGGCAACCTCAACTTCAACTCGAACACCTACGCCAACGGCCACAGCTACAGCGACTTCTACGCCCACAGCTACTGCTACTGCAACAGCAACTGCAACTTTTACTCCCACGTCCACGCCAATGGTCACGCCGACTCCGAGTGATACCATACCTCCAACTGCAACACCGACGGCTACGGCTACGGCAACCTCTACTCCTACAGCTACTGCACGCCCAACGCCCACCCCAAGGTCTAGCCCGGCACCAAGACCCCGCCCCACTCCAATGCCGCGTATGGCGTTAAGGCAGTTTTGAAAAGCGATCAGTCATCAGTTATTCTTCAAACTCAATGACAAGTTCCAAGACATTATTCGCAGTAACACTTGCAGGCGCACTTGGCGCCATCGTCGCCAGTTCGGTGAGCGGGGCAATGATCAGCACCAACCCCAGCAAGGATAATACCCTTTACCAGTACAATCCCAGTGAGGGCGACCTTAGCAACGGCGCCGGCTTTCATTTTTTCGCGGGTGAGAATGCCGTGGGTGAAATCCGCCGGGCTGTACTGGCGTTCGATATCGCCGGAAACATTCCGCCCGGCTCAACTATTACGGGTGTAAGCCTGAGCCTGAACATGTCGATGACAAATTCCGACACTGCGCGAACAATCGAGCTGCACAAAGTGCTTGCCGACTGGGGCGAAGGAACCTCGCACGCGGGTGGCGGAGAAGGTGGGGGCGCGCCAGCGACCCCCGGCGATGCCACATGGCGGCACCGCTTTTACGATACGATTTTCTGGACCACGCAAGGCGGAGACTTTTCCGCGACGGTGAGCGCAAGCCAGTCGGTTGGCCCTCTCGGGCAGTACACGTGGAGTTCAACACAGATGGTTGCCGATGTGCAATCGTGGCTCGACAATCCCGCGAGTAACTTCGGCTGGCTGGTTTTAGGTGATGAGACAACTAGCACCACAGCAAAACGATTCGATACACGCGAAAGCGCCAGCCCCCCTGTGCTGACCATTGTATATACAGAGCCAACTCAGAGTCCAACTCCAACAGCTACAGCAACTCCCACCGTTACAGCCACGGCCACTTCGACGCCAACGCCGACAGCCACAGCCACACCGACTGGGAGGCGCTCTCCCACGCCGAGGCCCCGGCCCACGTCGCCGCCTCGGTCTTCTCCGTAGTTAGAATCCAGTGGGAAAAATAAAACGCAGCGCACGAGCGGAGGTTGCGAAGATGGATCTTCGCGCTCCTACCATTCCGGTTCTCGGCAGCTAGTGCGGGTCGCTGCTCGCCCCGAGTTGCTTTGCCTGCCGAAAATGTTTCTCAGCCAGCTCGGTCATACCCAGGTCTTGAAGCCGGTGCCCAAGCATCCAATGGTAAAACGGATTGTCCGGAGTGGATTGGTCGGCTTGTTTTTCATGAGCACTGGCTTCGTCCAGTTTGCCTAACGAACGCTCCGCGCCGGCGAGCTCGTTGTTCACCAAAGCCAAACGCGTGTTGCGCCGCACCGCGTCGGTCCAAACTGAAATAGCCTCGTCATGGTGACCGAGCTGCCAGAGCGATTCGCCTTTTTCCTGGCGCGCGAGAATTAAGTCATCTCTTTCCGCCAGCGCTTGGTCCAGACTCGCCCGCGCTTCTTGGTAACGCCCGACACGATTCAGTATTGCGCCGCGATAATAGAGACTCAAAGCCCTGCTTTCGCCTTTTTGGCGGGCCGCGGCCTGGCCAAGTAATTGAATGGATTGCTCCGTGTTACCCAACAGATATTCAAACCAGGCGAGTTTCGGCAACGCCTCGCTATTTACAAACAGCCCGGTCCTTGAAGCCGCATCGTAGTGTTTTTTCCCCTCGAGAATGTTCTCCCGGTCGGCCGAACTGAGCCAGCGGGCGGGATTAGCTTGTGCAAGGGCAAGCTCATCGGGTACCTGAATTTTTTGAAACGCGTAATTGCCCAGAAACTCGTGGTAGCGCACCCAGCCAGTGTGCGCGTTTAATCCAATCCAGCAGCATGCGAAGATTGCAAATGCCCAGCCTGCTTTTCGCAGTTTGCCGGCAGACTTCAAATTGAAACGGTAGAAGGACAATTCCTTAGCCCGAAGCAATTTCCACATTTTCAGAGTGAGAAACGTGGTAACCGCGGCCCAACCGAGCGCCATCAGGAATGGCACCAACGCGTAAACACCCCGCACGGCCAGTAAACTGCCCAGAAACACCAGCGCGCCTACGATTTCTTCAGGCCAGGTCAGCGAGTAACTCTTCTTGATCGCGTTCGATTTGGGCGCCAGGATCGTTGGCTTCCCAAAACCGAAGTAAAGAGCGTCGTTGGGACAAACGCTCACGCAATCCATGCACTTCATGCAACCGGGATCGACCACCATCCCGTACTGTTTCACCTCTGCGTGCACCATCACGTTTGAAGTGCAGGTGGCAGTGCAGTGGCCGCATTGATTACATGCAGGCGTGACACGGATTTTTCCGAGCGACAACTTGTCGGCAAGGCCAAAAAATCCACCGTAAGGACACGCATAGGTGCAAAAACCTTTTTGCCCCAGGAAATAAACAGTCACGAAACCGCAGACGAAAAGAAAAGGAATAGCCACAGCGACCGATGGAAACGTCTGCCAAAAATTCGTGGTGACGAGATGATTAGTGAACTTGGGTATCAACGGCTCGTGCTCAGGGTTGTGGAAAATTCGAACCGCCGTAGGCCACACAAACATATAGAGCGCGGCGATGAGTGGGACGTACACGAGCAGCCGCGATCGAAACGGCTTTGGATGGAGGCCAATCTTTTTCAACAGCCACCCGCAGAGATCCTGCAACGCGAGAATGTGACAGCCCCAACCGCATACAAAACGCCCGAAGATCAGCGTCGCTAGAATCGCCAGACTAAAAAAGATGAAGCCCGCATTGACGAACCCGCCCTGAATCGTCTGCATCGTCTCCGAAGGCTCGATGGGCGAAATGGTCTTGCCCGTAAGGCGCCACTGAATGATGTGCGCGATCATGAACAAGTTGAGGGCAATCAATGCCGCCGCGCGCCACCGGCTGGTTTTGGATTTGCGAATGTGTTGGATCGGCCCGCCCCGGCGGGACGATGACAGATGGCCGGCCGGAGACGCAAAAATCCGGTGGCTAAGCCATGTTAGCCAACGCGCCCGGCCTGCCCGCCGTAGCCCCGGCGCAGGCGGGAGGTCGCGTTCCACCTTATCAACGCGCCCGGACGTCCCGTTCGCTTCTGACATTTCCAATTCGCGGCTGACGCACCCACTTTTCACAGAGTTGGCGAATTTACGCTAAAACACAGCGCACGCCAATAGCGGCAGCAAACCACCAACGGATCCGCTTTCGCGCAGCTACGGCGCGGCACGCACGAATAGACACGAATAATTGGTGTTCTTTCGTGTCTATTCGTGGTTACCTTCTTCCATGCAAATGCGAGTGTTGATGCTTATCTTGATCACTCAAACATGCTGTATTGCCATGGCCGAAGCACAACCGCCAAATCCCGTCGGCAAATGGAACGTGGAGATTACGTTTGCGAATGATGAGCACCGCTCCGTGCGCGTTGAGGCGCAGGGCGACGGCAAAGGCACGCTCGAGCTGCTCGATCCCAGAGCGAAGGTTTGGGGGTCCGCTACGTCTTCGGAGGCGAAGTGGTCCCGAGGGGAAGGAAATGCCGTCACGTTTTCCGGTCCGGTTGAATTTCTCCTCGGCAACGTCGGACGCGACGCGGGAACGTTGGTGTGCAAAGGAAAATTTGAAACACCTGATTTGATCACCGGCGAGACGGAATTTTCTCCGCAGGTGGGCGACCGGCCATCCAAACACGGCACCTTCAGAGCAGTGCGCGCAAAGTAAGAATTTACAAGCGCCCTTTCGCGCGACGCGTTTCGCGGAAAAAATTTTTAAGAAAAAGCTTGCTATTTATTCACGCATCCAATAAACCCGGGGAAATCACAGGTGGATTGGCGAATAGGCGAAACGGGGAATCGGCGATGCGGGAACGGCGTCTGTGGCGTGCTACCGCTTCAGCGGTTTAACGGTTTAACGCTTCAGCGAGGCGAAGCTATTCGTGTCCATCCGTGGTTAAAAAAAAGAAAAAATAGAAAAAAGTGTTGACGCGTCGCTGGCATTTTCGTTAAAAGTGACATTTCACACTCAAATTCATCCACATCATCATCATCCATGAAAAAGAAATCCGCTTCACAAACAGCCTACTTCAATCCGCGCATTTTGATCGCGTCGGTGATCTGTGTCACCGGGCTTTCGCTGGCGCTGTTCGCCGCTAATCCATTCGGACGCGGCGCTCCTGTCGCGAAAGCGAAGCAGAAGGCTCCCGCCGCAGTCAACCTTCAACTGCTTCCTCCAGGGTTCGACTGTTCCACTGTCTATGAGAAAGGCATCGATAGACAAGAGAACCTTCGTGCCGGACTCATCATGATCGGCTGCGGTCTCTCACCACGACATTCAGATACCAGCGGCGGATTCTTCGCCAACGGGTTCTCCCAGTGGACCAAGGACCTGCTGCCAGCGCCCTTGTTTATCGGCGGCCCCGACGTTGATGTCGTTGTCCCAGAACCCTACAGCTATCCGAGCGTCACCGAATCGGAGAGCATGGAATGGGGCGGCGCTAACAACACTTGGGTGGTCAACTACAACGCCTCGCCTGGCAGCAGCGGCTGCTACAGCGGCATATCTTATTCGACCGATAACGGGGCCACCTTCACCCGCATCTCGCCCAACCCGCTCTGCTCCGGCCACGGCACCAACTTCGGCGACCCGATTGTGGTGTACAATGCGCACTTGAACATGTGGTTTGCCGGCGATTTGGCAACCGGCTGCGGCGGCCAAGGCATCGGCCTCTGGACCTCGCCCAACGGCGTCACCTGGACCCCCGGTGCCTGCGCTCACAACGGCAGCTCCGACGACCGCGAGAGCATGTGGGTGGATAACAACGCGGCCAGCCCTCACTACGGACGAATGTATGTCTCCTTAAACAACTTCGCTGAATCAGAGCAAATCCAGGTGACTTACTCGGACAACGGCACCACCTGGAGCACGCCGGTGAACGTGACCTCGACCTTCATCCGCGACATTCAGATCACCGGCGACCTGCAAGGTGGTGGCAACGTGTACGTGGCGTCGATGGACGAAGGCGGCGGTGGCTTGACCACCCGCATCAATAAAGTCTACCGCTCGACCGACGGTGGCGCGACTTGGAACGGCGGGGTCAACGCTGGCTCGTGCCAGGGGCCGGGCCGGTCCACTAGCGGCTATTTCGCGCTGGTTTTCTCCACGATTTGGCGGCACATGGGATGGGGCGAGCCGGCGGTCAACGGCAACGTGGTCAGCCTCGATTACGCGTGCTGCGGCCAGAACACGGTCTGCAGCGGCGCGACCGATCACGGTGACGTTTACTACATCCGTTCGACCGACGCCGGGCTGACCTTTGGCACGCCGGTCAAGCTAAACACCGACACGGGCACGGCCATGCAATGGCAGCCCTCGCTGACGTCGACGTCGACCGGGGCACTTTTCGCCAGTTGGTACGACGAGCGCGAAGTGAACAGCGGCAACGACCTGAACTGCACTGTCGGTTCGCCGACGCAGAATTGCTACCGACGCTGGGGGCGGGTCTCGCTTGATAACGGCGCGACCTGGCAGCCCGATGACATGGTCGGCCGGGCGCTAAGCCCGCTGCCTGCACAGCCCGACTTCGCTATCCAGTCGACCTACGAGGGCGACTACGACTATCACAGCTCCAACGGGGCGGCGACCATCGGCGGCTGGACCGATGGACGGGTGCTTATCAGCAACACCTCGCAACAGGATGTCTTCGTCAACTTCGTGACGCCGGGTTTTGGTGTGGCCAGCAGTACTCCGGCCTGCAACAGCGTCGTCAACACGCAGCCAGTCGACTTTGTAATGAACCTCACCGACGCTGTAGATCCGACAACGGTCCAGCCGACCGATTTCACGGTGAACGGAACTCCGGCGGACTCGGATCAGTTAAGTAATCAGAATACGACGATCACCTTCCACTTCAACAGTACGCCGGTGGTGCTCGGCTCCAACACGATGCATATTCCTGCGGGCGCATTTAATCGCCAATCGGACGGCTTGGCTAACGTCGAATTCCTGTGCACCTTCTGTTATGCCGTAACACCGTTAATGGTGACTACGACGAACCCGCCTGTTGGCGGCACCTTCACGGGACCAGGGGATCAAGACTTAGCCGTGAACTGGAACCAGGCTGTTGATCCAAGCTCGGTGTCGGCAAGCGATCTTACGCTCACCGGCATCAACGCCACGGTCACGGGAGTCGATGTCTCCGGTGCAACCACAACCTTCCATATCCATTTCACCAGCATCTTCTCTGGCCAGTTCACGGCGAGCATTGCCGGCGGATCGATCACAGCTGGTGGATGCAATCCTAACGAGGCTTTCTCGGGGCAATATAACTACGTGGGAAGCGTCTGCGATACCGGGATAATCCAAAACGGCGGATTCGAGACCGGCAGCTTCCCGCCATGGGTCATTGATGGTCACGTCAACGATCCGGTAGTCGGGACCGACAGCCCACACACCGGAAATAATGCCGCGTTCGCAGGTGGCAACCCGCAACAAAATACCCACTGCGAGGAGAACGATAACGAGCCGCTGGGAGACAGCTCGTTCTATCAGCAGTTCGGGCCGGTGCCTGCCAGCGCCACATTGAGCTTCTGGCACAAGGACTGCACCAATGACAGCATATCGTTCGACTGGCAGGATGCTTACATCACTGATAGCAACGGCAACATCCTGCAGACGATCTACCACCTGTGTGATACCGCGGACTATACCAACGTGACAGTGGATATGACGCCGTATGTGGGACAGACGGTGCGCATCAAGTTTCTGGTGCACCAGGATGGCTTCAATCCTCCTGGCGACACCACCGGCCAGTGGATAGACGATGTGGCCCTGTTTGCGCCTTGCGCAACGCCGACAGCCAGCCCAACGGCTACGGCGACAGCGACTGCTACGGCGACAGTTACGCCAATAGCTACGCCAACAGCGACGGCTACTGCTACTGCTACGGCTACGGCAACTTCCACACCAACGCCGACGGCTACGATAGCTCCGCGGGTTACTCCTACTCCAAGGCCTCGCATAACACCAAGGCCTCGGCCGTAGCGTAAATTGGAACCCTTAAGGCGGGAACTCGCGAAACCAATTCGCGGGTTCCCCGCCTGCGGGCAGTTCTAATCGACCTGCTTGGCGGCAGTGGTGGATCGGCTTCTCCGATCAAAGATTCGCCGTGGCGAAAGACGATGACAGCTGAAACTCGCCCAAGGCGCAGATATCACGCGGCATAGCCGCAGTGGCCAATGCGCCCGGCCTGCCCGCCGTAGCCTCGGCGCAGTTTGGGAGGTCGCGTTCGACCTCGGCATCGCTTCAGGCAGCGATTACCGAATACTGGATCGCATTGCCGAGGCTACGGCGGGCAAAGCTAGTCCCCTTCGAAATTCACGCGCGACTGCTTTGACGCCACCGTGTCACCGGATACCGGAGTCGCAGTTCCACTGTACTTGGGTCATTTTGCCTGCGACAACGTCAACCTCGAACGGTCCGAAGCGGCCGATGCTGCTTTTCCTTCCCTTTATGGAAACTTTGTAATGTCCAGGTGGCACCGAAGTCCTGAAATGGCCCTGCTGGTCAGTGACGAATGATTTCACCTCGCCCTTTTCGTTTTCCACAGCGAAAGGAACATCGGCGAGTGGCCTCGACGCAGGACTATCATCTCTGACCGGCCCCGCCTGAGCCGGACTAATTGTAATTACTCCTTCGATACCCGTTTCTGCTCCGGAAGGAGTGGCATAAACGCACGCAGCCATAAAAATGAGCCCAAAGATGATTGAAAATCCAAATCGCATGCAACAATTTACGCCTGTCCGCGGGTCACGCGAATTAACGCGAATTCGAATCCATCGCAGAAATTTTTACAGAAGTCAGCAAAGAAACCAAAGGTTGAAACGGATTTTCGGACCTTCGTTTCCTTCCTCTCTTTCTGTTAAAAATCGGTTCGATCATTCGCATTCATTGGTGTGATTCGCGGGCAATTCTTCTCCGCCTCGGTATACATTCGTGTTCATTCGTGGTTAGAGCCGGAACCGACTTGACGATTTATTCGTTGCGCGGAAGTTTTTCGCTCTTCGGCTATTCCATGAAACGCTATTTGCCTTTTGTAATTGTCGCCGCGGTCGCTTTGATCGCGCTTGGAGGCGGAGCGATGCTTTATCGCGCGAAGCGACAGCAACTCCAGCTCCGGCCTATTCCTGAAAACAACGCTCTCTTGGAAACGGCTGACGCCGAATCACCGCACATCCGCGGCAACCCAAATGCCCCGGTGACACTGGAAGAGTTTGGCGATTTTCAGTGCCCGCCGTGTGGCAGCTTCGCTACTTTTACTGCGCAGCTCCTGAAGGAGTACGATTCGCGCCTGCGCATTGTCTTTCGGAACTTCCCACTTCCGGCACACGAGCACGCTCGCGAGGCCGCGCTGGCCGCCGAAGCCGCCGGGATGCAAGGACGTTTCTGGGAGATGTACGATGTGTTGTATCGAGAACAAGTGTTTTGGAGTTATGCTCCGAATACGCGGGAATTGTTCGAATCTTATGCGGGAACGATCGGGCTTAATCTTGATCAGTTCAAAAAGGACATGGACGGCGAAAAAGCTAAAGAACGAGTCGATTCCGATCATGCGCGCGGCGATTCCCTTGGAGTAACGATGACTCCGACATTCTTCATCAACAACCAGCCAGTGGACCCCAAGAACAAAAACCCAGAGGGCGTCCGCGCCGCGATCAATGCTGCGCTGGAAGAAAAATCGAAAAGTGGCGCGTGATTGTCCCACGAATTATCCGCCTTCGCGGAGGCTACGGCGGACACACGCGAATCGACGGGAATAAGAAATGTCGTCAAATGACGAAATCCGAATGACGAAACCCGAAGGAAGGACGAATGACCAAATGACGAACGATTGTGTCGTCGGTTCTTCGCCATTCGGGCTTCGGGTTTCCTTCGTCATTTATCATTCGTCCTTCGCTGTTCCTTCATCATTCTCACCATGACCGTATCGCGATTTCGCAAAATCCTTTACATCGTTGCGGCGATCGTTGCACTGGCCGGTCTGGCGGATGCAACTTATTTGAGCGTGCAGGCATTTACTGGTGAGACGCTCAGCTGCGGAGGCTCGCCGGATTGTTTCCGGGTATTGGGCAGTTCGTATTCGAAGGTGCGTGGCATTCCGGTGGCTTTACTTGGCGCGGTGGCTTACTTCTGTGTATTCGCTTTGGCTACATTCGCAGCGTCCGGCTATGCGCGCGCGCGGACACTTCTGATTCCGATTATCGTTGCGATGTTTCTGGCCACGCTTTGGTTTTTGTATGTGCAGGCGTTTGTGCTGCACGCGTACTGCCGCTATTGCTTGTTCTCAGCGGCTATCACATTTCTGCTGGCCGGGCTGGTGATTGCAGCGCCTTCTTCGCAGCAGCAGTAGCGTTGGCGACTCAAAGGAGGTCGCACTTTTCGCAATGCGGATTCTCGTTATCGAAGACGAAAAGAAAACAGCGGCTTTCCTGGCCAAGGGACTCCGCGAAGCCGGCTTCGCAGTCGATCTTGCGCGCGATGGCGAGACGGGCCTGGAGCAAGCGCGCGCGACCAAATTTGATCTTCTTATCGTCGATATCATGCTGCCACATAAGGACGGCTGGGAAGTGGTCGCGGAGCTCCGGGGCGATGGGGTCCGCACGCCGATCCTTTTTCTCACCGCGCGCGACAGTGTGCGCGATCGTGTCAAAGGACTGGAACTGGGCGCAGACGATTACCTGGTCAAGCCGTTCGCGTTTTCTGAATTGCTCGCCCGGGTGCGTTCGGTATTGCGGCGCGCTCCTCAGCGACAAGCGGAACGGTTACGCATCGATGATCTGGAGATCGACATGCGACGACACAAGGCAACGCGTTCTGGGACTCCGCTCAATCTCACCCCGAAGGAATTTCTTCTGCTCGCTCATCTGGTTCGCTCAGCCGGGGAAGTGGTATCGCGCGCCGAGATTGCAGAACAGGTGTGGGACATTGGATTCAAAACCGACACCAACGTGGTTGACGTCGTTGTGCGCCGTTTGCGGGCAAAGGTGGACGATCCGTTCAAGACCAAACTCATCCACACCATCCGCGGCGTCGGTTATATTCTCATAGCACGCGAGAACCGAATAACGTAAAGGAATCTTGAAATGTCATTCTGAGCGGAGCGAAGAATCTCTGATTATTGTCTGTGTCGATTCCCACGAGAAATAGCCAGAGGTGTTCGCTTCGCTCAACATGACAGGCTACAAAAATAAACCCCGCTCCATCGCCTCTCGGCTTATTCTGCTTTTTACTGTGGCGACGGTGCTCTTGCTCGCCTTAGGCCTCGGCATATTTTACTCGCTCGTTGTCCGACACGCATCCGCCGAAGATAACGCTGTGCTGGCCGACAAAATTTCCGCTCTGAGCGCCGATTTCCACGAGCGCGTCCCGAACGCGTTTGCCGAAGAATTAAACGCTCGCCGCGGAGGCGAGCATCCTGCGTTTTGGATCAGGGTACTCGACTCGCAAGGCCGCACCTATGCAGAAACACCGGGCATGGACCAGTTACTTCCGCCGGAGATTTTTCCGGCCGGGCAAACTTTGGCATTGGCTGTTCGGAGCCCGAAACGGTATCGGACAGCGGCGAAACTGTTTTCTCTTATCACATTGAACGAAAAATCCGGCGCCCAGGCTTACACGTTTCAGGTGGCACAGGACCGGTCGAGCGATGAGCGAGTGGAAAGAGACTTCGCCGCTCTCTTTGTCATACTCCTTTCAGGCAGCGTGCTATCGGCGGTCTTCATTGCAATAATCGTCACCAGACGCGGGCTGCAACCCCTCGAACAAATGACGCGATCGCTCGGACGCGTTGATCCGACGCACCTGAAGGAACGGATTGCACCTGCTGACTGGCCGCGGGAACTCCGGCCGCTCGCCATCGCATTCGATGATATGCTCAAGCGCCTCGACGATTCCTTTACGCGGCTTTCTCAGTTTTCAGCCGATCTCGCACACGAACTGCGAACGCCAGTTGCAAATATGATGGGCGAAGCGCAGGTGGCTCTAACGCGGGATCGCACGGCCGGCGAGTACCGCGAGACGCTCGAGTCCACTATCGGCGAATGCGAACGGCTCTCCGGAATCGTGGACAATTTGCTTTTCGTTGCGCGAGTGGACGCCGAGCGCGAACCGATCCAGCAGAAACGATTCGATGCGCGCAAGGCCGTGGAGAAAATTGCAGCGTTTTATCAGGCCATCGCGGACGATCGTCAGGTCACGATCAGTTGTAGCGGCGAAGGACAGATTTATGCCGACCCCGATCTGTTTGAGCGCGCAGTGGGAAATCTGCTCGACAACGCGCTGCGCTTCACTCCCGAGAACGGTTCAATTCAAATTGCGCTGTCCAAACACGACGGCGATTTCGAAGTTGCAGTCAGCGATAATGGCTGTGGAATAGCTTCAGAACATTTGCCCCGTGTGTTCGATCGATTTTACCGCGCGGAGTCATCGCGCGGCTCCGACGGGGCAGGCCTTGGTCTGGCTTTGGTAAAATCAATTGTCGATCTCCACGGAGGTTCCGCGACCATTCACAGCGAGCTAGGTCGCGGCACGACGATCACATTGACATTCCCGCTTCGATAGCAATAGCGACGGCGCCTTTTCATAGGCCTGTGGCGCGATTTCTTCTGAAAATTTAGCTTGCTATTCATTACAATCTTGTAATGATGCGCGGGCTATGACGAATACATTCTTTTTCTCCGGAGTTCGGCTGCTCCATCGCATCCCGCTAACCGCTTGCGCGGGTTTTCTATTTTTTGTAGTCCAGAATTCGCTTCCCGCGCAAACGGCAACGACCGAGGAAGCGGTTGTCGTGACCGCCGAGGAAGTGCCCAGCGCCTACGGCGCGCCTCCTGGACTTTCGCGCAGCCGTTTCTCTAACGTAGTAAATGCCTATGTATTGCCGCCATGGTCATTTTTCTTCGGCGAACTTTTTGAGGGCACTGGATTCCGCCACGGGCCACCCGATTATCGGTTCACTCAAGAGGTGGAAATGGGTTTGCCCTATCGTTTTAACGTTGCCGCGGAGACAGGGCTCGAGCGATCTAACGGTGGCGGCGGCGCGCAGACGGTGAGTCTGGAGGCACGATGGGCCCTTGCTGATTGGAACAAGATTCCACTCAACCCAACTATCTTCGCCGAATACAAATTCGGTGTCGGCACGATTCGACACGAAGAAGTTCCACCGCCTCCCGGCGGAGGAGAAGAAGAAGAGAGCGGCCCGCCCAAAGTCCCAGACGCGTACGAAGTTCGTTTGCTCCTTGCTCAGGAATTCTTCGAGCGCGTCGAATGGTCCATGAACTGGTTCTTTGAAAAAGAGAACACCGGGGATCGTGGCCGAGAATGGGGTTTCTCA
>QHRD01000031.1 GCA_003220005.1 Verrucomicrobiota bacterium | reverse complement strand
AGGCATAGCGACCGAAACGAGCGTGTTTGCTTCCCGGAAGGCTCATGCGCCGAACGGAATCCATAATCTAAAACGCCAAAGTCACCGCGGTCGCGCGGCCGCCCCGATGGCTCTGATCACTCGAATAAGGATCAATAACGCGATCACACCAACGACGCCGATGACAGTCCATTTTGTTTTGTCGCTGTCCCAGGACGACCAGAATCCTCCCTCAACATTACTGCGCTTGCCGTAGGCAATCTTTTCTTCGCCCCACATCAGTTTTCCAGTCTCAACCTCAAAGGCTTGCATGCTGAAACGCACCTTCACGTCGTCATCGCGGTATTTGGTAACGCCGTTGATGCGGGGAATGATTAGACCTTGCACGCCTTGAATCCGGCCAAACTTTTGCACTGTGGAAGGGTCCATCGTGTCGGCATAACTTTGTCCCCAGGCAATTTCTTTGAGCAACATATTCCAGTCATCATCCATTCGCGTGTACAACTCGAACCCATTGTTCCCGCCTTGAGTCGAAAACAGGTTGCGAAATTGATCGGTAAAGTAGCCGCCGTCCACATCCTGCTGCATTGGCAGAACGGCAAATCGCCTGATCTGGATGTCACGCCGCTGAAAAAAGTCAGTTAACAATGCCTTGATGGCTCTGTTTCCCGCTTCTTTAGCCAAGTCTGGGTCTGATCCCTCTGGGATGGCGACCTCCCGAAATTTCGGTAACGCCTTCTCTGCCGCCGCTGCGGCGCCCACTACGAGAAATCCAAACAACAGAATTTGAACACATTTCTTCATGATCGTCTCCTTTGAATTCATCGCACCGTTAAGAGGGATGAAACCAGGATGGGTACTGCTTCCCTCCCCGGTGGACTTCCGGGATTGGTTTTACTTTTACAACTACGCGCGTACGCGGCATTCGATCCAGGTAAGCGCGCCATTCGCTTTCCGCACGCGGAGCCCCAATAATCTCCAACTCCAGAACGTGCGTCTTTGGGTCGAAGGAAAGCTGCCGCACGTGATAGATGCCCTTCATCTTCTCCATGTAAGCAATGATGATCAATACCCGATCGTAATCCTTCACGTTGGTGACAATCGCCCGATGGACAATTGTCTTATACACCTTTTTCAATCCGCGATTGATTGCTTCCTGCGTCGCTTCATCGACCGCTTTTTCAACGGCGGAACGCTGAGCCTCCACTTCATCAACGCTGCGCGTGCCCAGGGCGCGATTTGTCTGACTCACGAACATTTCACCCGAGACCGGGCTGAAGATTTGCGCGGTGGCTTCGCCTTCAAAGAGCTGGAATTCGCCCATGCTGTTCTTTTGCCGCACGCTTGCCGTGGCATACAAAACAAGATCGGCCTTGTTTTCAGTTCCAATCTCGCGCATTTGCGCCGATGAAACGCGCTCTTCTACCGCCTGCGCTGATGGAAAAACACGGAAATCGACTTCTGTGAGACGCTGCGCAATTAATTTCTCGATCGGCATCGCCTGCGGATCCAGAAGCAGCAACGTGCGCATGGTTCCGAGCTCAGTGATCTGCACGTCCAGTTTCATTTGCTCTTCCGACGGCACTTTTTTCTCAGGATAGACTTCGTGTTCGGCCAATCCGGCCTGCGCTATCACGCTCGTTAAGATTGCCGCGAATAAGATGTCTCGTTTCATACTTTGATCGAAGGTGGCAAATCGTGTGCCATCTATCGATCAAAGACCAGCATAAAATGCGTCTTCGGGAGAGCACAGCGAACGAGGGAGCCGTTGGCACACAAAATGCCATCCAAATGGCCAAAACCGAGCGATTCGCTGGAGTGGTTTCAGCGCGTGAGCCCGGAATAAAGGAAAGGAATATTTATGCTAACAAAGTTTATCAAATCCATCATCTATTCGCTTGGGATAAGCTTCTTTGCCAGCTGCGCGGTTGCCGGTGATTGCGAAACTCGCTACGTGTGTCCAACCTCCGTTGTCTACCAAGTCCCCGTAGAACGGTCGCAGCCTATCTGCTCGACCACGCGTGATTACTACAGCTGCACCGTCGAATATCGGCAGACGACCGAGTACACGCGAACCACGCGGTGCGAAGAGCGAACTTATCTGGTTGAGCGCCCAACACAGCATGTGCGCTACACTTACGTAGATCCCTGATGACCTGACCTTGCTTACGAGAGATCCCGCGGTAGCGACAACCAATCGCCGCACGTGCCTTTTGGATTGCTGGTCGCAGAGTTGTAGCCGCGGTGCGAGCGCATGGCGACGAAAGGCCTATCTACAATCCTTCATTGTTCGCGTGTGAAAACGGCAGAGCTGTCCAGCATGAAACCGACCAGCCTCACCCGAGCGGTTTTGCCGCCGGCATCCGGCAGGAGCGACCATCTTCCATTCAGCCCGGGGAATTGAGCGGTGATACCCTCCGGACCGATTGACGCGGTGGCCGTGCCACTCGATCCGCACAAACTATTTCGCTTGGATACAGTCATAGTTTTTTGCGCGTCGTCGATAATAACCCGATGTTCGATGTTTCCACAGAGCCCGCAATTAATCGCGCCTTGCTAGATTCCCGCGTACGGTCCCGGGAAGTTAAACGCAAAGTCATGGTGTTCTGCGCCTATCGTGCCGAAACTCGATGGAAAATGGCGGTCTGATTGTCTTCATTGTCGAATGAGGATGCCGCTGATTTCGTAGCCGGCGCCTTTAAAGATACCGTTCACCAAACCACTGCTTTCCGAGTACCTAGCTGCTCCGTTGCTCTCCATTTCCAAACGGCAATTAACCGTCGTCGCGCCGGCGATGTCATTTCTTTCCGTTGTCCAGCTCAAAGTTCTGCCGTTTTTCTGCACCGGTGCTTGGAACTTTGCAAAGATCCAGGCAGATGAGGTCCAATCTGCCATCCGTTCATCTGCGGAAATTTGAATTTTGTAATTGGATGAGAATGATGTCTGGCCGAAGACCGCCTGATTGATTCTACCACTGGCCGTTCCCGTCCAGGTGCCCGCGAAGGAGACTTTTGTCGACGCTGGTTTGCTCGCAGCCGACTTCTTCGGCGTGTTTTCGGCCGAAGCTCGCGACGACTTCGCCTTTGGTTTTGGTGTCGGTGTTTCTTCGACAATTGGAGCAGGTAATCGATGTGCCGACACGATGAGCATACCGATAGCAAGCAATACCCGAACTGTTCGACGTATTTGACGGCTCATCGTCTTTGGAAAGTTGCCGAGCCGTTGACTCCGAAGGCGGATGTCGCGGTTACAACTGCCGTTTTCCCATCGTTGTTGGGCGTAAACGTCCAACCGATCTCGCTAAGCCATCCCGATTTCCATGTCATCGTGTTACCACCGATTGCTGCCGGATACGCGAAGGTTCCAATTTTGCTCGTCTCCTGAACCGAAGTTCCAGTGGCATTGATAATGAGCGATATCGCAATATCGCCCAGAACTCCTTGATTAATCATGCCGCTCCATGTTCCGGCAAAACGAGCAGGGCCTTGTAGCGATAGCGTTTGAGAAGATTTCGATAACGATTTGGCCCTTGATCCGGTCTCGACACTTTTCGATTTCGGTCGCGTTTTCTTGGGCTTGGATTCTTCCTTGGAAGCAGGCGCAGGAGTCGGTTTTTCCTCTTCGACGATCGGCGCCGGGACATGATGCGCGGTGACAACAAGCAGCGTAGCAATTAAAAAGCACGTCCTTCGATTAATCGGTAAGGAAATCCTCATTGCGTCGCGGCTACATTCAACTCAGCTGCCGAGGCATGTCCACCGTGTGCCGCTACCGCTTCCAGTCGCAAATAAGACGCACGAGTCGGTCCAAACGTCGTGTTCTTTTCAGCGTGGTCATCTGACCAGTTACCTGCTGCTATCTGAGTAAAGTTATTTCCATCCGTGCTCGCGTAGATTCTGTAAGTCAAAATATTTCCATTCAGACTCCCAAATCCACTGTCCTGCCGAGGCAAATATCGCAGTCTGCTGACATTGTAAGCTCCACCTAGATTCAATATGATTGACTGCGGCAGCGATATCTCCGGACCAAATAATCCAAACGGTGTATGCCAGATTGTATTGGTATCGCCGTCCACGGCATTTCTTGCCTCGTAGCCCGGGTGTTGACTCGTAGCGGTCGCTGTTATTTGTGATTGGGGAATCCAAAATAATTTACGATCCGATGCTGGCGCATTTTTTGATGCTACAAAAGGCGATCTTCTCGGACTTTCTGCACTCTCGCTCGCTTTTGGCTTAGTCGGTTTAGCTTTCGGCTTGGCTGATTGCTCGGGCGCGGGCTTTGGAGTTTCTTCGACAATAGGCGCGGGAAGTCGCTGCGCGGTGACGAACAGCACCGACCAGATCAAGCAAATTTGCGCAACGGGTTTCATGTCGATCTAACGAGATTCCTCTCACGGAACGATGAATAATTTTCCTGAAAACGGATCTTTAAGTTTCGTGCCGGAAGCTTTGCCTCTACAATCGAGGATGATCTTTGTGTTGGGATCAAACGGGTCGTAAACATAGCCAGGCCTGTTCGGCACGGGCTTCGCGACTGGAATGCCGCTCGTTTGAGAAGCAGCAGCGTCAGGTGTCGGTTGCGAACTAGCAGCCGTTTGCCGAACTGAAAATCCCGACGAAGCGCCCTGCCGCGAGAATGTGCCGGTATTGTTGTAGGTGATGCCTTGATAATCGCCAGCAATCCATCTTCCATTTCGAACGAAACTGACAGTGCCGTCCGCATTCATTCGCAACGTGTCTGTACAAACCCACGTCGGGTTCTCGCCAATTTGCGTAAGGTTCCAGGTAAGCGTGCCCCCGACTCGTATGCATGAGGCTTGAAAGTCAGCTCCACTCAATTGTTCCCCTGGAGCACTCCAATTAATTAGAACCGTTTTCTCATCATCGGACACTCTGATTACGTACTCTGAATTTGTTTTG
>QHRD01000176.1 GCA_003220005.1 Verrucomicrobiota bacterium | reverse complement strand
TTTGCTGCCCGACTTCTTTCGCGAAGATCGCTGTCCGGTACCCGCGTTCGGCGAAAACAACACCACAGGTCAGACCAGTCACGCCCGCGCCAATGATTGCGACCGCTCGACTCATTTCCAAATGGTAGGGACGGATCGCCGAGCCGTCCGCAAAATTTTTTAGGATACCGGCGCGGCCGGCGGTCGCGCCCTACCGCAAATGAACGTGCGTGCGAAATCCGCCAGAAGCGGCTAAGATTGCGCCACGATGGTCTCAATAAACCGAGATGCGCTGACTGAAAAAATCCTCGCAGGCGCACGGATTTCGACCCAAGACGCGCTGGAATTGTACGGCTGGCCACTGGAAGAACTTGGTATGCTTGCCAATGCCCGACGCGATTTGGCAAAGGCGAAGAGTTACAGCGGACGCGGACGCGAGATCGTGACCTACATCGTCGATCGCAATATTAACTACACGAACGTCTGCAACGTTTACTGCAAGTTCTGCGCGTTTTATCGCACGGAGCGCGATGAGGATCATTACGTCCTGAGCTTTGAGCAGATCGATCAAAAGCTCGATGAGCTTTCCGCCGTGGGCGGCGTGCAAATCCTGATGCAGGGCGGGCATCATCCGAAATTGCCGTTCGCCTGGTATATCGATCTTCTGCATCACATCCGCGAAAAGTATCCGCACATCAATATTCACGGGTTCAGTCCGCCGGAGTTCCAGCATTTCGCGGGAACTTTCCGGATGCCGCTGCGTGAAGTGATTTCCGAATTCAAAAACGCGGGACTTGGTTCGATCCCTGGTGGCGGCGGTGAAATTCTGGTGGACCGAGTGCGACAGAAAATTTCGCCACTGAAAATCAACAGCGACGAATGGCTGGAGGTGATGCAGGTCGCGCACGAACTGGGGTTGAAATCGAGCGCGACCATGATGTTCGGCCACGTGGAGACGATCGAAGATCGGATCGAGCATTTGCGACGGGTTCGCGAACAACAGGACCGCAGCGGCGGGTTCACGGCATTCATTTGCTGGACTTTTCAGCCCCAGCGCACGGTCCTAAAGGTGGAGTACCCGACGGGGGTGGCTGAATATTTGAGGGCACAAGCACTGGCCCGGATTTTCCTGGACAACATCGAGAACGTGCAAAGTTCCTGGGTGACGCAAGGCCCGGACATTGGGCAGATCGCACTCAAATATGGCGCGAATGATTTCGGTTCGGTGATGATGGAAGAGAATGTGGTAAGCAGCGCAGGGACAACGTTTCGATTGAACGCCGCACAGATCGAATCGCTCATTCATAATGCCGGTTACGAACCGCGGCGCCGGAATAATTGGTACGAACTTTTAAATTAAAACTGGAAGCGACGGCGCGCTGCGCCGTCCGGACGCCGCCGCAGGGCGTCCATCAGTGTGAAAATCTCGCCTTGACGATTGGCATCTTCTTTCCGATATAGCCGCCTGTCCTGCGTGGGTGTGTTTGCGTGGGATCGCGCCTCTTAACCTATGAAACATTTTTCTGGCTGGATGCGCCCCCCGCGATTAGCAGCCTGGGTCCCAAATACCCCAGCAAGCTCCGCAGGCGGCTCCGCCTCGTCCCATCATCCGGGCAATCGATGTCGAGTACACCGGCCCGGCCACGGTGAGCAAGGAGCGGATTCTGGCGTACATGCGGACAAAGGTGGGCCAGCCATTTAACGACGCTACCGTGGAACAAGATGTGGAGGCACTTTACAAAAGCGGCGCCGTCCAAAACGTTCGCATCTTTGGTGAGCCGCTGGGCGACGGGGTCAAGGTAATCGTCCAGGTGCAGACGCGTTTGATCGCGCGAGAAATTGTAATCGAAGGAGCAAAGCGGATTGGAGCGACGAAACTACGCAAAGAAATCAAATTGAAGCTCAATCAACCGATCAAAGAAGAGGATTTGGAAGAAGCGCGCGAAAAAATCATCGAAATTTATCAGTCGCATGGCTTCACGGATGTCAGCGTGCAATTCCGCATAGAACCAATTGACGCGAGCCATGGGACCGCGCGGGTCCTTTACACCGTGAGCGAAGGAGTGAAAGGCGCTGTGGCCCAGATCAATTTCGAGGGGAACGCGCACATCAGCACCTGGCGGCTGCGCAAGGAGATGAAAACGAAGCGCCAAACGATCGTCGCCTTTCTTGATAAATCCGGCCGGCTCGACGAGGCACAACTTCAACAGGATCTAGACAGTCTGCGGGAGTTGTATCAAGACCACGGCTTCATCGACGTGGAAATCAAAGATGTGCGTCGGGACCGCAACGCAAAGGGCAAGCTCACCATTACGATCGTAATCGCGGAAGGTCCACAGTTTCACGTACGCAACCTCGCCATTTCAGGACAGACAGTGGCAAAGGAACAAACTATTCGCGCCTTGCTGAAAATGAAGAACGGCAGCGTGTATTCACCGAAGCAGTTGCACGACGACGCAAAGGCGGTGGCCGATGCTTATGGCAGCGGCGGATACGTCGATCTGGTCGTCACGCCGGAAAGCATCCCCGCCGGTCCTGCCCTAGTTGATGTGCATTACAAGATTGAGGAAGGCGATCGCTCATATTTGAATCGGGTCAATATCGAGGGGAACACGCGCACGAAGGACAAGGTTATTCGCCGGGAAGTTCTCGTTGCTCCCGGGGATGTCTTCAACACGGTACGGGCAGACACGACGAAGAAACGTTTGGAGAATCTCGGCTATTTCTCCAAAGTCGAGACCTACCCGGAAGAGACAGATGTGCCTGGTCGCAAGGACCTGACGATTCTGGTGCAGGAAAAACGAACCGGCTCGCTCAGTTTTGGAGGGGGCTTTAGCACCGTTGATCAATTGGTGGGGTTCGCAGAATTGACCCAGGGTAATTTCGATTTGTTAAACTGGCCCAGCTTTACTGGCGGCGGTCAGAAATTCCGGTTGCGCGTCCAGTACGGTACTCAGCGAAAAGACTTTCTTCTTAACATCGTTGAGCCGTACTTCCTCGACCGGCGATTGTCGCTGAGCGGTTCGCTTTTCTACTCAGAGGCGGATTATTTGAGCGTTGACTACAGCCAACGCAATTACGGCTTCTCATTCGAGATCCGCAAACCGCTTACTTCTTTTATGTACGCGAGCCTGGGGTACCAGTTACAGAACGTCGACATCTATAACGTGCCCTTCACTGCTCCCGTAACCATTCAGGAACAGCAGGGTACGTTTACCGAGAGCAAGATTTTGGGCAGCCTGGTCTTCGACCGGCGCGACAATCCGTTGCTCACGCGGGCTGGACAGCGCATTAGCTATTCGCCTTATATTGCGGGCGGTTTTCTGGGAGGTGATGTTCAAATCTATGGATGGGACATAGAGGGGTCGCAATATTTTCCTCTTAAATGGGATACCATCCTGCTTTTCAACGGCGAGATTGCCACAGTTGATACGTGGGGCAATGGCCCGTTTGTCCCAATCTATGAGCGTCTTTATCTGGGCGGCGCAAATAACCTGCGTGGATTTCCCTTCCGAGAAGTTGGCCCGCAGCAGAACGGCGAACCGATCGGTGGAGAGTCAATGGCTCGATTGACGGTTGAATGGACTTTTCCTATTATCGAAAAAGCGCGCGGTGCGCTCTTTTACGATTCCGGTTTTGTTAATGCTGACCCTTGGAAGTTCGACTTCAGCCACCTTGCCTCCGACATCGGTGCCGGGATTCGGCTGAATCTGCCCATTGGCCCAATGCGCCTTGACTATGGTTATCCGCTTCTACGCGATGGGTACCATGGCGGCGGCCACTTCAATTTCAGCGTTGGTTATCAATTTTGAACGAATATAGCCACTTGCAGTCTAACGCGATTCCCACCACCGTATCCGCTGTTTTATGAAAAAGTCTCTGCCTATACTCTTTACGCTGACGCTCGCCCTTCCGGTTGCTGCATTTGCACAGGGCACGGCGAGAATCGGAACGGTCGATATGCAGCGCGCGTTTAAGGAATATAACAAGACCAAGGAAGCCGAAGTAAAGATCAACGACGCCAAGAATTCCGCCAAGAAAGAATATGACGATCGGGCGGAAGCTTACAAAAAGGCGCTGGACGAAATCAATGGTTTGAACAAGCAGCTTGAGTCCGCGGCCCTGAGCGCGGATAAGAAAACTCAAACGGCAAAGGAACGTGACGATAAGATTGCCAACATTAAGAACATGGAACGTGAAATCACTGAGTTCCGTCAAACCCGGGAACAACAATTGCAACAACAATTGATGCGAGTCCGCGAAGGAATCGTAAAGGAAATCACCGACGTCGTGATCGAGAAAGTCAAGACTAAGAATCTGGATTTTGTTCTCGATAAGTCGGGCATGAGCATTAATGGAGTTCCTGTCGTGATGTACGCTCCGGACAATGTTGATTTTACGAACGAGATTATTGACACGCTAAACAAACCCGGCCGCGCTGTGCCAGCAGCTTCGACTAGAAAAACTTCCGCGAATCCCTCTATCACGCCAGCAAGAGCTGCGAAACCCTAATCACTGTTCGACGATTTGGAAATACACGCGGGCTAAACTCGCGTGTATTTTTGCGTACGGAAAAACCAGGCGCGTCAATGGCGACGATTCGAGAACAGCAGCTGCCGTGAAGATGTTCACAATAAGTAACTTTCCTGCACAATGCTTCATTGCGTTATTGTTCGCGTTCTGCGCCAACTCGCTGGCAGCGAATTGGCAGGGAACCGTGACCAAGGATCCGGCTGGAGATTTTCCCGAGCTGCGCCCTCTCCACGCCTCTTATCATTTCGGGTGGTCGGGACTTACTGCCGCAACTGCGGAGGTCCATTTTACAAAGCCGTCCAGGGATAAGTTTCAGGTCGACGGAACGGGCCGGACCATTGGCTTGGTTCGGGTGCTGTGGAAGCTGGATGTAAACCATCGCGCAGCCGCCAGCGCCGAAACATTGCACCCCATCGAAACTCAACAGACAGAAAGTTATCGATCGAAAAAAATCGTTACTCATCTTGCGTTCACAAATAGCGGAGTAACTCAGACGAGAACGGAAGGCCAGGGCGGTGCCACCGAAACAAAGACTCGCCAGTTTAGTTTTCCAGACCTGTTCGATCTGCATTCGGCGGCGCTTTATTTGCGCAGTCAGCCGCTTCGAGATCGCAGTGTTTATCGCGTCGTGGTTTACCCAGCCACCAATGCCTATCTTGCTACGCTGACTGTACTCAAGCGCGAAAAAATCTCGGTGCACGCCGGCAGTTACAATGCGATCAAACTCGACTTGCAGCTAAAACGCATCGGCAAGCACTTGGAATTGGAACCGCACCGGAAATTTCGTCGTGGCACAATCTGGGTGTCGGACGATGCGGATCGGCTTCTGCTTCGCATCGAAGCGCAAATCTTCGTCGGCACAGTTTGGGCCGAGCTGCAATCGATGCATTTCGACAATCCAAAAGGGTAGCGATGCGCACTGCGGCATCCGGACGGCGCAGTGCGCCGTCCACTTGCGCCACATTACTCGGGAATCCACTCACCGTGGATCGGTTCGTTCGGCCATGGATGCCAATGCCGGCGCGGCGGATGGAAGACAGGCCCGCGGGATCCTGGCAATAGCTGGAGCGCGGCGAGCGTTTCCAAGTCCAGCCGGCCCGTTACCGGAAGTCTCGTGCGCGCTTGATAGGCGCGCAGGGAAAATTCCATTGCCGATCCAAAGACGCCGTCGATCTCTTCGTGGTAAAGGCCGCGGCGGGCCAGTGCGATCTGCGCCGAGAGGATCACATTGCGTTGCACGCCGGGAGCCGCGGTTTCAAATGGTGTGCCGGCAAGGATTCCGCCTGCCGAAGTGGATGGGGTGACCGGATTGGAAGGATAAACTTGTTGGTCTTGCGGCGCGTTGGCGAAAGGTTGACTCGGTGGCGCAGGGTTCGCGTTTGCAGTCTCGTCGGAAGATGGTTCGCTTGGCCTGGCAGGGCTGGGCGATGCAGGCTTCGTTCTCGGGTGCGTGGCGGCAGAAGAGTTTATTCCAAGCGATTGAAGCGTCTCGCTGTTGAGCTCGCCGTTAACCTGCAGTCCGTTGCGAATTTGGTAACGGCGAATGGCTGCGCTCACGTTCGCATTCATTTCACCGGTCACTTCGCCGTAGTAGAAACCCTGGTCCTTCAACGCCCGCTGCACACTTTCAACCAGCTGATCCGCGCGCATCAGCATTGTCGATCCAATCAAGATCAGGGCAGCGATCTTGATTTTCATCGTCATTTTGACGCTTTGCCCTTCTGCCTATTCAGCGCTTCCCCCAGCTGTTGTCGTCAGCGCTGACTTTCGTTCGCGCGCGGCCTCGCGGTAACGCAAAATCCCGTCGGCGACAGATGCGGCGATCTGGTCGCGATAGTCGTCGCTCGCCAGTTTGGAAATGTCTTCTTTATTCGTGAGAAATCCTCCTTCAATCAAAACAGCAGGCGCAGTTACGTTTGCGATCACAAAAAATTGTCTGGCCTGTATGCCGCGATCCACCGCCCGGGTGCGCGCCACCAGCGCTTCCTGAATAAATTCGGCGAGATTTTGGCTTTCGGTGTTCGGCGAATCCGAAAGCGGCCGCCACAGAAAAGGCAGCCACGAAGCCAAGAACGAACCCGCCGTGATTTGATGCGCGGCGTAGTAAGTCTCCACTCCGCTGGCCACCGGCTTATTATCTTCGTTGAAATGAATGCTGACAAAAATGCAAGTCCTTAACCGGTTGGCGAATGCCGCGCGATCCGCAAGCGAAACATAGGTGTCTCCCACGCGGGTCATTAATGTGGCGACTCCTTCCGAGTCCAGCAGCCGATCGATTCGTCGCGCTACATCGAGTGTCAGATCTTTTTCCATTACGCCGCCACACATCGCGCCGGAGTCCTGGCCGCCGTGGCCGGGATCGAGAACAACGACTGCAAATGGACTCGGGGTCGTTGGAGGCTGTGCGGTTTTCGATTCTCTTGGACGCGCGGGTCTCTTAGCCTGGTGAAGCTGCATCCAGGCGAAGGACCCAATCATTAACAACAGGCCCGCCAACGCTAGCGTGTTCCGAAGCGCTCGTTTCATCTTTCTTTTCGGAGGAAAAATCTCTCTCCATAAGCTATTCGTGAATCAGGGGGCGCAATTCCGTATCGGACAACGATCGATAACGAATTGCCCGGCTCGCATCGCGTTCGAGCAAGACCGCTTCGATTCCGGCAGCGACCAGTTGTTCCTGTCGATGCTTCGCAACGGCGGCGCGCTCCGGCAGTTCCTTTGCTTCGCTGGCCTGCAGAGTCATGTGCCCGATGCTCCATGCGTCGAGCGCGCAGTTGAGCGCCGTTTCAAAATTTGCATCCGACACATGCTGCGTCTTGAGAAAAGCTTCCATCAGTTCCGTCGATTGCTGCGTTCCGCTGAGCACCGCAAAATCCTGACGGGCGCGTGCGTAGGTTGCGCCGTTACTTGCAAGCTCACCGTCGTACTCCACCCGCAAGAACAAATCCTCTTCGGGGCGGTTTCCCACTTCCGCAAAGAGCATCCGCGCCAGGTAAGGCGGCCCATAAACCTGTTCAAACGCGGTCTTCATCACAGGGCTGAGCGAGTAATGCACCAGCCGCCGCAGCGAAACGTCCGTAGCCGAGCGCGTGAAACCTTCTGTGCTGGCAAGTTCAATCGCAGCCATTCGTAAACGCTCGATGTCTCCAGGATGGCCAATCGCACCCATGGCGATCCGATCGTAGATCTCGAACATTTTCTGCCGCATTTGGCCAAGAGTGAGAAACAGAATCCCTTCGCGATAACCGAGTGCTGCGATCGGGCTGCCGGGAGCGAGTTGCCCTTCGATGTACTCGCGGCGATTAGCGATTGCTTCGACCCAACGATACGGCTCTTCGATCATGCCACAGTTTCCTTGAACACGGCGGCGATTTTGCTCTCCGGGAAAGTCGTAATTCCATCGCGCGATACAATTTTGATGAGCGGATAAATCTTCCCGCCGCGATCCACGCCGCCGGTCGATGTGTCGGATTCCGCAGCGGTATCAAGCGCCCGCAACGCGATAGATACCGCTTGCTCTTCGTTCAATTGTTGCAGTGGCTTCGAGCCCCAGGTGTTCTCATAATAAAGAATGCCGCGCACGGCGGGCGAACCTGACCCCGTCGCCGCGTAATCGGTCGCTTCAAACTGCGCACCCATCGCATCGTAAAAATAGAGACGCGCCTCGGGTTTTGGATGAGAATCGTAAGTCGCGAAAATCGGCACCACCACTCCCACGCCTTGCATGACGAAGCCGAAATTATCACGCAACAG